>CAYRVS010000018.1:3375-49338 GCA_964427725.1 uncultured Planctomycetaceae bacterium | reverse complement strand
GCTTCGGGGGGACGGTCACCGCGCTCGGGTCCCCGCGCGAGCTGCAACAACACGCGAATTCGCTGACCGGGAAGTTTCTCGCCGATCGCGAGCAGATCGTGATTCCGCTCGAGCGCCGGATGCCGGTGACGCGGGTTACGCCGGAATCCGCGGCGACGACGACTCCGCCGCGAAAGGTCGCCAAGAGGAAAGCCGTCCAGACGAAACCCGAAGCGGAGACACTTCCGGTGATCACCCCGTCGGCGGATGCGACGCCGGGGGGCGGTTGGCTGGAGCTGCGCGGGGCGCGGCAGCACAACCTGCGGAATGTCGACGTGCGGATTCCGCTGGGGACGCTCACCGCCGTGACCGGCGTCTCGGGGTCGGGCAAAAGCTCGCTGATTCAAGAGACGCTGGCGAAGGCGATCGCGCGGAAGCTCCATCGCAGCAGCGAGCAGCCGGGCCCTTACGATGAACTGCTGGGGCTCGAGAAGCTCAGCAAGTTGATCGTGGTCGATCAGTTGCCGTTGGGGAGCACGCCGGCGTCGAACCCCGCGACCTACACCGGGGTGTTCGACGAGATTCGCGAGCTCTTCGCCCGCTTGCCCGACGCCAAGGTTCGCGGCTATCGTCCCGCGCGGTTCAGCTTCAACCGGTCGGGGGGCCGCTGCGAGGTCTGCGAGGGGAACGGTCAGAAGTGCATCGAGATGCACTTTCTCCCCGATGTCTGGGTCGAATGCGAGGCGTGTCGCGGGAAGCGGTACAACGCGGAAACGTTGGCGGTCAAGTATCGGGGAAAATCGATCGCCGACGTGCTCGAGATGTCGATCGGCGAGGCCCGCGAACTGTTCGACAATCTGCCGAAGATTCGCGGCCCGCTGGCGGTGCTGTGCGCCATCGGGCTCGACTATCTCACGCTGGGGCAATCGGCCCCCACCCTGTCCGGCGGCGAGGCGCAGCGGGTCAAACTCGCGGCGGAACTCGCCCGGCCGCAGCACGGGCAGACCTTGTATCTGCTCGATGAACCAACGACCGGACTCCATTTTGATGACATCCGCAAGCTGCTGAAGATTTTGAACAGCCTGGTCGACGCCGGAAATACGGTCGTGGTCATCGAGCACAACCTCGACGTGATCAAGACAGCGGATTGGGTGATCGACCTTGGTCCCGCAGCGGGGTCCGGGGGCGGGTGGATCGTCGCGGCGGGAACTCCCGAACAAATCGTCTCCGGGACGGTCGCGGTGCCCGGTCCCGACGGCAAGCCGCTGCGGTCGCTGACGGCGGAATGCCTGGCCCCGATTCTGACCACCGGCGCGCGGGGCGGGCGCGAGTCGTTCGACGCCGCGGGCGTCACGAAGAAGCGCCAAGGCGACCTCGAGCTGAGCCAGCTCAGCAAGAACGCGAAGATGCCTTGGGAGGTCGATGGGCGCAAGTGGCACACGCAGGATCGCGTCGCGCACAACGGCAAACCGTGTCGCTGGGACGGGACGATGCTCGGCGACTTGATCGACCAATTGGAATCGCGCGAGGAGTTCGCGGCGGCGAACTGGAACGAGCGGAGCGTCGTCGAGGTGACGCATGCCCAGAACAAGGGGGCGGGCTGGTTCCTGCATGCGATGACCGGCGATGAGTGGTCGGTCACTTTCCGCTTTCGCGTCGCGCGGAACGCCTTTCAGGAAGAGGCGCTGCAGGCGCGGTTTGGTTGGAAGGATTTTGACGAGTTGGACGAGATTCCGGTTTACGGACGGCAATCGCGGGTCCGCGTCAAGAACGCCAATCCCCCCTGGCAGGAGGTCGGTCTGACCGTCATCACCCGCGCGGAGTTCGAGTCGACGGCGTTTCAGGAGTTTCTGGCAGAGGCGATTACGTCGTACCTGCAGACGGCCCATCCCGCGATGCTCGACCTGGAATCGCTCACGCCGTGGAAGCAACTCGGCCGGAAATGGCATTTGATGCGGAAGGGGATGCTCAAGGGGAAGGTCGTCTGGGAGGTCGCCGTCCTGGAGGAACTGTTCACCCTGTTGGAAACGGTCTGGCCCGACGCGGCGGTCGATTTCGGCGGGAAAGTCCTGGTCAACTACAAACGGGGCAAGCGGAAACTCGCGACGGTCGTCACCAAACGACCCGACGGCGTCGATCTGGGGGTGTTCGTCCCCGGCGGTTCGGTCGCGTTGGGAACCATCGCCGACGTGGGCCTCGGCCCGGAAATCGAGCGGGGGGACGACGGCGACATCGTCCGATTGCGATTCACCGAGGCGGAGCAGTTGCGTTCGTCGGCCCTGCGGACCCTGCTGGAATCGCTGAAGGGGTGATCGCCGCCTATAATCGGGGAATCGCCCACTCGTCGTGAAAGCTCCGCCGTCGCATGCCCCGCGTTGGTTTGTTCATTCCCTGCTACGTCGACCAGTTGTATCCCGATGTCGGGCTGGCGACGCTGGAACTGCTCGAGCGGTTCGGCTGCGCGGTCGAGTTCCCCGCCGCGCAAACCTGCTGCGGCCAGCCGATGGCGAACACCGGCTGCGTCAGCGACGCCGTGCCGCTGGCCCGCAAGTTTCTCGACATCTTCGCCCCGTACGATTACGTCGTCTGTCCGTCGGGGAGTTGTACGGCGATGATCCGACAGCACTACCACGATCTATGTCATGAGCATCCCAAGTTCGAGGACGTGACTCGGAAGACGTATGAGCTGTGCGAGTTCCTGCATGATGTCCTGGAGGTCAAGGCGGTGCCGGGGAAGTTCCCGTACCGGGTCGGTTTGCATCAAAGCTGTCACGGGCTCCGCGAGTTGCGGCTGGGCTCGTGCAGCGAGGTGATGGGGCCCCGGTTCAGCAAGGCGGGGAAGTTGCTCGCTTCGCTGGAGGGGATCGAACTCGTCGAAGTCAAGCGCCCCGATGAATGCTGCGGGTTCGGCGGGACGTTCGCCGTCCAGGAAGAGGCGGTCTCGTGCATGATGGGGCTCGATCGGGTGCATGATCATCACCAAGCGGGGGCCGAGATTCTGACCGCCGGGGACATGTCGTGCCTGATGCACATGTGGGGCCTGATCCAGCGGCGGAAGACGCCCCTCAAGGTGATGCACGTCGCGGAAATTCTCGCGGGACGGGATCCGAAATAAATGAGCAGACGCCCAGGGAAGGCCTTCCCCGGGCATCCGGAAATACAGCGCCATGACCACCACCCTGGTTCGCGATCACGCCGAGAACGCCAGCGACTTTGTCGCGATTCCCGGGCGCGCCCACTGGCATGATCAATCGTTATGGTTCGTTCGCGGCAAACGCGACAAGATGGCGGCCACCCTGCCGGAATGGGAGGAACTGCGGCAACGCGCCGCGGGAATCAAGCAGCACACGATGTCGCGGCTCGCCGAATTCCTTGAAGAGTTCGAACGGAACGCGATCCGGCTGGGGGCCCACGTCCATTGGGCCCGCACCCCCGCCGAGCACAACGAGATCGTCCTCGGGATCATCGAGAAACATCAGGCCAAGAAGGTCGTCAAAAGTAAGTCGATGCTCACGGAAGAGTGTCACTTGAACCCGTTCCTCGAACGGCACGGCGTGACCGTCACCGACACCGACCTGGGGGAATGGATCGTCCAACTCCGCGACGAACCCCCCAGCCACATCGTGATGCCCGCGATCCACATCAAGAAGGAGGAGATCGGCGAGCTGTTCCATCAGCATCTGGGGACCGAAAAGGGAGCGACCGATCCGCCCTATTTGGTGACCGCGGCGCGCGGCAAGTTGCGCGAACAGTTTTTGGGGGCCGATGTCGGCATCACTGGGGTCAACTTCGCGATCGCCGAAACGGGCGGGTTCGTCGTCTGCACGAATGAAGGGAACGCCGACCTGGGGGTCTCGCTGCCGAAGGTCCACATCGCCTGCATGGGGATCGAAAAACTGATCCCGCGATTGGCCGATCTGAGCATCTTCCTGCGATTGCTGGGCCGGTCCGCGACCGGTCAGCCGATCACCACGTATTCCTCGCATTTTCATGGACCAATGCCGGGCGGGGAACTCCATATCGTCCTGGTTGATAACGGCCGCAGCGACATCCTGGGTTCGCCGGAGTTTCGCCGGTCGCTGAACTGCATCCGTTGCGGGGCCTGCATGAATACGTGTCCCGTCTATCGACGCAGCGGCGGCCACAGTTATCAGACGACGGTGCCGGGACCGATCGGCTCGATTCTCGCGCCGTCGCGCGACGCCTCGACCTATAGCAGTCTGCCGTTCGCGTGCAGCCTGTGCGGCTCGTGCAGCGACGTCTGCCCCGTGAAGATCGATCTCCATACGCAACTGCTGACGTGGCGGAAGGAGATCACGATCCGCAAGCTGCTGCCATGGAAGAAGCGGATGGGGATGTGGTTCGCCGGGAAGCTGCTCGGTTCGACGGGACTGTACACGATGGCGGGAAAGGTGGCGCGGACGGTGGTCCCGTGGTTGCCGCGATTCATGATCTACAACCCGCTGAATCCGTGGGGCAAGCAGCGCGAGTTGCCGCCGATGCCACGGCGGAGTTTCCGGGAGGAGTACGCGCGCCGGCGGAAGTGAATTCGGAAGCCCAGGGAAAGCGTTCCCTGGGCTTCTCTCACTGGAACCGCAACGAAGAAATCCGACCTTGCGGCGGCGGGCGGTTGGACCTACAACCCCGCCTCGATCGAGGGCTCGTTATTCCACCGGAGGTGCCAAACTCATCAGCGTGGGCTTGGATGAGTCACGGCGCCCGTCTCCGACGGGGCCGCATCCCGCCCGATTCGCCTGCGACTCCACCGGTCGCAATCGACCCTCGATTGATCCGGACCGCGATGTCGACCACCGTGTCGCCATCGCGGTCTTTGTTTTAACCCCCACTCGGAACGCGGCATGACGATCGTGATCGGCATCGATGAAGCCGGGCTGGGGCCCAACTTGGGTCCGTTCGTGGTCGCCGCGACCGTCTGGCGGGTCAGCGAGGACGCGCCGAGCGAGGATCTGACGACGCTCCTCGCGCCGCGGGTGACGACCGATCCCCGCGCGACCGACGGCCGGCTCATCTACGCCGATTCCAAGGCGTTGTTTCAACCCTATCAAGGACTCGCGAAGCTCGAGCAGGGGGTCTTGCCGTTATGGTTGGCGACCGGCGTCTCGACCACCAGTCTGCGGGAGGCGAGCCGTCAACTGCATGGCGTGGACGATTGGGACGAAGCGCCATGGCTCAAGGGCCGAGATCTCCCACTGCCGCGTGATTTGTCGCCGCCGGGGATCGTGCGATCGGTTGAAGGCTTGACCACGAGGTGGGCCCATCCGCTGGGTGTGGCGTGCCAAATCGTCTCCCCCGCGGCGTTCAATCGTCGGCTGGAACAGGGGAACAAAGCCGAAGTCGTCACCATGTGCCATCTCGAACTCTTGCGGCGGATCGACCCTTCGGAAGAGGGCGAGCCGGTCCTGATCTTCAGCGACAAGCATGGCGGCCGGCAGTCGTACGCGGCGGCGCTGGCGCATCATTGGCCCGACGCGTGGGTCGAGACGATCACCGAGACCCCCACGCTCAGCCACTACCGCTTGGGGCCGCGCGAACTCCGCTTCGAGCCTCGGGCCGAACGGCATCTGGCGACGGCGGCCGCCTCGATGACCGCGAAATATGTCCGCGAGCTCCACATGCAACTCTTCAACGAGTTCTGGCGGGGCCACTGTCCGACCCTGAAACCGACGCAGGGTTATCCGGTCGACGCGAAACGCTTCGCGGGGGAGATCGAACCCGTTCGCCGGCGATTGGGAATCCCCATGGAAATCCTGTGGCGCCGGAAGTGACGATTCCCGGCGGAGTGTTCACGGCGCCCAAGATTCGGATGACACCGATTGTCACACCCTCATGGCCGGTGGGATTCGGGGAGCCGAAGTCATGCAAAACAGGCACGTTGAAGCAAAAACCTACCGCCCCTACGACTGAAACGGGGAATTGCCCCAGGAGGGCTTTTCCCGCAACGCTCGGGAAAAAATGTGACCGACATTTTGAGAGCGGAGCGCGTTGATGGGTTGACATCCAACTCGGCAATCGTTTCGTGAGTGTCTCGCCGGAAGGTCGGTCTCGATGGGGCATCTGCTGATCGTTGACGACACCAAGTTCAGTCGCGGGCGCGTGGTCGCCGCGATCAAGGACTTGGGACATACCTGGGAGGAGGCCGAGCATGGTCAGGCGGCGCTCGAGGCGATCGCGGCCCGAACTCCCGACCTGATCATCACCGACCTCCTGATGCCGGTGCTGGACGGCTTCGGGCTGCTGCGCGAACTTCAGGCGCGCGGCCTGTCGCTTCCGGTGATCGTCTGCTCGGCCGACATCCAGGCGAGTTCCCGGGCCGAATCTCTTGCGCTCGGTGCCGTGGCGTTCGTGACGAAACCGTTCACAGCGGATGTCGTGCGGGACCTTGTGCGAACGCGGCTCGCGGGCTTGGTGGGGAGCGTGACGCCATGAGTGCCGGACAGGGCCCATTCTCCGCCGACGTGATCGATCTGTTGACGGAACTGGTGAACATGGGAGTGGGGCGGGCCGCCGCTTCCCTGAGTGAATTGGTGGATTGCCGCGTGGAACTGAGCGTCCCCTCGGTGTCGCTCGTGCGGAGTCGGGACTGGCGGGACGACGCGGTCGAGCCCGCCGCCCAGAAGACGGTGGTGGTGCAGGAATTCTCGGGCGATCTGTGCGGTCGCGCGGGACTGGCCTTTGAACGACGGAGCAGCCTGGCGCTGGCGGGGCTCTTGTCGGGAGTTGATGTGTTGGAATCGGAACTCGATGTCGAGTTGACCGGCGTGCTGCTCGAGGTGGGGAACATCCTCCTCAACAGCGTGATGGGAACGCTCGCCAACGAGGTGCGCCAACCGCTGTCGTATACGCTGCCGACGATCTACACCGGGGCGGATTGTTGGAAGCGGATGTGTCGCGCCGATGCCGACCCGGAAGAAGACCTGCTGATCGCCGACGTGCAATTTCGCGTGGAATCCCGGGAGATTCAGGGGTCGGTGGTGAGCGTGTCCGCGGGCGGTTCGGTGATGCGTTTCGTGCGGGGAGTGCAGCCGGAGTTGTTGGTCGCCTACCGCCGGGGCCGGTCCCCCGCTGGTCGAGCCATCTTCGGGGACCTTTTCGCCTCGTCTCGTCAAGTCGGGCCACGACATGTCAGTCGCCCAAGAACCCGGCGGGTTGCCGCCAGCGGTCGCTCTGGATGGCGGGTTGCTTTGGCAGCTCTTGCCGCTGGGCATGTGTCTCGTCGATGAAGCCTTGCGGGTCCATGCCTGGAATCGCCAGCTCGAGGCGTGGACCAACCTGCCCGCCGAGCAAACGATCGGTCGAACGCTCCCCGAGTTGTTTCCCGAATGGCCCCGGTCGCGGTTCGAGACACGAATCGCCCAGGTGCTGGAAACCGGCGTCCCGATCGTCTTGTCGGCGGCCCTTCATCGTCATTTTCTACCGCTCAAGTCGGCGGCCTTCCCCGACGACGGCTACATGCATCAGGAGACGCGGGTCCAGCGGTTGTCCGTCGATCCCCCGCGGGTCCTCATCGCCATCGATGATCTGACCGGCGCGGTCCATCAGCAGAAGCTGCTGCGCCGCGATCGCGAGCAACTCCTCGAAGCGCGACAGACCATCGAAGCGGCCAACGCCTCGCTCCAGGCGACGCTGACGCAAGTCAACGAGCAGAA
Source organism: uncultured Planctomycetaceae bacterium (assembly GCA_964427725.1). GTDB lineage: Bacteria > Planctomycetota > Planctomycetia > Planctomycetales > Planctomycetaceae > DSVQ01. The sequence continues at coordinate 41,692 of CAYRVS010000018.1, read as the reverse complement.
CGAGAAGCTGCAGGCGGAGGTCCGCGAGCGCCGCCGCGCCGAGGCCGACCTCCGGCGGCAGACCAACGAATTCATCGAATCGAAAAAGCGGGAGGCGAGCCACCTGCAGCATCTGGAACAGTTGGTGCGCGACTTGACCGTGGCGCGGCAGCAGGCCGAAGCCGCCGCTCGCGCCAAAAGCGAGTTTCTGGCCAACATGAGCCACGAAATCCGCACGCCGATGACCGCGATCCTCGGCTATGTCGATCTGTTGCAGGATTCGGAGCTGTCCCCGGAGGAACGCGCGAACGCCACCGCGTCGATCCATCGCAACGGCGGGCATCTGCTCGAGATCATCAACGACATTCTCGACCTCTCGAAGATCGAAGCCGGGAAGATGATCCTCGAGACGATGCCCGTGGGAATTCATGACCTGCTGCGCGACGTCGACAACATGATGCGCGGCCGGGCCAAGGAGCAAGGGCTTGGCCTCGACATCCGGGCCGTCGAGCCGCTCCCGCGCAAGTTCCTCTGTGACCCGACACGATTGCGGCAGATTCTGGTCAACCTGGTCAGCAACGCGATCAAGTTCACCGCCGAGGGACACGTCCTGGTCCTCGTCAAATGGATCGACCCGCTATCGCCGCGCGGTCGACTGTCGATCGCCGTCAGCGACACCGGCATTGGCATGTCGCAGGAAACGATCCAGCGCCTCTTCAAACCGTTCATTCAGGGGGACTCCCGCATGAACCGCGAGTTCGGCGGGACCGGACTGGGGCTCGTGATCTCGCAACGGCTCGCCAAGATGCTCGGGGGCGAGATTCACGTCGCCAGCGAACTCGGTCGCGGGAGCACGTTCACGCTCGACCTCCCGTGCGCGGAGATCGCGCCGGCCGCCATGGCATCAACATCATCCGTTCCCGGGACGGATGCGTTGACGCCCGAAAAACCGCTCCAAGGGGCGCGGTTGCTGATCGTCGACGACGCCCCCGACAACCGCAAGCTCCTCAGTTTCCATCTCAAGAAGGCCGGCGCGGACTTCGAACTGGCGGAGAACGGCCAGGAGGCGCTCGACAAGATCGCCGCCGCGCGCGAAGTCCCGTTCGACGTCATCCTGATGGACATGCAGATGCCGATCCTCGACGGCTACGCGGCGACGGCGCGGCTCCGCGCGGGGGGGAACGACACGCCGGTGATCGCGGTGACGGCGCATGCCTTGGACGGCGATCGCGAGAAATGCCTCGCCGCCGGCTGCAGCGACTATCTCACGAAGCCCATCCAGAAGGAGCAGTTGGTCGCGACGACCTTCAACTGGCTGCAACGGGCGTTGGCGCTCCAGCCGCGCTGAGTGGGCGATGCGCCCCGACATGGTCGGGTGACCGCCTCATCATTACCGATGGGGAGTCGTGTGCCGCCGTGCCGTGACTCAGGTCAGCGTCGCGCGTCCTGCAACCAGGCCTGAAACATCAACAGATCCCACAGCAGGTACGCCCGATCAATCCGTCCGGTTTGATGCTCCTCCCATGTCGTGCTGACGAGGTCGGCGTCGAAGTAACCCTCTTGCCGGATACGCCGCGGTTCGAGCAGCGTCGCGGCCCACTCCTTCAACGGGCCGCGCAACCACTCGGCGATGGGAACTCCGAATCCCTTCTTCGGCCGCTCGAACAGCTCCCGCGGGATGGACTTCGCCAAGATCGTTCGCAGGATGAGCTTACCCTGCCAGCCACGGCTCTTCATCGTCTGCGGCACCCGCCAGGCGAGCTCCACCACGCGCGGATCAAGCAACGGCACACGGGCCTCGAGCGAAACCGCCATGCTCGTCCGGTCGACTTTCACCAAGATGTCGTCGGGCAGATAGTTGAGCGTATCGAGCCACATCCACCGTTGTTGCGGCGCGGGAAACGCGGGCCAGGTTGCCGGATCGAGAAACATCGTCGCCGCCTGAGTTGGTGGCCCCGATACGACTCCCGCATCGAGCGGCCAATGGGTCATGCCCCGCAGATAACGTCGGTCGGGATCGGCGTCGGCGAGAAAACTGGCCGCGCGCCGACAGAACTTGCGCCACCTGGGCAATGGCAGCATCCGCCCCGCGAGCCGCGCGCCCCATGCCGCCGGATGTCGGATCATTCCCGGCAGTTTTCCGCCGCGCAATCCGAAGAGCGCCGCAAAATACCGCAGATAGCCGCAGAAGAGTTCGTCCCCGCCATCCCCCGACAGCGCCACCGTCACCTGCCGCCGCGCCAGTTGCGACACCAGATACGTGGGAATCTGCGACGAGTCGGCGAACGGTTCGTCGAACATCGTCGGGAGTAACGGAATGACGTCGCGCGCCTCGGCGGACGTCACATGGTATTCGGTGTGCTCGGTCCCCAGGTGTTTCGCCACCGCCGCCGCGAACGGCGCTTCGTTGTAGTCGGGAACGTCGAACCCGATGGTGAAGGTCCGCACCGGCCGCGGACTTTGGGATTGCATGAGCGCGACGACCAGCGACGAATCGATCCCCCCGCTGAGAAACGCCCCGAGCGGCACATCCGACAGCATCTGTTCGCCAACCGCCCGCGACAGTTCCCGCTCGACCTGCGCGACGATCTCGTCGGGGGGACCTGTCAGCGGCGTGGTCGCCCCGGCCAGCGCCTGCTCGGTAAACGACCAATACGGCACCGGTTCAAGTCGGGGCGCGTCGAGCGCGATCTCGCAGACCATTCCCGCGGGGAGTTTGAAGATCCCCTCATAAATCGTGTGCGGCCCCGGAACGTAGTTGTGCCGCAGATACTGCGGCAAGACCGTCCGGTCGATCGCCGCCTCGAACGCGGGATGCGCCCGCAACGCCTTCAGTTCCGACCCGAACAGCAGCGTCGATCCCTGCCGCCCGTAGTAGAGGGGCTTGATCCCCAAATGATCGCGGGCGAGGACCAGGTTCCGCTCGTGGGCGTCATACGCGGCGAAGGCGAAGAGGCCGCGTGAGCGACGCAACGTCGGAATCACGCCCCAAGCGCGAAAGGCTTCGACAAGGGTTTCCGTGTCCGAGCTACCGCGAAAGGTCACACCCCGCGCGGCGAGGTCGGACCGCAGCTCGTGATGATTGTAGATTTCGCCGTTGTAGGTGATCCACCACCGACCATCGTGCGACGCCATCGGTTGGTGGCCGTTGGGCGAGAGGTCGAGGATCGACAGCCGCCGATGCCCCAATGCGAGTCCGACCGCCGGTTCGACCCAGCACCCGCCGTCATCCGGTCCGCGATGCCGCAGCGTGTCGGCCATCCGTGTGACCCGCGCCCGCAGCTCCGCGGCGGACGTGCCGCGCGTCACATCAACAAACCCCGTAAATCCGCACATGCGGGCAGTATCGGGCCCGAGGGAGACGCCGCCAAGTCAGCAATCCCGGGGTGGTCTGCGGCGATGACTCGCGCGTACGACATCACGGTGATTGGTCTCTCGCCCTCCCCGGCACTCCCCCGCTCCCCCCGCTCCCCCGCTCCCCGCTCCGCACCATTCCATCTTGACCCGTCCCGCGGGCTTCTCCTACAACCCGGCGGCAAAATCCGCCGCTGGCGGACGCGGACCCCCGTGTTCACCGGCGGGCATCGTCACTTGGTGTCCCCAGATCCCTTCACGTCAGCCACGGATGGCTCGATTGTCGGCTCATCGTCGATCGATCCGCGCGCGATTGCGGGCCGCGTCCCCCCGGACGTGGCTCCTGGTGTGCGCGCTCAGCGCCACGCTGCCGAGCGGTTGCCGCTCCGGCCCGGAAGGGACGATTTACACCTACCGCGATCTCCCTCAGACGCTGGTCGCGGCGAAACGCGAAAACGCCCAGACGATCGACCTGTCGCGGCTCGCCAGTTCCGCGGGGAACAGCGAGCGGATTGACCACGGCGACGTCCTCGAAGTCACCATCGCCGCCGGGCTCAACGAAAAAGACAGCGTCACCTTTCCGGCGCGCGTCAACGACGACGGGCTCGTCAAACTGCCCATCGTCGGCGACATCGGGGTGGTCGGGCTCGAACCCGCCGCCGCCGAAGCGGCGATCACCGCGGCATGCATCCAGCAACAGCTCTATCGCAATCCGCAAATTACCGTGCTCATCAAGCAGCAGCGGGTCAACCGGATCACCGTCACCGGCGCGGTGAAGGAACCGGGCGTCTACGCGATCCCGCGCGGGTCGAGCGACCTGCTCGCGGCGCTGGTCGCGGCGGGGGGACTCGCCGAAGACGCCGGCACGCAGGTCGAGATCCGCAATCCCGACGCCGTCGTCACCGACCCGGTCGGCCGCGACACCCCGCCGATCGCCGGCACGAATCCCGACGGCGTGAACCAAGTCGGATTGAATCTGCCGGCCGAAGCGCGGCAGACCGGTCGCCGGACCTTGAAGACGGTCAAGGTCGATCTGGTCGCCGCGACGAAGAACGGGGTCGGGGGCTATTCGATCGCCGACGGGGGGATTGTGAACGTTGAGAAGCGCGATCCCGAGCCGGTCCATGTGATCGGGCTGGTGCACAAGCCGAATCGGTATGAGTTCCCGATCGGCGAGGATCTGCACGTGCTCGATGCGATCGCGCTCGCGGGGGGGACCTCGTCACCGGTCGCGAACAAGATTTTCGTGATTCGTCGCCAGCCCTCGGGCGAGGGGACGGCGATCGTGAACTTGAGCATGAGCGACGCCAAGCGGGATCAGGCCGCGAACCTGCGGTTGTCGCCGGGGGACGTCGTGAGCGTCGAACAGACGCCCGCGACGGTGATCATCGAGGCCTTGCGGTTCGTCAGCTTCGGCTTCGGCGCCTCGGTGCCGCTGCCGCTGTGACATGGCGAGGACAGGGAATAGTGAGTAGGGAGTGGCGAATAGCCAAGACCGGAGCATTTTCCGGCGATTCGCTATTCCCTATTCGCTAGTCCCTTTCTCCGCCGCAGCATCGAAGGGGGCAACAAGGGCATGGACGAAGGGACGCCACACGCGCCGCCGCAGGGACCGCATAGTTCGGTCCTGTCCGAGGTCATGCGCTATCTGCACGTCGTCCGGCTGCAGAAGTGGATCCTCGTCTGGTCGCTGCTCGCCGCCGGCGGACTCGGCATCCTCTACTACCTCACCGCCAAACGGATCTACGAATCCTCCGCCGACGTATTGGTGCTGCAGACCACCGGCAACGCGATGGAGGGGAAGGACTCGAATCAGCAGTCGATTCAGAACCTGATTCCGACCTACCAGAAGGTGCTGCTGAGCAACGCCGTCATTGACGGCGCGATCAAGTCGCTCCCCCCCAAGCATCGGCACATCCTCAAGAACGTCCCCCGCGCCAAGTGGGCCGACGAATTGCGCGGCGGCTTAAGCGTCTCCGCCGCGCGACTCACCAACGTGATCACCCTCAACTATCGTTGTCCCGATCCCGAAACGTCGGCGTACGTCGTCGGCAGCGTCCTCGATTCCTACCTCAAGTTCATGCAGGCGACGCATCAAAACTCGTCGCGCGAAACGCTGGGGGTCCTCACCAAGGAAAAGCTCGAACTCGAGTCGCAGCTCGACGCCCGCGAACGGCAACTGAATGGGCTGAAAAGCCAGGTCGGAATCCTCCTCACCGGGTCGGGCGTCGACCGCGAGAACACGCACGTCCTCGCCGAGCGGACCCGCAAACTCAATCTCTCGCTCACCGAAGCGGTCGAGAAGACCGCCGACGCCCGCGCGTTCTATGAGGCGGTGACCTACGCCGTCCGCACGGGGGGAGATATCCAACCCTTCGTGATGCAGGCCGCCGACGTCGTCGGCCGCGAGGTCTTCCTCAAAGAACTCGGCCTCGGCACGCAGGACGGCTACACGATGGCCCGCATCGAGCAGCAGGTGCAGGACGATCAGGCCCAGATGCAGACGCTGCTGGGGATTTACGGCATCAACCATCCCGACGTCGTCGCCGTCAAGGACCGCATCGCCGCGACGCAGCAGTATCTCAACAACCGCGCGGCCCTCATGGCCGAGAAGCTCAAGGATCTGCGAACGAACGAACTCGGCCCGCGGCTGCAGCAGATCGCCCAGCAGCGGCTGCTGCAGGCGCAGGCGCACGAGAACTCACTCCGCCAGCAGTTCGACCAGGCGCATACCGCCGCCTTGGCGATGAACCAACAACTCGCGGAGCTCGAACGGATCGAGAACGACGTCAAGCGGATGCGGTCGTACTACGATACGCTGCTCGATCGGATGAAGGCGGTCGATCTGGGAGCCGACGACGGTTTGCGCATTCGTGTCGTCAGCGAACCCCGCGTCTCCGAACAGCCCGTCTCGCCGAAACTCTCCACCACCGGCGTCCTGTGCCTGTTCCTGGGGACGGCGGCGGGACTCGGGATCATCTATCTCCGCGACGCCATCGATGATCGCTTCAAGTCGCCCGACGAACTGCAGGCCCAGGTCGGGCTTCCCGTCCTCGCGATGATCCGCCAGATGCCGCAGGTCGCCGGCGAAGGGATTCAGCAGGTCCTCACGTTCGTCAAACCGAACGCCGCCGAGGCCGAATGCTTCCGGACCCTCCGCAGCGCGATTTCCTTCTGCCCCGGCGATACCCATCGGCTCTGTGTCACCAGCACCGAGCCGGGCGACGGCAAAACGACCACGCTCGCGAACCTGGCGGTCGCGTTCGCGCAGGCCGGCAAGAAAACGCTCCTGATCGACGCCGACCTCCGCCGCCCCGGCATGACGCAGTTGATGGCGCTCAAAGGACAGCAAGGGTTGTCGACCGTGCTGCGCGATCCGCGGTCAGTCGCCGAAAGCTGCGTCGACAACATCTTCCATCTCGGGCAAGATAATCTCGACGTCATGCCGTCGGGCCCGCGGCCGATCAATCCGTCGGAACTCCTCTCGACCGAGCGGTTCAGCGACGTCATCGCCTGGGCCGAGACGATCTACGATCAAATTCTGATCGACGCGCCGCCGATCCTCGCCGTCGCCGATCCCGCGATCATCGGCCGCATGGTCGACGCCTCGCTGGTGGTGATTCGCCCCGATAAGAACCGCAGGCGAATGGTCGTCCGCGCGGTGCAGACGTATGTCTCCGCCGGCGTCCGCGTCTTGGGGATCGCCGCCAACCACCTGGCGACGAATTCGTCGCAGGACTACGGTTACGGGTACGGGTATGGCTACGGCTACGGGTATGGTCACGACGACCACATCGAAGAGCCCGCCCCGACCGCGAGCACGTCGTTCTACAGCGACAACGACGAAGACGGCTACCGCGCCGCCGCGTGATGGGTGTTTTGAAGGATGTGTGATTTCACCGATGCCCAGGGAAGGCCTTCGGTTGCTGTCTCCACAATCTGGTCCGCAACATCCTCGGACTCATGAACCGGGCTGATCTGCCCCGGAGGGGCGGGAGAATGTAGCCCCACGCGTGAGCGTGGGGTGGTCGATCGATAGCGGGTGGAAGCCCCGGAGGGGCGACACTTGCCGACCAACAAGTGCCGCCCCTGCGGGGCTATGTCCCCTCGATCACGGATCGGGCGGAGCCGTGTGGAATCCTCATGGAACGCCTTCCCTGGGTGTCCGTGAAAATCACACCTCATCGAGCGGTTCCGTCGCGTCCCCGAACGTCCCGGGACGGACGTCCATCTTGTCCATCAGCGACAGGAACAGCCGGCACATCTGCCGATTCGGCTTGTCGCGGTAATCGAGGACGCGACCCGTCTCGATGCGGCCCCCGCCCCGGCCGACCAGCACCACCGGCAACTGATCGTTGTTGTGCCCGCCGGTCATCATGCTCGAGCAAAGCAGCAGCATCGAATTGTCGAGCAGCGTCCGCTCCCCTTCCTGAATCGCATCGAGCCGCCGCGCCAGGTACGCGAGTTGTTCCACGAAGAACTGATTCACCTTAAGCCAATCGGCCGTGTCCGAATGCGACAGCAGATGGTGGATCATGTAATCGACGCCGAGATGCGGGAACCGCAGCGACGAATGATCGTTGTTGAGCTTCAGCGTGCCGATCCGCGTGGTGTCGGTCTGGAACCCAAGCACCAGAATGTCGCACATCAGCCGCATATGCTCGGCGATGTTCTGCGGGATGCCGTCGGCGGGGCGGGGCAGGTTCGGCTCCTCGAGCGTCGGCCGCCAGCCCTGCAGTTCGCCGCGCGCCCCCGCGCTTGCAAGCCGCTGTTCGACGTCGCGGACCGAATCGAGATACTCGTCGAGCTTGCGCTGATCGCGGACGCTGATCCGGCGGCGGATGTCGCGCGCGTCGCCCAACACCGCGTCGAGCACGCTTTGATCCCCCTGCTGCGCGCCGTCCTTGAACAGCCGATCGAACGCCAAGGCGGGGTACAGCTCCAGCGGCGTCGGCGTCGTGGGGGATGACCACGAGATGTGCGAGCTGTAGAGCATCGAATAGTTTTTGTGGACCGACGGATTCGCCGCTTCGCAGCCCAGCACCAAACTTGGCACCTTCGTCGTCCGGCCGTACGTCTGCGCCAGATGCTGATCGAAGCTGGTCCCCGACTTGATCTCGCCCCCCGCCGCGAGCGGCGCTCCCGACAGCAAATTCCCCGTTTGTGAACTGTGGATGTTTCCCTTGGTCGCCTCGACGTTGTAGAGCCCCTGCACGAACAGCAGGTCTTCGCGGAAGTCGTGCAGCGGTGCGAGAACCTGACCGAGCTCCAGCCCCGCCCCGGTCCCCTTCGCCCACCACTCGCGGCTGTGGAATCCGTTTCCGGCGAACAGCACCGCGAGCCGCACCGGCGCGTCGCTTGCGGGTCGCCGCCGCGAGGTCTCATCCCCCCAGACGGTCAGCGACTCGAGCCACGGCAAGGCCATGGAGACGCCCAAGCCGCGCAAAAACGTCCGTCGACCAAAGGGATGCCGCATGAACGCCGCCCTCTTGAAACGCTGAGATGAGGAATCTGGATTATTTTACGCGCGATCGGAAGCCCAGGGAATGCTTTCCCTGGGCTTCTTTCCCCGTGATGTCCCGCGCGGGTACGATGTAGGCATGTCGGCCGACTCGAACTATCGTCGCGCGGTGTACGTGGGGAGCTTCGACCCCCTCACGCTCGGCCATCAGGATATCATCCGCCGCGCCGCGCTGATCTTCGATCAAGTGACCGTCGGCATCGGCATCAATCCCGACAAGCGACCCCTCTTCACCCCCGAGGAACGGGTCGAATTGGCCCGCGCGGTCCTGCGGCCGCTCCCCAACGTCGAGGTCCGCTCGTTCATGGGCCTCGCCGTCGAGTTCCTGCACGACTGCCGGGCCCGCGTGATGATCCGCGGCGTGCGGACCTTGTCGGATATCGACACCGAGTTCACGATGGCGCTGGCGAACCGCGCCCTCGCCCCGGAGATCGAAACGGTCTTCCTCACCGCCAGCGAAAAATACACCCACATCTCCAGCAGCCTGATCAAGCAGGTCGCCCAGTTCGCCGGAGCATCGGCGGCGGTCCGGCTGCGTGAGTTCGTCCCCGCAGCGGTCGTCGCGCCGCTGCTCAAGAAGTTTCCCACGTCGAGTTGACACGCGACGCCGCGTCCCCGCGAGCGCCTCCGATCGTTTCCTCCCAGCCACCAAAGAGCCCACCGATGGTCAAAACCGCCTCCACCATGTTGCCCCTGGGGACCAAGGCCCCGGACTTCTCCCTGACGAACGTCGTCACCGGCGCGAAGCTGTCTCTCCAAGACGTCTCCGGCGGGAAGGGGCTGCTGGTGATGTTCATCTGCAACCATTGCCCCTTCGTGAAACATCTGCGCGCGGCCCTCGCGACCTTCGGCAAGGAGTACCAAGCGAAAGGCTTGAACATCGTCGCCATCAGCTCGAACGATGTCGCCACCCATCCCGACGACGGCCCCGAGCAAATGGCCGTCGAAGCCCGCGCGGCCGGATACACTTTCCCGTACCTCTATGATCAGGATCAGGCGGTCGCGATCGCTTACAAGGCGGCGTGCACCCCTGATTTCTTCCTGTTCGACGCCAATCTGGCCCTCGTCTACCGCGGCCAATTCGACGCCAGCCGGCCCGGCAACGGCCAACCCGTCACCGGGGCCGACCTGCGCGCCGCCGCCGACCGCGTCCTCCGCGGCGAAGGCCCGCTCCTCGAACAACGCCCGAGCATCGGCTGCAACATCAAATGGCGCGCAGGCCACGCCCCCGACTATTTCACGGGTCAAGCGGCGGTGGACGCGTAGTGGAAAGTACGCAGCGCGGGTCTTGACGGACCACTTCCGGCGTGTGCCACGGGCTTGGCCCATGCAACAGCAACGGGATGACCGTCGCGCGATCGCACTGGCGGAGCCAGTGGCACACACTCCTGGATCACGATTTGACGAACCACGAGCTCGCCCTCACGACTCCCCGACCCGGAGGCACCGCCATGTATCGTGACTTGATCGCTCTCTGCCTGTTCTTGCTCGTTTCGTCCGTCGCCCGGGGCGAGCCGTTGTCGGTCGGGGTCGCCGAGACCGACATCACTCCGCCCCTCGACTATCCCATGTCGGGCTACTACCACGAACGGCTCGCGACCGGGACCAAGGATCCCCTCAAGGCGAAGGCGATCGTCTGGAAATCGGCGGAGACCCAGGCCGCCTGGGTCATTTGCGATCTCACCGGCGTCGGGATCGATCTCTCGACCGCCGTGCGCGAACGGGCCGCCCGGCTCACCGGCATCTCCGCCGACAACATCATCGTCTCGGCGACCCATTCCCACACCGCCCCCGATTACTACGCCTCCTTGTACCGCCATCTGGGTCCCCCCGAGGAGATCAAGAACGACAAGGATCGCGCCCGCGCGGCGTACGCCGGCGCGCTCATCGAGCGCATCGTCGGGACCATCGAGCAGGCCGCGAAGACCGCGGTCCCGGCGAACCTCGCGGCGGGAACGATCGATCAACCGACCCCCGTCTCGTTCTGTCGCCGCTTCGTCATGCGCGACGGCAGCGTCCGCACCTGGGTCGGCCTCAAGCATCCCGACGCCGTCAAGGCGACCGCGCCGATCGATCCCCAACTCGCCATCCTGCAAGTGACCCCCGTCGATGCGACCCAGCCCACGGGAGTCCTCAGCAACTTCGCGCTCCATCTCGACACCGTCGGCGGCACGGAATGGAGCGGCGACTATCCCTATTACATCGAGCAATCGCTCCGCGGCGCGGGACATCCCCAGGTCATCTCCCTGTTCGGTCTGGGCTGCTGCGGCGACATCAATCACGCCGATCCGCTGGGGGCTCCGCGCCTGAAGACCGACACCATCGGCACCTCGTTGGGGGCCACGCTCGTCGAGGGACTCAAGACCCTGACGCCGGTGGAGACGCCCAAACTGCAGGCCCGCACGCGGATCGTGCCGTTGCCGCTGGAAGAGGTGAGCCTCGCCGAAGTGCAGCAGTCGGTGCAGTTGGTGCGGGCGGTGAATGCGGGCGAGAAGGTCGAGTTCCTCGACCATGTGCGGGCCTACAAGCAGCTGATGCTCGATACGCTGCACCACGCCACGCCGCTGGCGGAAGCCCATGAGCAACTGACCTGGGGACGGACGCGGTTGTGGAAAGGGATCGGCGCGGAACTGCCGGTGCCGATTCATGTCGTCACGTTCGGTCGCGACGTCGCCTTGGTCTTTCTCCCCGGCGAGGTCTTCGTCGAGTTGGGGCTCGCCATCAAGCACGCCTCCCCCTTCAAGACGACGATGGTGATCGAGCTCTCGCAAAGCAAGGAGACCGCGTACGTCCCCAATCGGCAGGCATATGTCGGCGGCGGCTACGAAGCGACCAACACCACGCTGCAACCGGGGGGCGGGGAACTGCTCGTCGAAGCCGCGATCGAACTTCTCCGCGAATCGGCCACCGCCGCCGCGCCGTAATCGCACGGTCATAGCCCCCCGCGAGTCGCGGGGGGCCTGTCGATGATCCATCGACGCCGACTTCCAACCGTGTGCCACTGGCTTCGCCAGTGCGTCGGGTCACGACGGCTTACGCTGAAAGTCCACCGGCGGAGCCGGTGGCACACGCCGAATACTCATCGCTCAACGAATCACGCCGCGTAATGCCGCGCGATCAAATCCTGCTGCAACCACAGCAGCTTGTTGAAGGCCCGCAGCGTCTTGACCTCCGTCGCGCGGTCGAGTCCCAGCCCGGTGATCGTCGCGATCAAGGCGTCGCTGACGAACCCCATCAGGGCGTTCATCTGCACCAGCGGCACCTGAATCTCGGCGCTGCCCGCCTTCGCGGTGTGAATCTTCCCAACCATATCCAGGTACTCCAGCATCTTGCCGTCGTACGGCTTGGTCACCAGCGTGACCAGATACCGCGCCAGATGCCCCTTCCGAAACTTGATCTGCTCGTGATCGGGGGTCAGATCAGCGAGGTTGGTCGGCACGTGCCCCTGATAGCCATGCTGCCGAGGAAGGAAATGCCGCCAGGTCGCGTCGTACGAATAGAGCTTGGCGTAAACGGCGTCGACCAGACCGGGGACCAGCGGGGCCAGCGCCCCCGCCGCGCCATGAATCGCCTGCAAGTCTTCCGGAGTGACCCCCATAAACTCGACGAGGTACTCAAAGCGGTAGCCGAGATCCTGCTCAAGCCGGGGCTCATCGATGTGTTTCATGAAAGGCGCTCCTGGGGGACGGTCGGAGTTGACGTTTGGGGCCGCGCGCCGGAAACTGGATCGGGCGCTCTTGTTTAGAGATCGTACGTCGGCAAAACAGGATGTCAAGGTCCAATTATTGCCGCGCAGGAATTCCGAATGTTCTCCCAGACGGTCGAATATGCGCTGCGGGCGGTGGTGTTCCTCGCCGACCGCGCCCCCCAGGCCGCCACCACCGACCAGATCGCCGTCGCCACCAAAGTCCCTAAGCCCTATCTCTCCAAGGTGTTGCAGGGACTCGTCCGCGGGGGCGTGGTGACGACGCAGCGGGGGATCGGCGGCGGCGTCGCCTTGGTGAAACCCCCCGCCGAGCTGACGATTCTCGAAGTCGTCAACGCCGTGGAACCCATCCAGCGGATTCGCACCTGCCCGTTGGGATTGGCGGCGCACGGTGTGAAGCTCTGCCCGCTGCACCATCGGGTCGATCAGGCCCTTGCATCGGTCGAGCAGGCCTTCCAGTCGACAACCCTCGCGGAAATCCTCGCCGAACCCACCACCAGCATCCCACTCTGCGACGGTCCGCGCGGCCCAGCCAAATTGACCCGGGAGTGACCGAAAAAGGGGGAGGGCGCGACGGGTCCCGCCGTGGCGAGACCGTGATGGGTCGAAGCAGCTGGGGAGAGGACGGAAGAGAGCCGGGAGTCGACGTCCCTGGATCTCTCGAACCCTCAATCCATCGGCACCACCCCGCGTTGACGAGGGGGGAAGTGAACTACATCCCGCAGTAATCGATCAGCCGCGCGATTTCGCTGCGGAGTTGCGGCCGCGGGACGATGCGGTCGACGAAGCCGTGCTCGAGCAGGAACTCGCTCGTTTGAAAGCCCGGCGGGAGTTCGATCTTCACCGTGGCCTTCACCACTCGCGGGCCGGCGAAGCCGATCATCGCCTTCGGCTCCGCGATGATGATGTCCCCCAGCGACGCGAAGCTCGCCGCGACCCCCCCCATCGTCGGATTCGTCAGCACCGAAATGAACAGGCCTCCCGACCGCTGATAGCGGGCCAGCGCCGCCGAAGTCTTGCCCATCTGCATCAACGACAGGATCCCTTCGTGCATCCGGGCCCCGCCGCCGGACCCGCTGACGATCACCAGCGGCAGCTTGAGTTCGGTCGCCTGTTCGATCGCCCGGGTCAGCTTCTCGCCGACGACCGAGCCCATGCTCCCCATGATGAACGACGAATCGGTGAGCCCCAGCACCAGCGGCCGGCCGCGCATGTACCCGCGACCCACCACGCAGGCTTCGTTGAGCCCGGTTCGCTTCTGCTCGGCGACCAACCGATCCTTGTAGGGCCGGGAATCGGTGAAGCCCAACGGGTCGACCGGCATCAGGTCGGGCCACCATTCCTCGAAGCTGTCTTCGTCGAGGAGTTGCTGGATGCGGTCTTGCCCCGGGACGGTGAAGTGATGGTCGCAATCGGGACAGACGTAGAAGTTCTTCTCGACCTGCATCCGGTAGACGGTGTTTTTGCAGCCGTCGCAGCGAATCCACAACCCTTCCGGCACCCCGCGCTTCTTGCGGGGGGTTTGGGTGTCGGCGTCGGGCGTGGTCGGTTCGCTCATGGTGGGGACAATCCGAAATCCGAAACTTGAAATCCGCGGGAAATTCTAATCGGAAACCTTGGAAACGTCGCTCTTGAGTCCACCGGGGGTGAGCCACCGGCTCCGCCGGTGGTCTTGTTCAGCGGACATCCCGCGTGAAGGCGACCGGGGCAGCCGGTGACACACGAAAAATGACCACTGGCGGAGCCAGTGGCACACGAAAAACACTCCGGATGATCGTCATGCGGCCCTCGAGCTTTGGCGTGCGGAATTAATGCGGATGGGCCCCGGCCTCCGCCGCCAGGTGTTCCATGTTGCGCATCGCGGCGGCATAGTCGGGTTGATCGAAGATCGAACTCCCGGCGACGAAGAGTTGCACCCCCGCCGCGGCCGCTTGCCCGATCGTCTTCGGACCGATCCCCCCGTCGATCGAGAGCCACAATCCCGCCGGGGCGTGCCGCCGAATCACGCGGGCCTTCTCGACGACGTCGGGGAGGAACGCCTGCCCGCCGAAGCCGGGTTCAACGCTCATGATCAGCGCGAGGTCGCAGTGCGTCAGAAACGGGACGAGCCGTTCGGCGGGAGTTTTCGGGTTCACCGCGAGCCCCGCTTTGATCCCGGCGGCCCGAATCCGCGCGAGCAGCGCCGTCGGTTCGGGAACCGCTTCGATGTGAATCGTGATCGCGTCGCAACCCGCCCGGACGTAGTCGTCGAGGTACTTCGCCGGGTCGCCGATCATCAGATGCGCGTCGAAGAACAGGTCCGTCCGCGAGCGGACCGCCTCGATCACCATCGCCCCGTACGACAGGTTCGGGACGAAATGGGCGTCCATCACGTCCCAATGGAGCAGCGTGGCCCGCGCGGCCTCGAGCCGCCGGACCTCGCCCACCAGATCGGCGAAGTCGCACTTCAGCATCGACGGCGCAATGACCGGGGCGGTGACGTCAAGGGTCCGCACGACAAAATCCCACTGTGGATAGAAAGATGCCCAGGGATGGCGATCCCTGGGCTTCCTTCAGACACCATCCATCCGCCGGGCGTTACCCGAGCTTCGCGACCTTGGCGATCAGGTCGGCGGTCCGGTTCGAGTACCCGTACTCGTTGTCGTACCAGCTCAGGATCTTGATCATCCGCTTCTGCAGCACCATCGTCCATTCCGCATGGAAGATGCTGCTGTGCGGGTTGCCGATGATGTCACTCGACACGATCGGGTCGACGCAGTACTCGAGGATCCCCTTCAGCGGCCCCTCGGCGGCCGCCTTGATCGCCCCGTTGACGTCCTCGACGGTGACGTCCTTCTCCAGCTCGGCGACCAGGTCGACGATGCTGCCGCACGGGACCGGCACGCGCAGCGAAATCCCCGTCAGTTTCCCATTCAGCGCGGGGAGGACTTCACCGACCGCCTTCGCGGCCCCGGTGGTGGTGGGGATGATGTTCACGGCGGCGGCCCGCGAACGGTAGATGTTGTCGTGCAGCTGATCCGACACGCGCTGATCGTTGGTGTAGGCGTGGCAGGTGGTCATCAGCCCGCGGGCGATGCCGAAGTTTTCCTGCAGCACCTTGGCGACCGGCGCGAGGCAGTTCGTCGTGCAACTCGCGTTCGAGATCGTCTTGTGCTCGGGCTTCAGATCGTGATCGTTCACGCCCATCACGCAGGTCAGGTCGGGCTTGTCCTTCGCGGGAGCCGACAGAATGACCTTCTTGCAGCCCGCTTCGATGTGGCTGTCGTACCCGGGCTTGCCGTCTTTGGCGCGACCGGTGAAGAACCCGGTCGATTCGAGGGCGATGTCGACCCCCAAGTCCTTCCACGGCAGGCTGCGCGGATCCTTCTCGGCGCAGACCTTCACTTTCTTGCCGTTCACGACGAGCGAATCGCCGTCCGCCGCGACGGTGCCGTTGAAGCGGCCTTGAATGCTGTCGTACTTCAGGAGCACCGCGAGCGAATCGGGCTTGCCGAGGTCGTTGATCGCGACGATTTCGAATTCACTCGGGCGCGCGGCCATCGCCCGGAAGGCGACGCGACCAATACGACCGAACCCGTTGATTGCCACACGCACCGGAGCCACGTCCGTTACTCCCACAGGAAGACGAAGAAACACGCTGAGCGCTCGGCCGACGGCAGTCCGTCGGTCACTCAAGATTCACAGCGGTATCATAGGGCCCGGTCGCGCGGCTCTCAAGGAGCGGCTGCCGGACGCATCAGTACATGGCGATGCGTCAATCGCGTGTCAGAGCCGCCGCGTATCGCGGCGGGCATATTCCGTCGTTGATGAGAACCGCCGCGACACGCGGCGGCTCTGAAAACGGCGATCAGAACGACCGCTGGACCGCGAACTCGGCGATCTCCGACAGAATCTTCTTCGCCCGCGACGCCGGCAGGATGTCGAGCTGCCGCCGGGCGTCTTCCGCCAGCCGCAGGGCCCGTTCATGGGTGTACTTCAAGGCATCCGACCGCTCGAAGTACGGGGCGAGCTTCTCGCGGGTCGACTCCTCGGGATGCAGCAGCAACTGGCGGATCGCGTGGGCATCGGCTTCGCTCGACCGTTTAAGCAACCGAATCAACGGCAGCGTCAACTTCTGTTTTTCGATGTCGGACCCCAGCGATTTCCCCGTTTTCCGCTCGTTGCCGACGAGATCGAGGACGTCATCGGCAATCTGAAACGCCAATCCCAAGTACCGGCCGTACTGCTCCATCGCCTCGATCACGGGCAGCTCGGCGTCGGCGTAGTACGCCCCCAGATGGCCGCACAACGCGGTCAGTTCGGCGGTTTTCCCGTCGATGATCCGGAAATAAGCCTCTTCCGACAGGTCGAGATTTCCCCGTTCCTTGATCTGCGACAACTCCCCTTCACAGACGATGTTCGTCGCCCTGCCGATTTTGCGGCAGGCGTGCGTCGTGTCGAGGCTGCTCGCCAGATGGAACGAGTGGGTGAACAGATAGTCCCCCAAGAGGACGCTGGTTTCGTTGTTCCAGCGGGAATTGACGGTGGCGACGTGCCGTCGGGTCTCCGCTTCGTCCAAGACGTCGTCATGGACCAGCGTCGCGAGGTGGATCATCTCGACGACAGCGGCAAGGGTCTTGTGCGCCGGGCGGATCCCGCCGCAGGCTTCGGCGGACAGGAGCAGCAGGATCGGACGTAACCGCTTGCCGCGAAAGCGGGTAATGTGCTGCAGCAGATCGCTGACGTAAGGGTTGGCCGTGTGGAGTTCGGCCATCAGAATCTGCTCGGCTTCGAGGAGCGAGCGGCCGAGGACTTCTTCGACGAGGGCCAGGATGGGTGCCGCTTTGGCTCCCGTGTCGCCGGTGGCGCGTTCAGACATTGCTCGACAACTTTACTCGGCGGATCGCGAACCGGATCAGCCGGTCTCGCCGGATTGTCACTTCGGCAACCCCGCGAACGTCGCGATACCACTGCGGCGGTAACCGCAGTCCCCCGCGGCGGGTTAACAGAGTACCCGGGCCCGTCGGCCAACGCCATTCCCGCGTTCCCGGATGGTGACGAAGAGGGGAGGAACCACGAAAGACACAAAAGGACACGAAAGTTCCATGAGATGAATAAAGAGGAACGCTGGGGGATTTCAGCATCCTCAACCCATGTTTCGTGCCTTTTCGTGTGTTTCGTGGTTCCCGTCCCCGGAATGGCTTCCGGGTCATTCCGTGTCTTCCGTGGCTCCCTCCACGACTGGCCGCTCATACAGCCGGGCCATGCAGGTGAAATCGTTCCCCGCGAGGCCGTAGTCACGGACGAAGACGGCGCCCAGCCGTTCGGGGACGCCGTCACGGATCGAGTACGGGCCGCCGATGACGTAGTCGTAGGGGGTGCCCGTGACATCGAAGAAGAAGCCGTAGACCAGCCCCAGGGTGACGTCGCGGCCATCCCGATAGAAATCGAAGATGTAGCCGGGGTCGACCACCAGCCGGGCGTCCCGCGGGACTTCGGTCATCAACATCTTGGTGAACGTCGGGGCGTGATACGGGGTCTCGTCCCAATGTCGAACATATTCATAAGTCGCCCGGAGCCCCCCGCCCGGCACCATCAGCATCAATCCGCAGCCGAGTACGCCGCCCCCCATCACGCGGCGACGCCAACGCTCATGCGGCCACCAAGCGTGAAGTCCCTCGGAGAGCGTTGTGGCAAGGGTCTCCAGCCACCAGCCGACACAGAGAAACATCAGCCCTGCCGTGTAGCACCAATACCCTTTGGTGGGATGTCGCCCCTGGCAGGCGATCATGATGTAGAGCGCCGAGATCGTCAGGAGCCACAAGAGCCACGTCCAGTCGTTCGACGACAAGGGTGCACCGCCCGGGCGCTGACGAACCAGTAGCCGCCGGCCCAAGATCAGACCCATCCCCAGCAGCCCTGCAAGCATCAAGCTCCCTTGCCAGACCCCCATCAGCTCCCAACCGATGGGCCATTGCGTTCGCATCGCGTCGAACGGCCAGACGAATCGGGACAGGAGCCCGGGCCCCGCCTGACCCAGGACGTTGTTGAAGAACTGCTTGCGGAACAGGTCGGGGGCCATCGCGATGAGCAGCCCCCACAGCGCGAAGACCCCGCACGTCACCACGACGAGTGCCGCGCCGCGCCCGAGGCGGCGGGGGATCGATCCCGGAGTCAGGACCACCCACACACCACTTTGCAGCGCGAAGATCAGCGCGAACGGATGGGTCAGAAAGGCCAATCCCAAGACGACTCCGGCGGCGACGAGGCGACTTGGTCGCGGCGTCTGATTCCAGCGTTCGACCAGCAGCAGGGCCGCAAATCCGAGGCCACCGCACAACATATCGGGCCGGGCGATGATGCAGGGAAACATGAACGGCCGCGACACGGCATACAACACCGTCCCCCACCACGCCGCGCGCCGATTCCCCGTCAATCGTGCCCCCAAGAGATACAGACACGGGAGCGCGGCGAGCCCGGCCACCAACGACGCCCAGCGCGCCACTGCCGTGCTCGGCCCAAGCACCGCGTACCACCCGGACTGCCAATAGAAGTAGGCGGGCGGCAGCGTGAAGAGGAGCCGGTCCGCCCCGTAAAACGCCCCTTGCGGATTCCGCGAGGGCATATAGGGGATGCGAGGGATCCCTTCCCGCAGAATCGTATAGCCCGGGACCGCGAAGTAATCCTCGTCCTGCGCGGGGATCTGATGGGTGATCACCGGCACGCGCAGCGTGATGAGGAGCAGCATCAAGCCACCGAGTCGCCACCCCATCGCCCGGGGGTGTTCCTCGGACGGTGCCTGCTCCAACGCGGTGGTCATGGGGCAGGTCTCCGTACATCGTCCGAGGTCGGCGGTCGTCGCGAATCGGTCGAGACTTCGAGTGGTCCCCGCCATGGCTCAGCGCTGCGATAAAGCGCGAGATACGGATAGGTGGCGACCGGCGTCCACTCCGGCGGCGCGGCGGCGACCACATCCCAGGCAACGACGCCGGCTCGCAGCGTCGCCTCGGGAGTGGTCCCCTCCCGGACGATCAGCCATAGCGTCTCTCCCGGAACCGGCGTGCCGTTCATCGCCAGCGTCCGGCCCTCCCAGGCGAGATAAAACAGCGACGGCAAATCGGTCGGCAAGGGGGCGGCGTAGCGATGCTTCGTCGCCGCTTCCACCGGGATCTCATCGCACATCGTCCGCACGACCGCGCGGACCGCGACAAACGCCGTCCGTTCTTGCGGATAGATCAGGATCGGGGTCACGAACACATACCAGCCGCCGACCGCCAACAAACCGCAAGCCGCGAGGGCGCGGGACCGTTCCGTCAACTTCCCGGATGCGGTCGCGGTCCATCGCGCGACCCAACCACAGATCGACGCCAAGCCGTCACTCGCCGCCTGCGCGATCCACGGGAAGAGCCACAAGTAAATCCGCGGCGGCGGGACCGACGTCTTGAGCGTGTGAATCGCCAAGACCACCAGAAACGGGAGACTCCAGCGCAGGAGTGCGGTCGGCGTGCGACCCAGCCGCAATAGTCCGATTCCGATCAGTCCCCACCAGGCCCATCCCGGGAAGGGCCCCGCTGTCCACCACGCGGCTCCGGCCCGCCAACTGGCCGCGGTCGCCGCGACGAAATCGGTCACCACATTCGAGCGCATGATCGGATCATTGAGGAACATCCCGCCGCGAAAGATGTAGGCGGGCGTGTAGAACAGACCGACCAGCAGACACGTGGTCAGGCCGATCGCCGTCAACAGCCCGAGCCGTCGTCGCCAGGTTGGTCCCGTCGGACTCGACGGTGGGCGGACCAGAAACCACGTGGCGGAGGCGATCAGGCCGTAGACCATGATCGGCATCGCCCACAGGCCAACCGTCAAACCACACACCGCCAGACCGCATAACCGCATGGAAGACGCCGTGCCGTGATGCAGCCCCGCCAGCGCGCCATCCCAGACGAGCGCCGCGGCGAGCACGAAGATGTACCCGCGGGCGTCGGTCGAGTAGGTGATGAGTGCCGGAGCGGTCGCCGCCAACGCCGCCGCGAAAAGCGCCGTACCCGGCGCTGCGTTCGACCACGTCCATCCCCAGCGCCAGACGATGAGTGGCACCAGCGACCCCACCACAAAGACCGGCAGTCGCAGCACCCACTCGGCCGCTCCCCCCAGGCGGTAACAGACATGCATCAGGAGCGTGTTCAGGAGATGATTGTTCGTCGAATTGTAATCCCCGATCGCCTCGTACCAGGGCCGCCGGGCGAAGTTCAGGAAGGTGTAGGCTTCGTCGTACGCCATGCCGTCGTGCAGATGCAGCGCCCGCAAGCCGACACCGACCAGCGTGATCCACCCCAGCGTCCCGAGTTCGACCCGTCCGGCGTCGCGCGGCCACCAGTCGAGTCGCGGTTCGGCACGCCACGCGGCGACGAGATTCACGGCATCGCCGGGTCTGCGCCAAAGCCGGTAGCCCAGCACGACGCCGACGCCGCCGAGCGCCCATCCGACATGCCGCAACCGCGATAGTCGTTCGGGGGTGACGTCCTCGACTTTGCGGAGGTGGACGCCGAGGGGTTGAATCGCCGCGTCGGGAATCGCGGTCGCCGCGAGGGCCAGCCACCCGCCGAGCAACGCCGCGCCCCCCACGACGCGCCAGCCGGTCGATGCCGTCATGCGACACGGTCCTCTTGTGCGAGGTGGCCTGGGCGTGATTGGCCCGGGCAGACCCGACCGCCCGCCGCACAACCACCACGGCAGCCTAACGCCGTCCACGAACCCATGCCATCGGAGCGCACCTTGCGATGGACGGGGTAACTCGTCACCATGCGTCGGTCGACGGGCCGACCCATCTCCCAGCCTCAGGGTTTCGACAGGAGCCGCACGTGGGCGACAGCATTCATGATGACTCGGACTTTCATCTCCAAGACTCGGCGGTCCGCGCGGCCCGCACGCCGCAACCCGGCGTCCTGCAGATCTATCAGACCGGCCCGATGACCGTCGTCGGTTTCGGCGGCGAAGACGTCCCCGACGAAGTCTGCATCGCCGCGTACCGTCAGCAGCTCACCGAGCTGATCCAACAGCACCAATGTCAGACGTTGGCATTCGACCTGACCGGCGTGAAGTTGATCCCCAGCGGGATGCTCGGCGTCTTGGTCACGCTGCGTAAGTTGGTCCCGAAGATCGAGCTGTACAACGCCTCGGATGACATCCGCGGGGTCTTGCAGATGACCAACCTCGTCAGCCTTTTCGAGCTGAAGGAAGTGCAGACGTAACGGGGTGAGGGAGTTGCCAGTAGGGATTGGCGAATCCCTCGCGAATCACCCCGGTCTCTCACGTCCCGTCCCCTCCCCGCCCCACGGAACTTTCTTCAAGCCTCCCACCCTGCCTGGTCGATGATTCCGGGATTGACCGGACCCGCAGGGAGGCGTGGCGTGGGGCGCGACGGGGGATCGACGGGGGCCATTCCAAATCGCCGCCGCATCGGCGGAGTGCTGATCGGCGTGATCGGCCTGTTGCCGTGGCTGAGCCTGTGCGCCGGCTGCGCCCGGGTGCCGAAACTCGCGAAAAACCTCCAGCCGACGCTCCTCTGGAATCAGAAGACCGAGACGCCGGCCCCCTTCACCGACCTCCCGTCGGTGCAGGCGAACGCCCCGACCACGACGTCCGCCGCTCAGCCTGATACATCGATCGCCGCGTCGGAGGCAGAGCCGGCGGCGATCGTGAAAGTTCACGTCGAAGCCCCGCCGGTCCCTGAAGTCGACTATGACGCCGAGGGGCTGACCGCGGAAACCGCTTCCGATATGGACGGCGTCCGGACCGTGGGTCACCGCAACGCGGAACTCAAGGCGGCCCTCAATGGAGACGCCGCGCGAACCGCCGACGAAGCGGCCGCCGAGCGAGCCCGGCATCCGTTACGGCTCCGCGCCGAGTCCCTGACCCACCGGGCGCGTCAACTGATGGCGTTGGGGGAACTCGCCGACGCCCGGCGCGCCGCGCAGCAGGCGGTCGAACTCTCCGACAGCGCTCATCTTGAGTACCTGCCGTCGGAGGAACGGCCGCGCGACCTCCTGCGGACCATCGAAACGGCACTCAAGCGTCGACACGACGCCCCTGTCCCGTTGGAAACGATCGTCCCCGTCCAAACGGCGGACGGCTTGCTCGAACAGATGGTTCCCGCCACGCGGCCGAATGCCGCTCCGCACCGCTCATCCAGCACCGTCCCGCCGGGCACCGTACAACTACAACCCTTGGCGCGGGAAGTCGGCCCTCTCGGACCGAACCCGGAGCCCGAAGCCGTCCGGATGGCGGCGAATCGCCCCGTCTCACTGGGGCGGATCGCGGCGGATGAAGCCTCCTCCGAGCCGGTCCCCGCCCATGATCCGGACTCCAACAACCCGGTGGCTCATGATCCGTCGGTGATTGAGCTGCTCCCCGATCTGACCCGTGAGGCGACTCCGACGGTCATCACCGCCGATGCCGATTTGCCGCTCCCCGCGCTGCCCCCCTTCCGAGGTGAAACCTTCCCCGGCCAGGGGCCGGCGCTCGTCCCCGAGCAAGCCGGGGTGTGGGCTCCTCCCCCGCCGGCGCTCGAGGCCGTCGAACCCTTGGCCTCGGTGAAGGCTCCCGCCAACACGCGACCGGCGGTTCCCGTCATCACGGTCCCCGTACGACCGCTCCTGTCGACGCGGGCCGTCATTGACGCCGCCGCCGCGCTGGGGGTGCTGTGCTGCCTCACAGGCGCTGGGTTGATGCTGCGGCATCTGCGCGAACGGGTGTGATCATCGGTCGATGAAGTCGGTCTCCGAAGACTCGCTGGGGACGATGACGGGGGGACCGACCCCGTGTGGACACGCGGCGAGCCGCAAGTGATGCACGAGGTGACGCCGCCGACCCGCTGAGTTCTGCGGCTGCGTACCTGGGTCGACCCGTGGTCAACCTGGACCACCCTCGAAAACAACGTCTGGGAGACTCGCCCATCGGCTTCATGTCCGCTCCGACCCTGCTCTGCGATCGCTACTCGGTCCACATCCTGGCTGCTATCGTGTCACAACGAATTCGACGCGCTCGGACGTGGTCGTTTCTTCTCTCGGACCGAGGTGTGGCATGCGGGGCCGGTGGTGGTGGGTGGCGGTGTGGGGCGGACTGGTGGGCGTGGCGGGCGTGACGCGGGCCGCCGATTGGCCGGAGTTTCGCGGGCCGACGCAGCAGGGGCATTCGACCGAAACGGGACTCCCCCTCACCTGGAGCGAGTCCGAGAACGTCGCGTGGAAGACCGAAATCGCGGGGCTCGGTTGGTCGTCCCCCGCCATCGTCGGGACGCGGTTGTGGATCACGACCGCCACCGAAGATGGGCACTCGTTGCGGGCGATCCGCCTCAACACCGAGACCGGCACGATCGAGAGGGATGTCGAGGTCTTCCACAAAGAGGACCCCGGCAAAATTCACGGCAAAAACAGCCATGCCTCGCCGACCCCCGTCCTGCGGGACGGCAAGGTCTATGTCCATTACGGACGGCACGGCACCGCCTGCCTGACGGATGAAGGGGAGATCGTCTGGAACACCGAACTCGCCTATGAGCATCGCCACGGTCCAGGCGGCTCCCCCGTCCTGTTCGAGGATCAGCTGATTATCAACTGCGACGGCACCGACACACAATTCGTCGTCGCGCTGGACGCCCTTACCGGCAAGGAAATCTGGAAGCAACTGCGCGGCGAAGGGCGGATGGCCTATTCGACGCCGACGCTCGTCGAACATGACGGCCGGACACAGCTCATCAGCAGCGGTGGGGAATGGACCATCGCTTATCTCCCCGGCTCGGGCGAAGAACTCTGGCGGTTCCGCTATCCGACGGGTTACTCGAACGTCCCCCGGCCGGTCGCGGCGTTCGGACTGACGTTCGTCAGTTCCGGGTACGACAGCCCGACGTTCTATGCACTCAAACTCGGCAGCCAGGGAGAACTCGATGAGAGCCACGTCGCGTGGAAGTTGTCGAAGGGGGCCCCGCGAAATGCGTCGGCGATCGTCGTCGGGGAGGAAATCTATCTGGTGAACGACAACGGGATCATCACCTGCCTGGACGCCCGCACCGGCGAGAGTCATTGGCAGGAGCGGCTGGGGGGCGATTGCTCCGCCTCGCCGCTTTACGCCGATGGCCGACTCTACATCACGAACGAAACCGGGGTGACGAAAGTCCTTGCGCCAGGGAAGACCTATCAGGAGCTGGCGGCGAACGAACTCCCGGGTCGGACTCTCGCGTCCCTGGCGACCGCCGACGGGTCGATCTTTTTCCGGACCGACAGCGCGCTCTATCGGTTGCAGGTGGGCGGGGGGAAGTAGCGCCGCCGCGACGGAGAATCCGCAACGCCTTTCTAGATAAGATTTTGCGGCCAGATTAAGGCTCGTCCCGCAAACCGGGATCACCCGCCCCGCGTCCAGCCCGCAGAGGCGGATCAAACCCCCCGGTTTCGCGGGTGGGTTCTCCCGGTATCGCCCGCCTCAAAACCATGTCTCTCAAGCATTTACGACCTTTCTTCCGGGGAACGTCAGGGGTAGACTTGAACCGTCGGACGATCGTCGGGTGGAGGAAAATTGTGGGAGTTCCCGCAATTCCGACGAACACTCGGGTTTCCGCGCTGGTATTTCTATGTTCGATCCAAGCGCCGTTGCGAAGTGACTGGATCAACGCCATCGCATCGAGGATCAGACATGCGTTCCGCTGAGACACGTTTCCGCTGGGGTTGGCTCGCCTTGGGTCTGGCTGTCGCCCTCACTGGTGGCTCCGCTTCCGGGCAGGAAGGATCGAAGCCGGTGGAGGTGCGTCCCGGGACCGGGGCGGATGACGTCGTCGTCCAGTTCATCAACGAGCAGATTCGCCAAGGCTGGGCCGACAACGAAGTCACTCCGTCCCCCGTCGCGGAGGATTCGGAGTGGATTCGCCGGGTCTACCTCGACATCGTCGGCCATATTCCGCCGGCGGAGGTGGTCGACGCCTTCATGAAGGATAAGGACAAGGCGAAGCGATCGATCGTCATCGAGCGGCTGCTGGAAGACCCCAGCTACACCCGCAACTTCACCACCATTTGGACGAACAACTGCATCGGCCAGCAGACCCCGCGCTTCGTCAGCCGGGCGGGAATGGAAAAGTTCTTCCGCGAAGCCTTCGGCCGCAATCGGCCCTGGAAGGACGTCGTGTACGACGTCGTCTCGGCGGATGGGCACTACGAAGAGAACGGGGCGGTCAACTACCTGCTCGCCCAGATGCAGGACGAAGACGACGGCGTGCAGGCGACCGCGATGACCGCCCGCCTGTTTCTGGGCCTGCAGGTCCAATGCACGCAATGCCACAACCATCCCTTCAACGATTGGAAGCAGGATCAGTTCTGGCAGTTCAACAGCTTCTTCCGGCAGGCCCGCAAGGTCGAGCATCGCAAGCTCAACCCGCAAACCGGCCGGATGGAGGACGACTTCGCCGAGCTGGTTTTCCGCGACTTTGAGGGCCCGGTCTACTACGAGAAGCGTAACGGCCTGATGCAGGTCGCCTTCCCGATCTATGAGGGGAAGGAGATCGATCCCAGCGGGTCGACCGACCGCCGCATCGAATTCGCCAAGCTGATCACCTCGGGGGACCGGCCGCTGATCGCCACGGCGATGGTCAACCGGATGTGGGGGCACTTCTTCTCGTACGGCTTCACCCGGCCGATCGACGATATGGGGCCCCACAACCCGGCGACCCATCCGGTGTTGCTTGAGCGGCTCGCCGACGAATTCGTGAAGGCCGAGTACGACGTCAAACAGCTCATCCGCTGGATCGCCAACACCGAGGCGTATTCGCTCTCGAGCAAGATCACTCCCAAGAACAGCGGCGACAATCCGGGGGCCGGCGAGACCGCCCTCTTTAGCCACATGTACGTCAAGCCGATGCGGGCCGAGCAGCTTTACGACTCGCTGATCATCGCGACCAACGCCCATCGCTCGGGCCGGTCGGGCTGGGAGGAGTCGGAGCGGCAGCGGCAGGAATGGCTCCAGCAGTTTGTCCGGGCCTTCGGGAACGACATGGCCGAGGAGTCGAACAACTTCGACGGCACGATTCCGCAAGCCCTGATGATGATGAACACCAACCCGCGACCGCAGGATGGCCCGGCGACTTTGATGTCGGGGGCCGTCAGTCTGGAGGCCGGTTCGCACCTGTCGGAACTGTTGAGCGCCCCCGGGGCCGAGACGGTGAAGATTCAGCAGCTCTTCCTGTCGTCCCTCAGCCGGCTGCCGACGCGGACCGAGCTGACCACGATGCAAAAGTACGTGCGGAACTATCCCGATCCGCGGATGGCGCTGCAGGACATTTTCTGGGCCTTGCTGAACTCCAACGAGTTCATCCTGGTTCACTAACGATCAACAGCCACCCCTCAACCAATCCATATCCTTCGACAGACACTCGTCACCAGACCCACAGGACTCGCCATGACCAGCTATGTTCCCAACGGCATGAATCGTCGGCACTTCATGCGGCACATGGCCGCCTCGGCCGCCACCATCCCGGCCTTGAACTTCATTCAGCATGTCCAGACCCATGCCGCCGACCTGAAGAAGCGGAACAAGGCCTGCATTCTGATGTGGATGAGCGGCGGGCCCCCCACGATCGACATCTGGGACCTCAAGCCCGAGTCGAAGAACGGCGGCGAGTTCAAGCCGATCGCGACGGCGGGCGCTCTGCAAATCAGCGAGCATATGCCCAAGACCGCCCAGGTCATGGACAGCCTGTCGGTCGTCCGCTCGATGAGCACCCGCGAAGCCGATCACGGCCGCGGCCGGTACTTCATGCACACCGCCTACGTCCCGAACCCGACCGTCGTGCATCCGGCGTTCGGCTCGGTCGTCAGTTACGAATTCGAGCAGGCCAAGCGGACCAGCAACCTCGAAATCCCCGCCTTCGTCTCGATCGGCGGCGGCGGCAGCAGCCCCGGCTTCATGGGGATGGCCCACGCGCCGTTCCTCGTCGACGCTTCCGGCCGCATCCGCAACGCCGACATGGGGGAACTCGATCCCGCCCGGCTCAACCAGCGGCTCGAAATGCTGGGGGTCATCGAAGACGGCTTCATCAAGTCGCAGCGCGGCGAGTACCCGCAGGCTCATAAGGACATCTATGAAAAGGCCGTCAATCTGATGACCTCGAAGCAGATGGACGCCTTCAAAGTCGATCAGGAGTCGCCGGAAACGATCGCCGCGTACACCGGGGCCCCGGCCCAGGGGGGCATGATGGGGGGCGGCGGACAATTCGGCCGCGGTCTTCTGATGGCCCGCCGGCTGGTCGAAGTCGGGGTGCCGTTCGTGGAAGTCGATTTCGGCGGCTGGGATCTCCACGCCGGCGTCTTCGACAACCTGAAGACCCAGAAGCTGCCGGCCCTCGACGCCGGGATTTCGGCCCTTGTGACCGACCTGAAGCAGCGCGGGATGTACGACGACGTGACGCTCGTGTGGATGGGCGAATTCGCCCGGACCCCGCGGATCAACCAGGACGTCGGTCGCGATCACTGGGCGGCAAGCTGGTCGGTGATGATCGGCGGCGGCGGCCTCAAGGGCGGGGTCGCGGTCGGGGCCACCGACAAGGACGGGACCTCGGTCGCCAGCGACAAGAGCTATCTCCCCGGCGACATCTGGGCGACCGTCGCCCGGCAGATGGGAATCCCCCTCGACACGGTCCACACCTCGAAGCGCGGCCGGCCGATGAAGATCGCCAACGGCGGCGCGCCGATCCAAGAACTGATCGCGTAATGTGGAATATTGTGTTGGGTTCCGGCTGCCCAGGGAAGGCTTTTCTGGGCAGCTTGCACCACAGTAGGGCACGCTCATGACCGACCCGGCCCCCGCCGAGCAGGTGACCGAGTTTGTCCAACTCTTCACCCAGCATCAGCGGCGGCTGTTCCTGCACATCTTGGCGCAGGTTCCACATCCGGTCGACGCCGAAGAGATTCTGCAGGAAACCAACGTCATCGCCTGGAGCAAGTTCGGCAAGTTTCAACGCGGCACGAATTTCTTGGCCTGGGCGGCCCAGATCGCCACGTTCGAGATCATGAAGTACCGCAGTCGGCGGCGGCGCGAGCGGCTCCTCTTCAGTGAAGAGTTCCTCGAAACGGTCGCGCAGACCTCGTTGGAGCGGTCGGACGAGCTCGAGGCGCGGCGGACGGCCTTGTTCGATTGCATCCAGAAACTTCGCGCGAACGATCGGGCTTTGATCCAGCAGCGGTATGCCCCCGGGGAATCGGGGAAGGGTTTGGCGGAAACGCTCGGGCGGCCCGCCAATTCGGTGTACCAGTCGCTCGGCCGCATCCGACGAACGTTGTGGGAGTGCGTCGAACGCAAGCTCGCGGCGGAGTGGGCTTAGGAAAGTTATGGGATGCCCTGGGATCGCCTTCCCGGGGCATGGGAAAAGACGAATGGCGCTGACCCCGGCGGATCGCGAACGCTTGCTGACACGGCTCGACGCCGTGTGCGAGCAGCGTGCGTCCGCGGCGGACCTCGCCGAGATCGAACGGCTGGTGCTCGCCGACGCCGACGCCCGCTGGTTGTATTTGACCTATCTCGATCTGCACGGCACGTTGGCTTGGGATGCCGCCGGCATCGGCAGCGCCGATCCGATGGTCACGACCGCTCTCCCGTCACCCCGATCACGTCGGGCCGTAGGGCGTTCGCTGTCGCTGGTGGCGGCGCTGCTGCTGTTCGGCGTCCTGGTCGGTCGCTACCTCCTGCCGGCCACCACACAGGTCGCCCGGCGGGATGTCCCCGTGCCGGTCACCCCCGAATTGGCTGAGGGTCCGGGCCCGGGGCATCCGACCGAACCGGCCGGCGTTCCCCCCGCCGCGAAGCACCGCAAGCCGGTGGAGCTCGCGACACAAAAAATCCCCACGCCCGAACGCTCCGGCACAATACACCCGGCGGACGCTCACTCGGTTCGCTCCGAGGACGCGGCTCCAATGCGAGCGGAAGTCGTCGCCGCCACAGTAGCGCCGCGGGAGGGGGCCGACACCCCCGACTTGGCGGGGCTCGACGAGGTCGCCCGGATCGCCCGGCGGGTTGATGCCCTGCTCGAAGCGACGTGGCGTGACTATGACGTGACTCCGTCCCCGATGGCCGATGACGCGACTTGGCTGCGGCGGGTCACGCTCGACCTGGCCGGCCGCATCCCCACCGTCGCCGAAGTCGACGCGTTTCTGAAATCGTCCGCCGGTTCGTCGCGTGACGACGCGGCTCGGGAACCGCCGGATCGTCGCCGGGCCGTGGTCGATCGGTTGCTCGCCGACGGCGACTTCGTCCGGCATATGACGACGACGTGGTCCAACCTGTTGATCGGACGGAACCCGGCGCCGCCGGTTGATCGCGCGGCGTTTCAGCAGCATTTGCGGCTCGCCTTCGCCGAGAACCGGCCCTGGAACGTGATGGTCGCCGAGCTCCTGTCGGCGGAAGGCCGGACCGACGAGCAGGGGGCGACGAACTATCTGGTCGCGCATTTGAACAATCAGGCGGTCCCGGCGACGGCGATCACCTCGCGGCTGTTTTTGGGCCAGCAACTCCACTGCGCCCAATGCCACAACCATCCGTTCAATCCATATCAGCAGGCGGCGTTCTGGGAACTCAACAGCCTGTTCCAGCAAACCGAAGTCCTCACGGGAGACGCGGTCCGCCGCGCGTTTCCGCAGATGGAGGCGCGCGAAGCGCGGCGCGGACCGGCGGTCGCGGCGCTGGTCACGCAGGCCGAAGGGGGCCCGATCTATTACGAAACGACCAACGGCCTGATGAAGGTCGCCTTCCCGCGGTTCAACGGGCAAGACGTCGACCCGGCCCCCGAGGTCAATCGGCGGCAGGCCTTGGCGAATCTCCTGAAGACCAGGGATCAGCCGCAACTGGCGGCGGCGTTCGTCAATCGACTGTGGGCCCAGTTCCTGGGAGCGGGGTTCACCAGTCCCATCGACGACATGGGGCCGCACAATCCCCCTTGCCATCCCGAAGTGCTGGGACTCCTCGAGCGGGAGTTCCGCGCGAGCGGCTACGATGTGCGCGCGCTGATCCGCTGGATCACCGCGACCGACGCCTATCGCCGTTCCAGCGAAACGACCGAGGGGAATCGCGGCGACGATCCGGTGACGGCGGGGCTCCCCCTCTTCTCGCGGGTCTATCCGAAACCGATGACCGCCGAGCAGTTGTACGACTCGCTGCTGACCGCGACGCGGGCCGATCAGGTCGGCGTCACCGATTGGACCGCCGCGGAAACCAATCGCCAAGCCTGGCTCGACGAGTTCGTCGTCTCCCTCGAAAACGACGAAAACAGCGAAGCGGAGACCCTTTCCGGCACCTACGGGCAGGCCTTGACGTTGATGAACGGCGACGTCATGCAGGCGGCGCTCGCGCTCGAAGCGGGCTCCTTCCTGGGGGAGACCGTTCGCGCCAAGTTGCCGGAAGGAGAGAAGCTGCGGCGACTATGGGTCGCCGCGTTGTCGCGCGAGCCGTCGGCGAGGGAACTCGCCGGCATCCAAAAGGCGTTGCGTGACGCCCGCGGTCCGCAAACGCCCCGACCGGTCGGCGCGGGGTATCAAGATCTGTTCTGGGCGCTCCTCAACTCGAACGAATTCGCGATCGTCCATTAATCCGCGAGCATCAGCTTGTGATGCCGCGCCGGGATTCGTCGCTCGACAGCTTCCCCGGATCATGCCCTCGACTTCCGTCGGGGGAATCCCTTCATTCGCGGGCATTCCGCGTTTCGCGCGATCAGGAAGCGGCTTCCACGGGTGGCGCATCGTCATTTCGCCCCCCCGCTTCCGAGGGGGTGTCGTTGGAGAATTCCGGTCCGCCAAAGTCGAATTGACGGACGGGCGGGGTCTCACTTATAAGCCTGACGGCACGGAGGGGCGTGATCAGGCGGAGCCTGGGGTGGCGGTGCGTGGGTCGCATCCCCGACGTGACGTTTCGGGGGGGTTACCGTATGCCCACGCTGGCCAATCGTTGTCGGCAGGTCGCTTCGTTTTTCGGGGATCCGCGGCCGCTGGTCCGCCGCGTGCAGGCGCTCCCCTACTTCGCGCGGAATCTGATCGATTACCGCCGTAAGAACACCCACGCGAACTTTCGCGTGCGGCTTTCCGACCTTTACTACTGCGCCAACGACCGCTTTGATTCGGCGGGGGTCTGTCGCGGGCATTACTTCCATCAAGACATCTGGGCCGCCCAGGCCGTCAAGCGGTTCGGCGCGGAGGCCCATGTCGACGTCGCCTCGCGGATCGATGGTTTCGTCGCTCATCTGCTGGTCTTCTGCCGCGTGATCTATGTCGACCTGCGGCCGCTGACGTCGCGGATCGAGAACCTCGAATTTCGGCAGGGCTCGCTGGCGGAGCTCCCGTTCGAGACCGACAGCGTCCGCAGCCTGAGTTGCCTGCATGTCATCGAGCACATCGGGCTGGGCCGGTATGGCGACCCGATCGATCCTGATGGCTATCTGACCGCCGCGCGAGAGTTGGTGCGCGTCCTCGAACCGGGAGGGATGCTGCTGATCGGCACGCCGGTGGGCCGCGAGCGATTGTGCTACGACGCCCATCGCGTCTTCGATCCGCAGACGATCGTCGATGCGTTCGCGGGATTGGACCTGGTCGAGTTCGCGCTGATCGATGATCAGGCCGACGCCATCACCACACCCGCCGACTTCGAAACCGCCCGTCGCTGCGACTACGGCTGCGGGCTGTTCCGCTTCACCAAACCCGCGTCTTGATCGAACGAGGATCGCGCGCGGGGAGCCGACGGGAGGTCGGTTCCCCGGCGACTTTCGCGATCCGCGGAACATCACCGGTTGCGAGCAAGGATGCCCGCCGATGACCACGACCGATTGCCCGCTGCTGATCGTTTCGTGCGACAAATACGCCGATCTCTGGGGGCCCTGCTTCGGCCTGCTGCGCCAATGCTGGCCCGATTGTCCGCTGCGGCTGGTCCTCGGGACGAACACCCTCACTTGCACCGAGCCCGGGGTTGAGACGCTACGCGTCGGGCCGGATGTCGGCTGGACGGTCGGGCTGCTCAAGATGCTCGAGCGGCTCGGCACACCGCGGGTGCTCTTGATGCTGGAGGATTTCCTGTTGGACCAAGCGGTCGAGACGGCGACGGTCTTGTCGTTGATCGCCGCCGCCCGCGAACTCGACGCCGGGTGTCTGCGGCTGTTGCCGAATCCCCCGCCGAACGAGCGGTTGCCGCACGAAGCCCGGTTCGGGCGCTGCACGCGCGGTTGCGACTATCGCGTCTCCACCCAGGCGGCGATCTGGAACGTCGACACGCTGAAGCGGGTCATGCTGCCGACCGATACGCCGTGGGACTTTGAGCTCAAGGGTTCGCGGCGGAGCGACGCGCTTGACAAAGAGTTCTACGCGGTCTGGCGGCCGGTGCTGCACTATCGCAACGGAGTGGAGCGGGGACGGTGGATTCGGTCGAGCCTGGCGTGGTGCGCGGAGTCGGACATCCCGGTCGATTTGACCCGTCGCCCGGTGATGACGCTCCAACAAGATTGGTACTTCCGGTATCGGAATGTTCGGGGGATGGTGGCCCGCCATAGTCCGCGGTTATTGCGGAAGTGGTGGGGCAGTCGGGTGCTGCGCCCGGAAGCCGTGACGAACATTCGCTAGGAGTTACCGATGCTGTTCGAGAGCCCCGCAGGCCGACCGTAGGATCGATGTCGTTGACGACCCAGATGACACCGGCGCTGACGTTCTCCGGTCGAGGCCCCTCCCGGCTTCCACCGCCGGGAGCGCGCGCGACCACGGTCGCCTATCCGACGCCGATCTGGCTGCAGGTGCTCGCGGCCTTGATGACGTTCGTCTGCATGTCGGATTTGATCGCCTACACCTATCTGCCGCGGATCGATGTGGCGCTCGCCACGTTGCTGGTGCTGGGGACGTTGCATCACGGATCGCGGCTGAGCCTCGCGGCGGCGGTCTTCTTGTTGGTCAGTCTGGTCGCGGGCGCGCGGGTCGGGGAGCTCGAATGGGCCGCCGGGCGGGCGATCAAGCTGTTTCTGATCTGGTTCGCGGCGACGCAGTGGTCGGCGTATCCGCTGTTGCCCAAAACGATGTTCCGCACGGCGATCGGCGTGTTGGCCATCAACGCGGCGCTGGTCGTGTTGATGGTGTTGGGGTTCGATTGGGCGATCGGCGAGATCTCCGGGAACGGCCGAAAATCGACCCTGCTGACGATGCCCGGAGGGTTGGCGCGGATCGGGCTGGTCCCGTTGTTCTACTTCCTGTACCGCGTCATGGCGCCGGCGGTGCCGCGGCCGTGGGATGTCGCGGGGGTCGGGGCGTGCCTGCTGGTGATCTGGTGCGACGGCTCGCGGACCGCGTTTCTGATGATCGCCGTCTGCTGGGCCGCGGTCTTCCTCTGCATGGTCTGGGAACGCCGCGCCACCAAGGTGACGGGGATGCTCGCCTTGAGCATTTTCGGCGGCGTGATTCTGCCGGGGATCATGCTGCAGTTCCTCGACAGCGACAATCCGTTGCAACGAATCGTGAAGTTTCTGGACGAAGGAGTCGCGGTCGGCTTGGCGTCGGTCGACAACGAGCGGTTCGAGTTGAACGCCGCCGCCGTGCGGATGATTCTCGACGATCCGCTGTTCGGCCATGGGCTGGGGACCGCCAAGCATTTCAATCCGAATCATGCCGAAGGCTTTGAGGTGGTCCACAACGCCTACTTGCAGCAGTGGGCCGAGTGTGGCGTGGCCGGATTTGTCAGCCTGATGGTCATCTTTTGGGGCTGGCTGCCGCATGGCGGCCGCGTGGCTTGGCAACTGCGCAGGCAGCCCCCCAAGTTCGATCGGGCCTATTACTACAACGCGATGTACTGCCTGGCGAGTTTCGGCCTGATGAAGTTGACCCACCCACTCGCGTCGGAGTGGAGCGATTGGTTGATGTTCACGTACTGCCACGCCGCGATCCATGCCTTTCGCCCCGCCCCCGTCGTCGCGGTGGCGCGGACGCAGACTTCCAGCGCTCGCCCCGTCCCCGTGATTCGGAGAGCCGCGGCATGACGTTCACGATCATCATTCCGACCTTCAAACGCCCGGAACTGTTGGCCCGCTGTCTGGAATCGGTCCAGGCGCAAACGCTCGCGGCGCACGAGGTCTTCGTGGTTGACGACTGCGCGCCGACCCGCGAAGCCGAGACCGTCTGCTGGCAGTTCCCCGGCGTGCGTTACTTTCGTCAGGAACAGAATCGCGGCCCCGGTCCCGCGCGGAATCTCGGCCTGCGACACGCCACGGGGGACTGGGTCGTCCCGCTGGATGATGACGACGAACTGACGCCCGACGCCCTCGAATTCATCGCCCGTTGTGCCGCCGAGTTGCCGAGTTGGGACTCGCGGCCCTTCAGTGTGATCCAGTTCGCGGTTCAAGGGGAGCGGATGGCGGAACCGCGACAAGTGATGACGATCGACGACTATCTGCATGGCGGGATGCCCGGGGAATGCAAGCCGGTGCTCCATCGCGGCCGGTTCCTCGCGGCGGGTTACGAGTATCCCGAGATTCGGATCGGCGGCGAGAACCTGCTGTGGTGGGCCGTGGCGCAACAGCATGGGATCCCGACCTTCCAACGGTCGATCATGCGCTACAACGATGACGCGACCGAGCGGTTGACGAGCTTCGGCAATCAAGTCCGCCGCGCCGCCGAATATGCCGAGTTGCAGGAGCGGACATTGGCGTTGCATGGCGATCTGCTGCGCGAGAAAGCGCCGGAGATGCTCCGCAAGAAGCAATTGGGCGCGGCGACCTATTGGTTGCTGGCGGGACGTCCCGATCGGGCCGCACCCCATTTGGCGACGTTGCGCATGGGGCAAAGCCTGGCCTATCGGACGGCCCTCAAGACGTTGCCATGGATCCCCGCGCCGGTCCTGCGGCGGGCGTTCCTGCTCTATCGCGATGTGACGGTGGGACGACAGGCCTCGAGTTCCAACAAGGCGGCGTGATGCACGTAGGGCAGGCTCCCGCCTGCCAGGCCTTCACATCGCGCGAAGCTGATCGACGGATGGCAAACGGCTGGGATGATTGAGGTTGATACCTGACGAACGGCGGGCGGGAGCCTGCCCTACGTAAAGTGGATGCGGCAGGCGGGAGCCTGCCCTACGGGATGCTGATGATGTGTGGTTTCGCCGGATATCTGCCGCGTGATCCGATGACGCCCACGGTCACGATGGAGCCGATGGTCGCCGACATGCTCGCGGCGATCGAACATCGTGGACCGGACGATCACGGCGTCTGGCTCGGATCGCGCCCGGCGGTGGCCCTGGGTTTTCGCCGGCTGGCGATCGTCGATCTCACGCCGAGTGGCCATCAACCGATGGTCTCGCCGTCGGGCCGTTTCATCCTCTGTTTCAACGGCGAGATCTACAATCACGGGAAGTTGCGGGCGCGGCTGCAAACGCTGGGACAGACCTTTCGCGGCCACTCCGACACCGAAGTCTTCCTCGCCGCGATCGAGCGGGAAGGGCTCGCCGCCGTGTTGTCGCAAGCCGCGGGGATGTTCGCGTTCGCCTTGTGGGACACCCACGAGCAACAGCTTACGCTGGGCCGCGACCGGCTGGGCGAGAAGCCGCTGTATTACGGAATGGTCGACGGCGATTTCGTGTTCGCATCCGAACTCCACGCGATCGAACGGCATCCGCGGTTCGCGGGCGAGCTTGAACCGGTCGCCATCACGTCGATGGTCCGGCATGGCTATGTCGCGGCCCCATGGTCGATTTATCGCGGGCTCTTCAAGCTCCCCCCGGGACATACACTGACGATTCCCCTGCGCCCTGGACTGCCGAGTGAACTCCCGCCGCCGAAGGGGTATTGGTCTGTCGAGCAGCATTGGGAACCCCGGCCGGTCGAGACACGGTCGCCGCAGGATTGGGCCGATGAGTTGGAGCGAAGACTGACCGACATCGTTCGCGAAGAGTCGCTGGCCGATGTTCCGCTCGGGGCGTTTCTCTCCGGCGGGATCGATTCGTCGCTGATCGTCGCGCTCATGCAGCGGGTCAATTCGCAGCCCGTGCGAACCTTCAGCATCGGCTTCCGTGAAGCCGGGTTCGACGAGGCCCCGCATGCCAAACGGGTCGCGGCTCATCTGGGAACGAAGCACACCGAATTCTATGTGACGGCCGAAGACGCCCTCGCGGTGATCCCGCAACTCCCCCGGATCTACGACGAACCCTTCGCCGACGCGAGCCAGATTCCGACGCGGCTCTTGTGCGGGCTCGCGCGGGAGCACGTCACCGTCGCCTTGTCGGGTGATGGGGGGGATGAACTTCTCAACGGCTATGAACGCTACCGCGCGATGGGACTGGTCTGGTCGGCGGCGGCGCTGGTCCCCCAAACGTTGCGTCCGACGATCGCCTCACTCGCGCAGCGGCTGCTCGGGGCCGATCCGGTCGAACGGGGCTTACGGCGACAACTCGCCTGGGCCTGCCGCATCATCGCGGGGGGGGACCGCGTGAATGCCTATCGGCGGGCGGTCTCGGCCAATCCCGATCCGGAACGGCTGCTGCGGGCCGCGGTCGAGCGCTCCACGATCTTCGACGACCAAGCACGGCTGGCTCATCTTCCATTACCACGCTGGATGCAAGCGACCGATCTCGCGACCTATCTGCCGGACGACATTCTGGTGAAGGTCGACCGGGCGGCGATGAGCGTCAGCCTCGAGACCCGCGCGCCGTTCCTTGACCATCGCTTCGCCGAGTTCGCCGCGACGATTCCTCTGTCGCTATTGCGGCGCGGCGGACAGGGGAAATGGCTGCTGCGGCAAGTGCTCTATCGGCATGTGCCGCGCGAGTTGATCGAGCGTCCGAAGGCGGGCTTCGCGGTCCCGTTGGGGCCATGGCTGCGTGGCCCGCTGCGCGACTGGGCCGAGGAACAGCTCTCGATCACACGGCTGGCTGAGGGGGACTGGTTCGACGGCGCGGCGGTTCAAACGTTGTGGCGGGAACATCTCGCGGGGAGCCACGACCGGGCTGCGCGGTTGTGGCCGATCCTGATGTTGCAGGCCTGGCGGGCCGACCGGGCCGCGCGGGCCCACGTGAAGCCAAGCCGAAGAGCCGCGTGATGTCGCATGACATCCACCAAAGAGCGGGGGGACGTCAGTCCCCCCGGTGATGGAGATGAACGCCACGTCGCTCGGCACAAACGGATTCGCCACCATGAAAGTTTGCCATCTGATCAGCAATCTCGATGTCGGCGGGGCCGAGGTGATGCTCCTCAAGCTCCTCGCGGCGACCGATCGCGCGCGGGTCGATTGTCGCGTGATCTCGTTGATCGAGAAGGGGCCCATCGGCGCGAAGCTCGAAGCGCTCGGGATTCCCGTCACGGCGCTGGGGTTGCGGCGCGGCTTGCCGCGGCCGGCGGATCTTTGGCGAATTCGCCGGGCGATCGCGGCCGCCGACTGCGACGTGCTGCAGACGTGGATGTTTCATGCCGATTTGCTGGGGAGCCTCGCGGTGACGGGGTTGCGTCGCGCGCCGGCGGTCGTCTGGAACATCCGGCACAGCAATCTCGCGGAAGGGGTCAACAAACGCAGCACCTTTTGGACGGTGCGGTTGTGCGCCGCGATGTCGTCGCGGTGGCCCGCCAAGATCCTCGCGAACTCGGAGGCGGGTCTGAACCATCACGTCGACCTGGGGTATGCCGCAGAGCGCTGTCGCATGATCCCCAACGGGTTCGACCTCGCGATCTATCGACCGTCGGAGAGTGATCGGGCCGCGATTCGCGCGGAACTGGGGATCGCGCAAGAGATCCCCGTGATCGGGCATGCGGG
>CAYRVS010000018.1:0-3365 GCA_964427725.1 uncultured Planctomycetaceae bacterium | reverse complement strand
GATCATGCGTTGTTCGTCGCGGCGGCGGGGCGAATCGCCGCGGTCCATCCTACGGCGCGGTTCGTGATGTGCGGCCGGGACGTCTCGCGCGACAACAGCACATTATGGGAGGCGGTCCAAGCCACGGGGCATGCCGAGCGGTTTCATCTGCTGGGTCGCCGCGGGGACATGCCCGCCGTGCAGGCAAGCTTCGATCTGGGAGTCTCCTCGTCGTGCGCGGGGGAAGGATTCCCGAATGTGATCGGCGAGGCGATGGCCTGCGGGGTTCCTTGCGTGGTGACCGACGTCGGCGGTTCGGCGGAGGTGGTCGGCGAGACCGGTCGCGTGGTCCCGCCCCGACAGGCGGAGCCCCTCGCCGCGGCTTGTCTGGAGCTCCTCGCGCTGCCGCAAACGGAATTCGCGCGGCTTGGAAATGCCGCGCGTCGGCGGATGGAGCAGCACTACGACATCCACAAGATCGCCGCGCAATATGAGGACGTGTGGCGCGAAGTCGCGGGGCGTTCCATCGAGCGACAGCGTCGGGCGGCGTGAACGCGCGTCACATCACCATTCGGTCCGCTCGTCAAGTGCGTGACCGATGATGTATGCGGTGGTTGAGTCACGCGGGTTCCATGCATGCATCCCCCGACGGAACCATGTGCGGGTTGATCACGGCCCGACCAAGTCGCGCAAGGGCCGGTTGGCGGGGCGTTCGTCCGTAAGGCTCCAAGCCTCAGGCCCATGCCGATCTCCGGATGTTCCGGTGCGCCTACCACCCGACTTGCACGATTCGCACACCTTGACCGACAGCATGCTGCAAGCCCGGGAGCATCTCCGCCGCTTACGGGCCGAGCCACTCATCGAAGAGCTCGCCGCCGACAAGGGGTACTACTCGGCGGACGCACGGGAGCAGTGTCAGACGCGCCACTTTCGAGCATCCATCCCGGAGCCGCAGCGCTCGTGCGACCGGACGTGGACCGACAAATCACCGCCGCATCAGCGCCGTGCATGGCAACCGGCAGTGCCTCCGACATCGTAGAGCGAGGCGATCGCGGCGGCGTCGCGGCGAAGGGTGCGAGCGGACGTTCGCCCACCTCCACGACGCGGGCCGGATGCGCCGGACGTGGCTGAAGGAGCCGGTCGACGCGACGAAGTAGTCCGTCACCGCGGCCGCCGCGCACAACCCGGGTCGGAGCATGCGAACACCGTTCGGTATGGGCAAGCCCGAGTCACGACGGCCGCCACCCACCACGATTCCCACGCCACCGTGGCCCTGAGCGCATGAGTCTGGAAAAACTGAGCGACTCCCGCGGACTGCTCAGACGTGTTGGTCGATACGTGGTATCGCGTGTGGACATCACCGCCGTTTGACCCTCCCCACGCCCCTTCGTAGACTCTTCACACACGGTCCGCGACCCTCGCGCGACTTCCCATGCCCTCCTATGATGCGGCCTCCGGCGGAGCGACGTCCCCATGTCCGACGCGATTCAATCGACCCTGCAGGAAACCCGCAAGTTCCCCCCCTCCGCCGACTTCGTCGCCCAGGCCCACGTCTCCGGCCCGGAGGCTTATCAGGCGATGTGGGAGCAGGCCAAGGCGGATCCCGCCGGGTTCTGGGGAGCCCTCGGTCGCGCCAAACTCGTCTGGGCCAAACCGTTCGACACCGTCCTCGAAGGGGCGATGCCCGACACCAAGTGGTTCACCGGCGGCAAGCTCAACGCCAGCGTCAACTGCGTCGACAAGCATCTCTCGAGCTGGCGGAAGAACAAGGCGGCGATCATCTGGGAAGGGGAACCGGGCGACACCCGCGTCCTCACCTATCAAGACCTCCATCGCGAAGTCTGCAAATTCGCCAACGCCCTCAAACGGCTCGGCGTCGCCACGGGTGACCGGGTGACGTTGTACATGCCGATGATCCCCGAACTCACCATCGCCATGCTGGCGTGCACCCGGATCGGCGCGACGCATTCGATCATCTTCGGCGGCTTCAGCGCCGACGCCGTCGCCGACCGCAACAACGACGCCCAGGCGAAACTGGTGATCACCGCCGACGGGGGCTGGCGCCGCGGGAAAGAGGTGCTGCTCAAACAAGCGGTCGACGACAGTCTCGCGAAGTCCCCGAGCGTGCAGAAGGTGGTTGTCGTCCGCCGATTGGGTCAGCCGGTCCACATGGTCCCCGACCGCGATTACTGGTGGCACGACCTGATGTCCGACGTCTCGGCCGATTGCGATCCGGTCGACGTCGACAGCGAACATCCCCTGTTCATTCTGTACACCTCGGGAAGCACCGGCAAACCGAAGGGGGTGCTGCATACCACCGCGGGGTATCTGCTCGGGACGCAGATGACCGCGAACTGGGTCTTCGACCTCAAGGACGATGACACCTACTGGTGCACCGCCGACATCGGCTGGATCACCGGCCACAGCTACATCTGTTACGGCCCGCTGCAGAACGGGGCCACCGTGGTGATGTTCGAAGGGGCCCCCAACTGGCCCCATGAAGGCCGTTTCTGGGAGATCATCGAAAAGTACCGCGTCAGCATCTTCTACACCGCGCCGACGGCGATCCGCGCGTTCATCAAATGGGGCGACCACTGGCCCGCCAAGTACGACCTTTCCAGCCTGCGGCTCCTCGGGTCGGTCGGCGAACCGATCAACCCCGAAGCCTGGATGTGGTACCACCGCGTGATCGGCGGCGAACGCTGCCCGATCGTCGACACCTGGTGGCAGACCGAAACCGGCGGGATCATGATCAGCCCGCTCCCCGGCGTCACCCCCACCAAACCGGGGAGCTGCACCCATCCGCTCCCCGGCGTCGTCCCTGAAATCGTCGACAAGGACGGGAACGCCCTCGGGCCCAATCAGGGGGGGCTACTCGTCATGAAACAGCCGTGGCCGTCGATGCTGCGGACGCTGTACGGCGATCACGAACGCTTCAAATCGACCTATTTCAGCACGATCCCCGGGGCGTACTTCGCCGGCGACGGCGCGCGGCGGGACGAAGACGGATACATCTGGGTGATGGGCCGCGTCGACGACGTCCTCAATGTCTCCGGCCATCGGCTCAGCACGATGGAGGTCGAATCGGCCCTGGTCGCCCATCCGCTGGTCGCCGAGGCGGCGGTCGTCGGCTTCCCACACGACATCAAGGGGGAAGGGATCTGCTGCTTCGTCACGTTGAAGACGGGCGAAGGGACCGAAAGCCTCGAACGGGACTTGGCGGCCCACGTCCGCAAGCAGATCGGGGCCCTCGCCACCCCCG
Organism: uncultured Planctomycetaceae bacterium; assembly: GCA_964427725.1. Classification (GTDB taxonomy): domain Bacteria; phylum Planctomycetota; class Planctomycetia; order Planctomycetales; family Planctomycetaceae; genus DSVQ01. The sequence continues at coordinate 124 of CAYRVS010000018.1, read as the reverse complement.
ATAAGGTCCGCTTCACCGCCGCGCTCCCGAAGACCCGCAGCGGGAAGATCATGCGGCGGCTGCTCCGCGACATCGCCGCCGGCCGCGAATCGGTCGGCGATACGACGACGCTGGAGGACTATGC
>CAYRVS010000017.1:17928-51099 GCA_964427725.1 uncultured Planctomycetaceae bacterium | reverse complement strand
TTGATGATTGATGATTGATGATTGATGATTGATGATTGATGATTGATGATTGATGGTTGATGGTTGATGGTTGATGGTTGATGGTCAGAGCCGAGACGCGGACGTGTGTCTTCCCCGGTGTCTCCAACTTTCCACCATCAACCTTCACCAAGCCCTCACTCCATCTCCGGCGGCAAGGGCATCCGCAGGATGACGGACGCGCCCTGATAAGGCGTGGTGCCGTCCGCCCGCCGCCGGGACGGCTCGCGTGGTCCGCCGTCCCAGGCTTGGCCCAACTGATCGGTCAATCGCGACGGCGTGTGCCAGAGCTTCAACCGTGGGAGTGCGTCCGTGGTCGGATCGTCGGCGAGCCCCACCTCGTCGGGGGTCGCCCGAGGGGCGTAACCGAAGGGGCCCGAAGTCCACGGGTCGAGCAGGCCGACCTGGTGGCGATCAAACCATGGTTGCAGCTCGGCCAAAGATGTGGGCGCGGCCCCGTGGATGCGCCACCAACCGAGCACCGCCATCTTCAACAGGAGCACCCGGAAGCCCCACACCGGTTCCATGAGCTCGCTGATGAAGACCTCATCGACCCCCACGACGGCGGACCGCTGGAGATAGCGATCGGTCGGATGCGGCCGGAACGCGATCGCAGGATCAGGCTCGAACCAGCGGAATCCGACCACCTGAACCCGTCGGGTGAATTGGAACGGAACTTCAGCGGTGACGTTTCGCCACCCGTGCGTCTGCGCGTTGTTCCATCGGACATAGATTCGCGCCCGATCGAGGAACATCCAGCGATTGTATCGGGCGACCTCGCGGATCCGCGCGGCGCGCGCCAGATCCCAAGGCAAAAGGGACCGTTCCAGCGTGCTGACTTCCCACGCGCGCTGGGCATCGAGTCGTTCGCGCGACATCCAGGAGAACGCCTCGACCTCGCGCGCGTCCGAAAACACCCGACGTAACTTCCCTTCGGTCATCTTCGGGTGTTCCGCCCAGCGGAGCAGCAGTCGTTCGACCTGATCGGGCTCGATCATCCAGGGGGTTCGCGGTTCGAGCGCCGCGAATTGCCGATGCACCACCGCGAGCTTGAGGGCCCCCGTCACAAGCTTGACCGACTCATCGTTCGGTCGATCTTCCTCGAGGGCGAGAATCGCGGCGTGCAGCAGCGGCCGGACGTCATGCGGATCCTTGAAGAAGCGTTTCGTTTCCGGAGGGACGACATCCAGGTGGAATAGAAGCTCGGCGAGTTCGACGAGTAGCTTGTAACCGTCGATCGCGATGCCGCGCGGCAGCTCCCAAGGCTTGAGCCGGTCGACGGACGCAATGGCATCCACGGCGAACACCGGCGCGGGATCCGACGATTCCATGTCGCCGGGGCCGACGCCATCCTCCCCCGGGGCCCCCATCATCGGTGTGATCCCGCCCATGGCTTCCCCCATGGCGAGCTCGTCTACCGAGGGGATGTTCTCCAAATCGTCCACCGCCGAGACGAGCCGCCGTTCCGCGAGGAGCCGATTCGCGGTTTGTTCGCCGGGGAGCATCGGCAACGCCTGATAGAGATCGTTGACCCGGCTCCAGTCATGGATCGCGGCGGCGTGCGCGCTTGGCGACTGCGGCGGAGCATGCACGAGGTCACCTTGACGGATCAGATTGCCATCATCCGGCGTCGGGACCGCCCAGGCGCGGTAGTAACCGAGCGCGGGCAACAGCAGCAACGGGAAGAGCGACAACGTCGCCAACTCCAGCCAGCGGCGCCAAGGCAGTCGCCAGGTCACATGCTCGGCCCACCACCACGACAGACTCCGTTCCCCCACCAGCAGCAGCCACACGATCACCGGCGGCAGCGCGAGCGTCAGCAATCCAAACTGGAGCGTGTACGCCAGCCACATGACCAATCCGATCGAGCCGATCATCGTCGTGCCGACCACGAGCACCGCCTTGGGGAACAACTGCGACGCGGTGAAGGCCAACACAAAGACGGCGAGGGTCGTCAGCCCGCACCACCACGCGAAGCGGAACCCAACCTCGGCAAGCGACGGGGACTCCCCGGCATCGGAGAAGTTCTGCTCGGGGAGTTCGAGGTAGGGCGGCGACGTACCGCGATCGATGAGGGAATCGGTCAGGAGGCACGCGCCGATCGTCGCCGCGCTCGCGACCAATGCGGCCAGTCCCCATAAGACCAGCTTGTTGAGCCAGACCGCGTGGACCGGAATCCCGCGCGTCGACAACATCCGGAATTGCGCACGATGCTGATCGGAATTCCAAGCCAGGAACCCGGCGAGCGCCACGATCAGCCAAGCGGCGCATAACGCCCCCCCCAGGAAGGGATAACACCCCGCCCACGCCCCCAACGCGATCCCCAACAGGACAAACCACCGATAGGCCCGCAGCGACTGCCACTCGAACCAGACCAGCCGCTGCCAGACACGCCGCCATGGTTCGCGGGCCTCCGCCGGTAGTCGCCTGGCTTTGCGCGCCGTCGTCGTGACACGGGTGTCACCCCGCAGCCGGTCCAGCACCATCCCCCAGTCCCATGGTCGGCCCTGCAACCAGAGACCAAGCAGACGATGGCTGACCACCGCGAGGGGCACGCCGAAGACGATCAGCATCGCATACCAGTACCGCCGATCGTCCTGCAGATGGCCGCTCCCCAAGCGCTGCCCCCGCACCAGATCGGCAACGAGCAACGCCCCCCACGCCAGCACCAGAAACGTCACCGCCGCCGCCAGAATCGCATTCAGCGAACGCGCCGACTGCAGCGAGCAGCACCAACCCAAGAACAGAAACGCCACGAGCAGATAACCCGCGACCTCGAAACTCGGCCCGACGTCGCGGTCGGTGAAGGCCCACGTCGGCGACCGACCGGCCCACCAAGAGTTGAGCACCGCCGCGACGAACAATAATCCGCCTTGCATCGCGATCGTCGAGAGCGCCGCGAACCCCAACCGCGCGAGCAGGACGCGCCATGTCCCCGGGGCCAGCATCGTCAACCACGTCAGCGTCCCCTCCTCCCGCTCCCCGGCGAACATCGTCCCCAGCGCCGCCAGCATGTAGACCAGCGGCACATAGAGCGCCAAAAGGACCGTCCCCCAACTGAAGTCTTCCGCCGGAGACGCCATCCGACAGAGGATCCAGCCGATGAGCGACAGGCTCGCGATCCCCAGCGCCGTCATCGCCCACAGTTGGCGCAGCGCGCGATATTCCTTCCAGACGAGCCGGTTGAGCGTCATGAACCCATTCATCGCGTCACCTCCCGTCGCGACACGTCCTGCGGCTCGGCGAAGGTCCAGCCCGAGGTGTCGTCGGTCTGCATGCAGACGACGAAGATGTGTTCCAGGTTGGGTTGCTGGACCGTCACGTCGAGATGGTTCGGGGTCGCGCGGAGTTCGCTCACCCCTTCGTCCTCCAAGTCACGCACCAGCAACTGCCACTGACGGTCCTGCCTGCGCGCGCCCAACAGCGTCGTGCCGCGCGGCAACTCGGGCGGGGCGGTGTCGACGCCGCGGAGCGTGACGACGACCTCCCGTACGCGGCTTTTCAGCACTTCCAGTCGTTCGGCGAGGACCAGTTGCCCGCGCCGCAGAATCAGGACCGTGTCGGCGACCCGTTCCACCTCGCCGATCTGATGGCTGGAGAGAAGCACCGTCCGGCCGACGGCGGCGACGTCAACCATGCTTTCCAAGAACTCGCGCCGCACCAGCGGGTCGAGCCCCGACGTCGGTTCGTCGAGGACCAGCAGCGGGGGCTCGTGGGCCATCGACGCCGCCAGCGAGACCTTCGATTGCATCCCCTTCGACAGCGATTTCACCGGCCGATCAAGCGGCAACTGAAACTGCCGGACCAACTCGAGATACCGCTCCTGGTAGCCGAGGGGATAAAACCCGGCGGCGAACCAGCCGACCTCATTCACGGTCATCCATTCGTACAACGCGGGACGGTCGGGGACGTACCCGATCCGCCGGCGGATTTCGGTCCCCTGATGCCGGCTTTCGAGGCCCAGGACGCGGGTCGAACCGGCATCGGGTTCGAGGAGCCCGAGCAGCAACTTGATCGACGTCGTCTTCCCCGCGCCGTTCTCGCCCAACAGGGCGATCACCTGGCCCGGCTTGCCCGCGAAGCTGACGTCATCGAGGGCCAAATGCCCGCCGAACCGTTTGGTGACGCCACGAAACTCAAAGACGGGTGACATGGTCGAGGCTCCACGTGGTCGAGGTGAATTGAGTCACGCTGGATGAGATGTGGGACGGGCTGCGTTCGCCCGCTGCAAAGGACGGGGGCTTAGGCTCCATTGACGGGTTCGGGCTCGCGGAGCAGATCCTCGAAGATGCGGCGGATCTCGGCGGGGGCGAGCCCCCCATGCCGACACTCGAGGACCGCCGACCGTAGTCGCTGTTTCAGCAGGGTCAGCCGATCTTCGTGGCACCGGGACTGAGCCCCTTCGGCGACCCGCAGCCCCTCGCCGCGGACCGGTTCGACGACCCCCTCGGTTTGGAGGTCGCGGTACGACCGGGCGACGGTGTTGGGATTGACCGCGACGCGGCCGGCAAGCTCGCGGACGCTGGGGATCAAGTCCCCTTCGCGGAGCACGCCATGGGCGACCATGAACTTGATCTGCCGGGAAAGCTGATCGTAGATCGCGAGGCCGTTGGCTGGGTCAATGCGGAAGAGCACGGCGTTGCCTCCTGTACTACAACGATAGTACGGTGGTTGTCCGGGCGAGTCAAGGACCGATCTCGACGGGTCGCGGATTTTCTCGCCCGGATCACCGCCCGCAAGCCGCTCACCGTGTCACGTCCGCGTCGGCCGTCCTCAGGATCAGGGGCCGGCTACAGCCAGCGCAGATGATCGCGCAGCGCCGGATCGTTGGTCAGGGCCTCGGCGATCCGTGCCGCCGATTCGGCCTCTTCGCCGCGCCCGAGGCGCTTCAGGAGATGGGCCCGAGCCACCCAGTATGGCTGGTACCGCGCGACCTGCTCGGGTGAAAGGGTCTCCAATTCCGCCAGGCCGTTCGCCGGGGATGTGGCGTTGGCCGCCGCGACTGCGGCGGCGACCCGCACTCCGAGGCCGGGGTGGAGCGCGAGTAGCGCTCGGTAGAGCTGATGGATCGCTCCCCATTCCGTGATCCCCGTACGGCGGCGATCGGCATGGACCGACTGGATCGCCGCCTCGAGCAGATAGCCCCCGACCCGCCGTTCACGGGCAGCGGCACGCAGCAACCCGTCAGCCTCTGCGATCAACGATTCGTCCCACAACGAGACATCTTGCTCATCGAGCGGCACAAAGCGGCCGGCGGCGTGTCGCGCCTGGCGCCGCGACTCCACGAACAACATCAGCGCCAGCAGCCCGCGGGACTCCGCGTGATCGGGCCGCTGCCGGACCACGATCCGCGCGAGTTGGATCGCATCCTGCACGACGGCCCGGTCTTCCAGATCGGCCCGATCATCGGTCAGAAAACAGGCGTTGAACGCGGTGTAAATCGCCTCCAGGACGGCGTCGATCCGGGCCTCGGATTCGTCCCCGGGTTCACAGTCAAACGGGATCCCCGCCAGGCGGATCTTCGTCTTGGCGCGGACCAACCGTTGGGCCATCGTGGCGGCGGGGACCAGAAACGCGGACCCGATCGCGGCGGCGTCGAGCCCCAGTACGACCTGCAGCATCAGCGGCGCATGCAGAGCGGCGTCCAACGACGGATGCGCGAGTCCGAACAGCATCCGCAGGCGGTCGTCGGATTCGGACGCGGACGAGTCGAGCGGCGGCCGGTGCTGCTCCATCCGCGCCAGCTCCTCCAGGATGCGCGCGGCCGCCTGCGACCGCCGCCGCCGATCGATCCAGTCGTTCCGGGCGACGGTCGCCAGCCAGGCGACGGGGTGCGTTGGCACTCCGTCGACCGGCCAATGTTCCAGCGCCGCCTGAAGGGCCCGACTCACGGCGTCCTCGGCGTCCTCCAGCGGCACGCCGCGACACGTGAGCCGGGAGACCATCCGACCGTAACTGTCACGGATCAGCCGTTCGAGGGGCGACATGCGCGCCTCACCCTGGGTTGGGCATGTTGAGCAGCGGGCGGATTTCGATCACGCCGGTGGGATAGGCCGGGCATTTCTCCGCCCACTTCAGCGCCTCGTCGAGATTGAGAACGTCGATCAGGTAGAACCCGCCGAGTTGCTCCTTCGTATCGGCATACGGGCCGTCCTGCACCCGCCGTTTCCCGTCGGCCACCCGCACCCTCGTGGCCATCGTCGGCGGTTCCAGACCCGCCCCCCCGGTCATCACGCCGGCCTCCCGAAGCAGCGCCGTGTAAGCCATCCATCCGGCCCAATAGTCAGGTGCGTGGGCGTCGCCGCGGCGAGCGAACTCCGTTTGGGGTTCGTAGATCAGGATCGCATACTTCATGGTGACTCCAGGAATGGCCGGGGGCGGTCGAGACGGGCGGCGACACATTGTCTTCGCCCACCCCAGAGACGAAGCGCGACCCCGCCAAATCGACAATCCCCCGGATTTTTTCCCGTGTGATGGCGATCCATGTCCGCGGCGCGCCTCTGCGGAGCGGTGCTGGGCAATCTACGCTCGCCATACAGGACTGAAGCGATGAAACAATCATGCCCAGCCGGGGGCGTGGTCCGCGGCTGGGCATGGAAGGTGCAATTTCCGGGGGGATCGACCTGCGGAGGGCCGCATGCGTCTAGAAGTTCTGATCGCTGATGTTCTCGCGGCCGTTACGGGTGAAGAGGGCCATCAGAACGTTACGGTCGATGTTGCGCGAGATGGTTTTCGTGCTGGCGTCGACCATCGCGAAGCAGATCACGTCGCCGTGCTGACTGCCGAATGAGAAGCGGAAATCCCCCGCCCCGCCGCCGGAAAGCCAGACCCCGCCGGTCAGGGGATCACCCGTCACGATTTCCCCGACCGTGGCGCGATAGTTGGCGTCGGCCCCGGCGACGCAGCAGCTTGTGCCGTCGGCCCAGAAACCGAAGTACGAGTCGCCCAGCATGATGGTCGTCGTCGTGCCGTCGGTCACATCACGAAACGCCACGGCGCTGTTGAGGTACAGCATCCCATTGTTCGGGTTGGTGACCGCCTGCCCGGTCGAGGGATCGATCCCCAAAGTTCCCGCCGCGGCGCGGTAGGTGGAATACGCCGGCGAAAAGACCGGCAGCGCGCCCATCGTCGAGACTTGCACCCCCGAGGCCACGCCGCTGGAAGCCCGTTGGGTCGGCAGCGACGCCGAGGGGCAGACATAGGTCGGGATTTGCGTGCCGACGTAGTTCAGATTGGTGGACGGGCTTTGCGAGACGCAGTCGTTGAGAAATTTCCCTTGGGGGGGGAAGTTGATGGCGATCGTCTGCTGGTCGATCTGCGGCAGGATCATCGCCTGCCAACTCCACAGGTTCGACATGTTCCAACTGGTGACGGCGAACGGCGGGGGCGGGGGATTCCCCTGGCGGGGCAAGGGGACGATGAAGGGTTCCGGCATCCCCAGCGTGAAGTTCGATTCGCAGTCGATGCTGGGAGCGACGATACCCGGCGGAAAGACCCGATGCGAACTCTCGTAGTTGTGCATCGCCAGGACGAGGTTCTTCAGGTTGTTGAGGCACTGCGTTCGACGGCCGGCTTCGCGCGCTTGTTGGACCGCGGGGAGCAGGAGCGCGATGAGCATGGCGATGATCGCCATGACGACCAGCAGCTCGACCAGCGTGAAGCCGGCACGCCGCCGGGACGATGTCGTCATAAAACGCCCAGAAACCATGGCTGCATGCTCCCGCGGTGGCTATGTCAGAGCGGCCCCTTCGCGACAGACCGGCACTCCGCCGGAAGTCGCGACCCTATGCGTACAACGCCACGCTACGGCAATTTTTCACGGATGGCAATCGAATTTCCGGTCAGACCACGTCCCGGACCAGCCCACCCGACATGCCGGAGCGCGGCAACGCACAGGATGCGAATCCGATCTCTCGGTCCGAGCCCTGTCCAACCGGATCAGTCGTTGCGCAGCTTGAGGCCGTGTTCGGCGAGTTGTTGCCGGATTTCGTTCAGCGACGTCACCCCGAAGTTCTTCGTCGCGAGGAGCTCGTCGGGGGTCCGCTGGGTCAGCTCGCCCAGCGTGGTGATCCCCAGCCGCGCCATGCACTTCCGGGCCCGCACCGACAGGTTCAAGTCGGCGACCGACCGCGACATCAGGGCCTGTTCCTGCGGCGACAGATCGGGTTGCGTGAGGAACCCGAGCGGCGCCGGAGCGCCCCAACCCGGAGTCGCGGGGGCCGCCCCCGCGGCGGCCTTCTGGGCTCCGAGGTTCTGGCCGACCCGCAGTCCATGGGTCGCCATCAACTCGCGGATTTCGACGAGCGACGTCTCGCCGAAATTCTTCCCCCCGAGCAGATCCTGCTCGGTGACCCGCGTCAGATCCCCCAGCGTGAGGATGTTCATGCTCGCGAGGCAGTTACGGCTGCGCACCGAGAGTTCGAAGTCGGTGACGGGCCGGCTGAGGAGCTGGCTGAGCCGCGCCTCGTTGCGGGCCATATCGTCGTCGAAGAACATTTCCTGCGTCGCTTCGATGTCCTTCATGTACATCCGGGCGCGCTCATGTTCGGGATCGAACATGAGGACGCGGCGGAAGCAGAAGGCCGACGCGGCGTAGTTCCCCTTGTCTTCGTACAGCAGCCCCAGATTGATCAGCGCCCCGAGATGATAGGGGGGCTTGCTCAGGGCCTGTTCGTACAACCGAATCGCTTCGTTGTCGTTGCCGTGCAGGGCGTTCTCCCCGGCGAGCCGAAAGAGGGCCTGCGGGTGATGCGGGTCCATGTCGACGGCCCGCTCGAAGTATTCGATTGCGCCGTAGGTGTCGCCCCGATCCGACAGGATGCAGCCCATCTGATAGGAGTACTCGGCCCGGCGGGCCCCCTCGGTCCCGGTGCTGCGGAGCGTCTTTTCCGCGTCCTCCAGCCGCCCTTGCATCCGGATCGCGCCCGCCTTTTTGAGCGTGGCGTCGATCGTGTCGAACCCCGCCTTCTGCGCCGCGGCGAACTTCTCTTCAGCCTCCTTCCGCTGCTCCAGCGCCAGTTTCACCAAGGCATGGACATAGAGCGCGACCGGATCGCCGGTGATATTCGCCAAGAGCCGATCGGCGACCTTGTGTTGCCCTAACAGATGGGCCCCGATCCCCGCGCGGGCGACTTGCCCCACCGCGGTCCCGCTCGCCTCGGCGGACCGGACCAAGGCTTCGATTTCGATCCGGGTGGCGGCCACCTGATCGGACGCGAGCGCCCGACGGAGCTTGGCCAATTCCTCGACCTGCAACGGACTGCGGTTCTGCAACAACGCTTTGACGTCGATCGGTTCCATGAGAGACAAGGTCTGCTCCGCGAGTCCAAGGCCGAAAAACACGACGATCCCGCCCGGACGCCCTGCCGGGGATCGAGGCGAATTCTTAAGTATAACGAACGCGGCGTCAGACTCAACGGACTGAACGTGAACTTATGGATACATTTTCCCCGCATCGATCTCGATTCCGATCATGGTCGCTCGATCTTCCTGGCGGGTCGCGACTCTCGGCTGCGAGTTCCAGGAATCGCCGTCCCGATCGTGGGGGCGAGAGGGGATTCACCCATCACGTGGGACGGGCTACGATACCCACTCACGCGAGGCCAATCCGGCGTCAACAAACTATGTAGCGGATCTCCCCGCATGTCTCCTCTTGAGGATCGTCTCATGTCACCGACTCGTTTCGGTCGCGTCATGCTGGCCTTGGTCTTGGTGAGTTGCGGGTCCGCGGGGGTTCGCGCCGCCGAACCGAATCATGGTTCGTACACGGCGGGCGACAAGCAAGCCGTCTTCAAAGAGTTCGTGGCGCTTCCCGGGACGGCTTCCGATGAGCCCCGGATCATCGTCCTCGCGACCGGGCGGAAACTCTCGGCCGACGTGCTCAAACGGGTGCAGAAGAAGGAAGCGACCGAGAACGTCGATGTCGAGGTCGGTCAGCCCCACCTGAAGCTGGTCCTTCATCCCGATGGCGCGGTCCATTACCTGTTCGGTCAGGGGACGAACTCGTCGTTCGGAACCAACAGCAAAGATTTGAAGTCCACGGTGGTGATCGAGGCTGATCGCGTCCATGGCACGGTCAATTACTCCGTCACGGGCCGGTTCGCCAAGGAGGTCGTGATGAAGTTTGACCTCCCCTACACGGGCGCGATCGCCCCCGATGCGCCGGTCACGCTCGACGCCCCCGTGAAACCGCAGGTGAGCGGCAAGTTTCTCGGGAACGACAAGCCCGTGACCCTCAAGTTTGTGACGATCGTCGAGGAGGAACCGTTCAACGACAAGCCCGCGATGAAGCTGATCTTCACCGAGCAGGATCCCGCCAAGTCGAAGAACCTGAGTTTCGACGCCGGGTTCGGCAAGCTCGGCGGGGCGCTCGTGCTCAGCGTCCACCAAGACGGCGGCATCTTCGGCTGCCAAGTGGTCCATCCCGCCCATCAGAAGTCGGGCTTCTCGGCGATCGGCGAGATTCACATGGTCGAGTTCGACGCCGCGAAGGGGAACGCGATCGGCCGGGTCAGCACCGGGAAAACGCTTGAGTTCTTCGGCGAAACGTGGGACGTCGACCTGACGTTCGCCGCGCCGTTGACCGAACCGATGCGGACCGCATTGTTGAAGCCGGCCAAGCCCGTGAAAGTGGCCGCCGCGGACGACGACGAGGATGAGCCGATGCCCGCGAAGCCGCAGGCCCCCGGGTTCCCCGCGCACACGCTCGCTTTCCCGAAGGACGCGACGAACGTCTCGTGGAAGACGCTGGTGGAAGCGGTCCACTTCGACAGCCCCCAACCGGTCGCGCCGACGATGCAGGCCCTGGCCAAATCGCTGGGCGATCAAGGCTGGGAAGTCGACGGCAAGGATCTGCTGGGCAAGACCAACGCCTTGATGAAGCGCAAGCTCGGCGCGGCGGAACTGTCGATCGCCATCCAACCCCGCGAGACGGGGAGCGTCGTCCGCATCTCGACCGAAGGACTCGACTGGTCGCAGGTCCCCAAGGCCAAGAAAACCCCGTCGAAAGGGGACCGCGAGGAGGTCGACGAAGCGTTGAAGGACGCGAAGCGGCAGATCAAGGACGCTCTCAAGGATCTGCCGATCAATCCCAAGGATCTCCCGCCCGGGCTGCTCGACGGTCTCGGTGACGACGACGAATAGTACGATTCCAAGATCGGACGGAAACCATCACGAGGGGGCGTCTCACGACGTCCCCTCGCGGTCTTGGGGCACAGCGTTCAGTTCGAGCCGCATTCACTGTCCAAGCCGCCGACCATGACCATCCTCTTTCACGACGCCACGTTTCAGCGGCATCTGACCGGGCGGCATCCGGAATCGCCCGAGCGGTTGATGGCGATCACTCGCCGGCTGGAATCCTCGGGCTTGCTCGAGCAATGTCGGCGGGGCGTGATTCGCGCGGCGACGGTCGACGAACTGGCGCGGATTCATGACCGCGACTATGTCGAGCAGGTTGCCGCGTGGGCGCAAGGCGGGGGCGGACGCGTCGAGTCCGATACGGTGATGTCCCCCGCGTCGTACGAAGTCGCCGGTCAGGCGGCGGGCTCGGCGATCGCCGCGGTCGATGCGGTCCTCGGCGGCGTCGACTCGACCGCGTTGTGTCTCGCGCGGCCGCCGGGCCATCACGCGCTGCACGCCGCGCCGATGGGGTTTTGTCTTTTCAACAACGTCGCGGTCGCGGCCGAGCATGCGCTGCGGGTCCATGACCTGTCGCGGGTGCTGATCGTCGATTGGGACGTCCATCACGGCAACGGGACGCAGGATCTGTTCTACGATCGCGACGACGTCTGGTTCTTCTCGGCCCACCGCTACCCGTTCTATCCGGGGAGCGGCGCGACGGACGAGACGGGGACCGGCCGCGGCTTGGGGGCGACCTTCAATCTCCCCGTTGAATTCGGCATCAGTCGCAAGGAGTATCTGACCCGCTTCGAGCGGCTGCTGCGCGACGCCGCGGCGCGCTGTCGCCCGCAACTGATCCTGCTGAGCGCCGGCTTCGACGCCCACCGCGCCGACCCAATCGGCTCGCTGGGCCTGGAAACGGAAGACTTCGCGACATTGACCGCACAGCTACGCGCGGTGGCCCGTGACTTCTGCCAAGGTCGCCTCGTCAGTCTGCTGGAAGGAGGCTACCACGTCGACTTTCTGGCCGAATCGGTCGAGGCGCATTTGCGGACGCTGCTGGGGTGGGTCTAACGTGCACCATGGCCCACTCAGCAAAATGGACTACAGCGCTTGAGATGATGTGTGTTTCGAGTCGTTAGCACATATCTGCGACTCGATGGCGTAGCCAGAAATCTTACGCTATATGATCCAAATGATCCAATCAAAAACGACATGCTCGCATGATAGGCCTGATGCATATGGTGACAGGCATAACAAATTGCAACGAAGCAAGCCAAGTGTATGGCCACAGTCGTAATGAGCGATAATGCACGATTATCGAGGTGTGCCGATGTTCACGCCAGATTGAAAAGAATGCTCGCACGCCTCATGAATGTGAGAGTAATCAAGACCTGGATTTGATTGTTGAATGAGTGAGTCAATGGAGCGCAGGTACTCCGAAAGCTCGCCTTTACTAATCTCGGGATCTTTATGGAACTTCATGTCGCGGGTTGCGATGTGCCTATCATGTTCTGCGCGTGATAAATGCTTGCGGAGGTGTGGGGGGGGGCTTGTGACAATAAACATACGACCGTCATTCGCGGCCAGCAACTCATGCCACCTGTCACGAGGAAGCACGGCGACTCCGTAATCTCGCCTTTTGGAGGGCAGCATCTTGCTGAAATCAGAAAGAAAAATAATGTGCCTCACACCTTTTGCAAGCGCGGCGTCGAGCAGGTCGTAACGGATCGAAGCGGATTTCGCGTCAGGGGCATACGGGCCTTCATCGGCCAACAATCCGGTCACCCCCATGACAACGACCGTCGCGCGAGGGTCGCCATCACTGAAAAAGGCCTTATAGTCGCGTTTGGCGACCAATCCACCGGCCCCGCGATGTTCAGCGCTAACCAAGCCGCCCATCAGCTCAAATTCCAGCAGATTTGCGCGGAATGCGGGGTTCTCGCAGTACTCTCTAACCAACCCGCCGTTGGATGTCGCGATCTTGACTTTCGCTTTGTGGCTTGCAATGGCCAAGCCAGCATACAGTGGTGTGGTGCCTTCAGTAACCACGACAACATCTTGGTCACGGATCAGAGTCTCGCTCATCCAAGCGCGAGCGGATACCAGATACTTGGCAATGAGCTTCTTCTCGATTTGATTCTGATACAGCTGTTTACCGAACCGGCATTCATACAGCGAATAGTCACTGATAGGTTCGATCGCACTCGCGTGCCAAGCGTACCATTCGTCAAGCAACTGCTTGAGTCCGGTGCGCTGGGGTGGCCTATCAAGTATCGACTGAAAGTCTTTGGCTGATGCAAGTACATCACCGACTGGAATTGGTCTCCATGACTCTGGGATGGCGGTCACTGGACCAACAGGGAGCTCAGTGAGCTTGCGCTGATCGGAATCAGGCTTGATGCGTGCTGAGATTTTTAGGAGGTTCTTGCATTCTTCGAGTGTGATCCGGCCACTGCGATAGAGATATGTCGCGAATTCCATGATCCCTCCTTGCGTGACTAATGTCTACATCCTTCCTGCCATCCTTCTTATGTCACCCTATCCATATGTTATCCAGTGGATTCGTGTGGTCAACAGAAAACTGGCCGTCTGATTGCATAACCCACGGCCCGCGATGGTGGCCTGGCGGCCTTAGGGTAGCTGGGATGTTCCCATCAGGAACTTGTCGCATTCGCGGGCCACGCCGCGGCCTTCGTTGATCGCCCAGACGACCAGGCTTTGGCCGCGGCGGCAGTCCCCCGCCGCGAAGACCTTCTCGACGTTCGTCGTGTACTTGCCGTGCTCGGCGGCGTAGTTGCTGCGGCCGTCGAGCGTGACCCCCAGTTGCTGAGCGACGGTCGACTCCGGGCCCTTGAAGCCTAACGCGAGGAAGCACAGTTGTGCCGGCCATTCCTGTTCGCTGTTCGGCAGGACCGAAAACGGCGTTTTCTTCTCGGCGTCGGGCTTCGACCAATCGACCCGCACCGTCTTCATGCCGCGCAGGTTGCCCTGCTCATCCCCGAGGAATTCGGTCGTCTGGATGGCGTATTCCCGCGGATCCTGCGTCAGGGTCTTGCCCGGCATGTCTCCGTAATTGAAGAGGGCCGCCGCCTCCTCGTGGCCGTAATCCTTACGATAAATCCGCGGCCATTGCGGCCAAGGGTTGTTCGCGGCCCGTTGTTCCGGGGATTGCGGCACCACCTCGAAGTTGACCAGCGAGGCACAACCGTGCCGCAGCGACGTGCCGCAGCAGTCGGTTCCGGTGTCCCCCCCGCCGATGACGATGACGTCCTTCCCCTTCGCGGAGATGTACCGCCCATCTTCGAGATGAGAATCGAGCAGACTCTTGGTGTTGGCGTGGAGGAACTCCATCGCCATGTGAATCCCCTTGAGATGGCGGCCGGGGGTGTTCGCGAAGAAATCGTTGGGGACGGTCGCGCCGGTGCAGACGACCACGGCGTCGAACTCGGCCTTCAATTGGTCGGCGGGAAGCGTCTTGCCGATCTCGACGTTCGTCTTGAAGATCACCCCTTCGGCGGCCAGCAGATCGACCCGCCGCTGCACGACGTGGGCCTTGTCGAGCTTCATGTTGGGGATGCCGTACATCAAGAGGCCGCCGATGCGGTCGGCGCGCTCGAAGACGGTGACCAGATGCCCGACGCTGTTGAGCTGCGCGGCGGCGGCGAGTCCCGCCGGACCGGAGCCGATGACCGCGACCTTCTTGCCGGTGCGGACGGGGGGGGGATTGGGGACGACCCAGCCTTCCTCGAAGCCCTTGTCGATGATCGCGCACTCGATGCTCTTGATCGCGACGGGAGGACTGGTGATGCCGAGGACGCACGAGCCTTCGCAAGGGGCGGGGCAGACGCGGCCGGTGAACTCGGGGAAGTTGTTGGTCTTATGGAGCCGATCGAGGGCTTCGCGCCAATGTCCGCGATAGACGAGGTCGTTCCACTCGGGGATCAGGTTGTTGATGGGGCAACCCGCCGCCATGTTGTTGATCAGCGTCCCCGTATGGCAGAAGGGGACGCCGCAGTCCATGCACCGCGCCCCCTGCTTCTTGAGGGCGGGTTCCTCCATGTGCTCGTGGAACTCGTTCCAGTCAAGCACCCGCAACCGCGGCGAACGATCGGTCGGCGTCTGCCGCGCGAACTCTTTGAACCCGGTGGGCTTACCCATGATGCGCTGATTCTTTGGGTCGAAGACGAGGAACCACGAAACACACGAATGTCACGAAAGAAACATCATAGCACGATTCGTTCGTGCTCGAGCTTGGGGTGATGGTTGAAATTCACCAGCAAACCCAACCGCAAACGAGCAGCCTTCAGATAATTCATCAATTGCGCGCGAAATACGCCATTCAACTCCCCGACGGCCTTGATTTCCACGACGATGCCATCGAAACAGAGGAAATCCGGCTTGTAGCCGCGCTGCAATTTTCGCCCCTTATAGACCAAAGGCAATTCCGGCTGAGAATGGAACGGGATCTTCTGCAGATCGAACTCGATTTCCAAACTCTCTTGGTAGACCGCTTCCAAAAATCCCGGGCCCAATTCCTTATACACCTCAAAGCACGCACCGATGATGCGGTAGGACTCACTGGGATACAACAACTCGGCCATGGCATCCTTTTCGTGAGTTTTCGTGGATTTCGTGGTTCCTTCCCGACGTTTAAACCTGCCCGCCGACGCCCGCCATCGCGGGGCTCTTCGCGCCCGCCTTCGCGGCCTCCGCCGCCATCTCCATCAGCGCCCGCTTGTAATCGGTCGGCATCACCTTGCGGAATTTCGGCAGTTCCCGGCTCCAATCCTTCAGGATCGTCGCGGCGACCGTCGACCCCGTGTACTCACGGTGCTTTTCGATCAACGTCTTCAGCTCGGCGATGTCCTGCTCCGCCTCCAGCGGCTCGAGCGCGACCATTTCCAGGTTGCAGTTGCCGAGGAGCTCCTCCCGCGGATCCCAGACGTAGGCGATCCCGCCCGACATTCCCGCCGCGAAGTTGCGGCCGGTCGGACCGAGAATCACCGCGCGGCCGCCGGTCATGTATTCGAGGCCGTGATCGCCGACCCCTTCCACCACCGTCCACGCCCCCGAGTTCCGCACGCAGAAGCGTTCCGCCGCGCGGCCGCGGAAGAAGGCTTCCCCTTCGGTCGCCCCGTACAACGCCACGTTGCCGATGAGGATGTTCTCTTCCGGGACGAACGAGGCATGCTTCGGCGGGTAGATCACGATGCGGCCGCCGCATAGCCCCTTGCCGACGAAGTCGTTGGCGTCCCCTTCGACCTCAAGCGTCACCCCCTTCACCATCCAGGCTCCGAGGCTCTGACCGGCGGAGCCGCGGCAGCGGATGCGGATCGTCCCGTCGGGCAGGCCCTTCGCCCCCCACTTCTTCGAGATTTCGTGGCTGAGCATCGTCCCCAGCGCGCGGTCGATGTTCTGCACTTCGATGTCGAGCTGGACCGGCTTGGCGTCCTGGATCGCCGGCTGACATTCCTTGATGAGGTCGTTGTCGAGCTGGAACTCCATCCCGTGCTGCTGCGCGATCTGACAGTAGGTTCCCACGTTTGGATGGGGCAATGTCGCCGGGGTCAGCACCCGCGACAGGTCGATCCGCTTCGTTTTCCAATGGGTGATCGTCGGATCGAGCTCGAGGACTTCGGAATGCCCCACCATCTCGTTGATGGTGCGGAACCCGAGCGACGCCATCAGCTCGCGGGCGTCCTCCGCGACCATGAAGAAGTAGTTGATGACGTGCTCGGGCTGGCCGTGGAACTTCGCCCGCAGTTCGGGATCCTGCGTGGCGATCCCCACCGGACACGTATTCAGATGGCACTTCCGCATCATGATGCAGCCGAGCGTGATCAGCGGCGCGGTCGAGAAGCCGTATTCCTCGGCCCCCAGCAACGTCGCGATCACCACGTCGCGGCCGGTCTTCAATTGGCCGTCGGTCTGCAATCGCACGCGGCTGCGCAGGTCGTTCAAGACCAGCGTTTGATGAGTCTCGGCGATGCCGAGTTCCCACGGCAGGCCGGCGTGCTTGATGCTCGTCAGCGGCGACGCCCCCGTCCCCCCGGAATCGCCGGAGATCAGGATGTTGTCGGCGTGCCCCTTGGCGACTCCGGCGGCGATCGTCCCGACCCCGACTTCCGAGACCAGTTTCACGCTGATCCGCGCGCTCGGGTTGCTGTTCTTCAGGTCGAAGATGAGCTGCGCGAGGTCTTCGATCGAATAGATGTCGTGATGCGGCGGCGGGCTGATGAGGCCCACGCCGGGCGTCGAGTGCCGGGTCGCCGCGATGATCTTGTCGACCTTGTGACCGGGGAGTTCCCCCCCTTCGCCGGGCTTGGCCCCCTGCGAAATCTTGATTTGCAGTTCATCGGCGTTGGTGAGGTACCAGCTGGTGACCCCGAACCGGCCCGAAGCGACCTGCTTGATCGCCGAGCGCTTCGAGTCGCCGTTGGGCAGCGGCGCGAACCGCTTGTAGTCTTCGCCCCCCTCGCCGGTGTTGCTCTTGCCGCCGAGGCGGTTCATGGCGATGGCGAGCGTTTCGTGCGCTTCGGCCGAGATGCTGCCGTAGCTCATCGCCCCCGTGCAGAACCGCTTGACGATTTCGGCGGCGGGTTCGACCTCTTCAAGCGGAACCGGCGTCCGCGGCTTGAAGCGGACGAGGCCGCGCAGATGGCATTCGCGGGCCACCTGTTCGTTGATCAGTCGCGAGAACTCCTTAAAGGCTCCCTTGTCCCCCTGCGCGGTCGCCTTCTGGATGTGGGCGATGGTGAGCGGGTTCCACGCATGCTTCTCGCCGCTCGCCCGCCATTGGAACAGGCCGAAGTTCGGCAGGACCGGCAGGCGGTGGTCGGCACGTTCGGGATAGCCCAGTCCATGCCGCCGCAGCGCCTCTTCGCCGAGGATCTCGAAGCCCACGCCGCGGATGCGGCTGGCGGTCCCGCGGAAGCAGAGGCTAATGACCTCTTCGTCAAGCCCGACGGCCTCGAAGATCTGCGCCCCCTTGTAGCTTTGCAGGGTCGAGATCCCCATCTTCGCCATGACCTTCAGGATCCCCTGCTTGGTCGCCTTGCGGTAGGCGGCGGTGATCTGCTCGTGGGTCCAATCGCCGGGGAGTTCGCCGTCGTCCTGCAACTGCCACAGGGCTTCGAAGGCGAGATAGGGGTTGATCGCATCGGCCCCGTAGCCGACGAGGCAGCAGAAGTGATGGACTTCCCGCGCTTCACCCGACTCGACGACGATGCCGATTCGCGTCCGCTGCTCGGCGCGGACCAAGTGATGATGGACCGCCCCGCACGCCAGGAGGCTGCTGATCGGCAGGCGGTCGGGACTCGCCGCGCGGTCGGACAGGACGACGAGGCTGTACCCGTCGGCGATCGCCTGCGAGGCTTCGCGGCAAACGCGTTCGAGGGCGGGCTTGAGTCCCGCCGGCCCTTGCGACCGGGGGTAGGTGGCATCGATCGTCCGCGTCTTCCAGCCGCGATGGTTCAACGACTTGAGCGATGCGAGCTCGTCGTTGGTGAGGATCGGATGGGGGACCGCGAGCCGATGGGCCTGCGCCTCGGTCGTCTCGAGCAGATTCCCTTCCGGGCCGATGTAACACTCCAGCGACATGATGACCTCTTCCCGCGTCGAGTCGATCGCGGGATTGGTCACCTGGGCGAAGAGCTGCTTGAAGTAGTCGTAGAGCGGTCGCGGCTGATCGCTCATGCACGCCAGCGCCGTGTCATCCCCCATCGACCCCAGCGGATCCTTCTTGGTGGTGATCATCGGGACGAGCATGAACTGCAGCGTTTCGGTGGTGTAGCCGAAGGCCTGCAAATGGGCGAGGAGATCGTCCCCGGTCATCCGCGGTTGCGGCGGGACCGGCGGCAGCTCGCTCAGTTGCAGCCGCTGACTCTTCAGCCAGTCGGCGTACGGTCGCCGGCTGCAAAAGTCGTGCTTCAGTTCCGCGTCGGGAATCAACCGGCCTTGCTCGAAGTCGACGAGGAACATCTTGCCGGGCTGCAACCGGCCCTTGAGCTTGACGTTTTCCGGCGGGATATCGAGGACGCCGACTTCGCTCGCCATCACCACGCGGTCATCGTGGGTGACGTAGTAGCGGCTGGGCCGCAGGCCGTTCCGATCGAGCGTCGCGCCGATGATGCGGCCGTCGGTGAACGAGACCGACGCCGGTCCGTCCCACGGCTCCTGCAGGGCGGAGTGATACTCATAGAAGGCCCGCTTGTCTTCCGACATGGATTCATGGTTCTGCCACGCCTCGGGGATCATCATCATGACCGCCTCGGGGAGCGACCGGCCCGCCATGACCAGCAGTTCCAGCGCGTTGTCGAAGTTCCCCGAATCGCTGCAATAGGGCTCGACGATCGGGAACAGTTTCGCGAGATCGTCGCCGAAGAGCTCGCTGCGCATCACCCCCTGGCGGGCGAACATCCAGTTGGCGTTGCCGCGGACGGTGTTGATTTCGCCGTTGTGCGCCATGTACCGCTGCGGATGGGCGCGATCCCAACTCGGGAAGGTGTTCGTCGAGAACCGCGAATGCACCATCGCGAGGTGCGAGGTGTATTCGGGAGCCTGCAGATCGGGATAAAACTTCTCCACCTGCTCGGGGGTCAGCATCCCTTTATAGATGAGCACCCGGGTCGACAGCGAACAGATGTAGAAGCTGAGCGCTTGCGGCAGATTCCCCTCCCGAATCCGATGGCTCGCCTGCTTACGGATCAGGAAGAGCTGCCGCTCGAAGGCGTCCTGATCGAGCCCTTCGCCGGCGGCGATGAAAAGTTGCTCGAACGCCGGCATTGCGGCCCGGGCCGAAGGACCGATATCGGCGTCCTCGGGCGCGATCGGCACCTTCCGCCAGCCGATCAGCTTCTGGCCTTGCGCGGCGATCAGGCGATTGACCTCCTGACGACATTCCGCCCGCTCGGCGGGATCGGTCGGCAAAAAGACCAGACCGACCCCGTACTTCCCCGGCGCGGGGAGGCTCAGCCCCAGATCCTTCTGCACGGCCTGACTGAGGAACTCGTGTGGAATCGCGGTGAGGATCCCCGCGCCGTCGCCGGTGTTGGCTTCGCAGCCGCACGCGCCGCGGTGGGTCATGTGCCGCAGGATGCGGAGCGCGTCATCGAGAATTTGCCGCGATTTCAGGCCTTTGATGTGGGCGGTGAACCCGACGCCGCAACTGTCGTGCTCGTAGTCCGGGTCGTACATCCCTTGGGCCTTGGGACGACCATCGGCATGGAACAGTTCGGGATGACGAGTGAGGAACGGGTCGTGGCTCATGGACATCTCACAGGCAAGTCCCCCTTGAGAGCGAAGCGGGGACGATCAGGTTCAGGTATGTCGCGAAGTGATCCCGGGGCCACCGCCGTCGCCGCCATGCGACCGGGATGGTGAGCGATTGTCGCCGCCGCCTCGTGCGGCCTCACGCGGGGGTCGCATCGGGCGACGGCTGACGTTTGCTTGCCGCCACGTCCGCCGTCCCCGAATAGAAGAACGTTTCCGGCGGTTCGTGCAGCAGCTTCAGGAAGCACTTTACCGCGGTGGTCAGGTCTTTATGCTTTTTATGAATGACGGCGAGGGGCCGGGCCCACCGGACGTCCTCCAAATGGAGCGCCCGCAACGAACCGATCTCGAGCTCGCGCCGCACGGTCGGAATCGGCAGAAGCGCGATCCCGGAACCGACTTCGACCGCCCGCTTGATGTTTTCGATGTTGTCGAACTCGTGAACGACATCGACCTGCACGCGCGCGGCCCGCAACCACCGATCCATCTCGGCCCGAATCCGCAGTTCCGGCGTGAAGGCGACCATCGTCTCGCCATCCAGCTCGAACGATTGCATCGAGCCCCGCACCGCCAGCCGATGCTGGGGCGGCACGACGACGACGATCTCCTGCTCCTGCCACGGAATGCAGACGAGGTCGGCGCTCCGTTTGGGGGGGAACGACACCAGCCCCAGATCGGCCTCGTCATTCACCACCCGCTCGATGACCACATCGGGCTGGACGTACCGCAGCTCGAGCGCGGCGTCGGGATACAGATGCTCGAACTGCTTGACGTAGCAGTCCATCTGCAACAGACCGACCGAATAGATCGCGGCGACCCGCACCGGTCCCACGACCTTGTCCCGCGATTGCAGCACCCGATCCTCAAGCCGACGATAACCGTCGAGGAGTTCGCGGCAACCTTCCAGATAAATGCGTCCGGCCGGAGTCAGCTCGAGCGGCCGCTTGCTGCGGTTGATCAGCGACAGCCCCAGCTTATCCTCGAGGGCTTTCACGGTTTCGCTGGCCACGGGCTGTGAAACGCCGAGCGCCTTCGCCGCTTGCGAGAAGCTGCGAAGCGTGGCGACCTCACAGAAGAGTTCCAAATCCCGAAGATGCATGGACGGCGACTTATCGGATCGGCAAATAATGGTCTCAGACTGTTATCGTCCAGCCAATCGCGAGATTTTAGCCATGCGACATAACGACCGACAAGTCTCTTCGCGGATTTCGATGGTTCCGAAGTGGACTGATCAGGGGGGCTCCGGCAAGCCAAGTCGGTGATTTCGACGTAACGTCATGCGTGACAAGGCGATACGTCCATCATTCCGTTGAGGGCCCACCGTGTGTCCGAATCGGGAGTGACTTCTGCAGACGAATTCGTGCGGTGGCTGCGAGTCCTGTGCCTGCCGAACTAAGGGTGAATCTCCCGCCGTGACGGGCTACAAGTTGCCGCACGATGTCGAGTCCCAACCCTCGAGAAACGCCGGGGGAAACCACTCGTGAAACGGTCTCCGCCGAGGGGTCGGGTGACTGCGACTCGAACCCGTGACCGTCGTCGATCACCTCCAACGTCCATTCGGATGGCGTTTCCGTGAACCGGAGCTCGATCCGCCCGGCTCCCGCCGCGAACGAGTTCGCGAACAGGTTCTGGAAGATCCGCACCCAAGCGATGGGATCGCCGGGAATCGTGGGCAACGGGGTCACACAACGATAAGTCACCGCATCCGTGCGGAGTCCCGCCGTCAGTTCCCAAGCCCGCGCGGCGGCTTCTTCCAACGAACAAATGGTCATTGGAACCGGTTGGGATTCGGGCCGCGCCGACTCGCGCAGTTCCCGCACCCGCTCGGTCAACGTGCGACAACATCGTTGTAACCGCGCGAGATCGTCACGAAACGCCTCCCAATCGCCGCGTCGCGCGACCCCTTCCAGCGAACCCAGATAACCCTGCATCGTCACAAGCGGACCCGCCAGGTCATGCGCGGTTGTCGCGATCCACCATGCGGCATCGGTTCGTCGATCGGCGGTCTCGGGAACCTCGTTCATCGGCAGACGTCCCCCTCCACGCATGGTACAGTCGACCGGGTTCTCATCGCGGGACTTGGTCACGCACCAAGAGTCTCGCGTGGCCGACGCGGGACTGTCCAGCCCGCCGGCGGGTCGCTCACTGGTCGGGAGCGTGCGTCGTTGACCGCCGCTTGGCAACGGTTCGTGGAATGGTACCTCGGCATCCCGCCGCGCGGGGCGGGCGAAGGTACGCAATGGGAATGGGGGGCACGGTCCCCCTGGCCCGAGGGCTGGCCTCCCGCCTTGGGCGTATTGATCGCGGTCGTGGCGGTGGCGGGAGTCGTCTGGGCCTATCAACGCGAGGGGCAACTGCTTTCCGTGCGGCAACGGCTGGTGCTGACGACCCTCCGCCTCGGTGCCCTGATCGTTGCCTGGATCGTCTGGATGCAGCCGTCGTTGCAGGTGGCCCGCTCGGGCGTCCCACCGATCGCCGTACTGCTTGATACTTCCGAAAGCATGGGACTGCGCGATGCCGGTTCGGCGGCGACCACTCCGGAAGGGCTCCCGACGGCTCCCTCCCGTTGGGAGCAAGTCCGCTCAGTTTTGGTCCGCGAGGACGCGCGCCTGCTACGCGATCTCTCGGAACGGCATCCCCTCAAGCTCTATCAGTTCGCCGCCACGGCGAGTTCCCTGGGAACGGCTCTTGACAATGTCCGTTGGGACGAGCCGCTCGACCGACTCACACCGTCCGGCACCGCGACGCGTCCCGCCGAGGGGGTGCGGCAAGTCCTCGCGGAATTGCGCGGCATGCCGCCCACGGCGCTCGTCGTCATCACCGACGGCATCGCCTCGGAGCAACCCGCCGACAAACTTTCGACCGTCGCCGAAGTGGTCCGGCGTCGTGGGACGCAGTTGATCGTCGTGCCGGTCGGCAAGGCGGAACCGCCGCGCGACCTGCAATTGTTCGATGTGGTGATGGACGAGATCGCGTTCGTCGGCGACCCGGTGATCATCAGCGGCAAGCTCCGCGCGACCGGGTTGGGACAACCGAATGTCACGTTGAAGTTGACGGCGAAGGGGGAGTCACAACCGATCGTCGAGCAGGTGATCCCGGTGACCGACCAGGACGGGCAGCCCGAAAAATTCGAGTTGAGCTTCACCGTCGAGCGTCCCGTCGAATGGGAATTGACGTTGTCGGCGGGGCCCGTTCCGGGCGAGACGCAACCCGACAACAACCAGGTGACGCGGCGACTGGTGGTCCGCGAAGAACGCTTGAAAGTCTTGCTGATCGAATCGACGCCGCGGTTCGAGTTTCGCTACCTGAAGCCGTGGTTCGAGCGCGATACCTCGGTCGAATTGCAGACGTTGCTGATCGATGCCGATCCTGATTTCCTCCGCGAGGATAAGACGGCGATCCCCTACTTTCCGGTCCAGAAGCCCGACTTGTTCCAATACGACGTGATCATCTTGGGCGATGTCGCGCCCCTTTCGCTGGGAGCGACCGCCGCCGACTGGCTCGCCGAGTTCGTTCGCGAGAAAGGGGGCGGGCTGATCCTGATCGCGGGCGGTCGGCAGAATCCCGTCGCGTTTCGCGGCACGGCACTGGAAGGATTGTTGCCGTTCGCCTTGGACGCCGCACAAACGGCCGCGTGGAACCAACCCGCCGTCGAGGAGTTTCGCCCGCGGTTGACGCTGGATGGCCAAAAAGGGGTGCCGCTGTTCCGCTTCGGGGAGAGCGAGCCGGCCACGATGGAGTTATGGTCGCGGCTCCCCGGCTTCTATGGTCTGTTGCCGATCACCGAAGTCAAGCCCGGCGTGCGGGTCCTGCTCGAACATCCCTACTCCCCGGCGAAAGCGGGCCGGCTCCCCGTGGTCCTGTTGCAACAAGTCGGTCCCGGCAAAGTGTTGTATCACGCGACCGATGAGCTCTGGCGTTGGCGGTTCCGTCAAGGGGACACCTACTTCGGCAAGTACTGGGGCCAGGCGATCCGCTACCTCAGCCGCTCGAAACTGTTGGGACCCGACCGGCCCGCGGAGCTGCTAGTCGATCGCCAGACGTATGTTCAAGGCGAACCGGTGCTGGTTCGCGTGCGCTTCCTCGATGATCGCTGGCTCCCCAAGACCGATGAAGGGATCGGCGTCAGTTTGGAACGGAGCGGGTCGGGTCGCCGCGAGTTGACGTTGTCGCGGTTACCGCATCTCCCCACCGTCTTCGAGACCCAGGTGACGGGCCTTGCCGACGGGAGTTATCACGCATGGTTGTCGCGGCCCTCGTTCGAGGGGGCCCCGCCGGCGGTCGATTTCCTGGTGGAATCGCAACGTCGGGAACTGCGCAGCCAGGCCACCGATCGGGCCGATCTGCAACTCGCCGCGAAACTCAGTGGCGGCCGATTGCTGGAGTTGGATGAACTGGCGGCGTTGCCGTCGCAACTTCCCCCGGCACGGTTGGTCCCGCTCGAACAAGGCCGCGCGATTCCCCTCTGGAGCCGGTGGGAACCGTTGCTGCTGTTGATGGGCCTGTTGATCGGCGAATGGCTGCTCCGTCGCCGCTGGCGGTTGCCGTGAGACCGCGTTGATTCGCGGCGACTTGATGACTCACCCCCGGTCGTGCCCCTCGGAACCGATGCTCACGTCCCAGGACATCGCCGCCATTTATCACGCCGAATCACGTCGCGTGCTGGCGACGCTGATTCGGTTGCTGGGCGACTTCGACCTGGCGGAAGAAGCCCTCGCGGAAGCCTTTGTGGCGGCGGCGGAGAGTTGGCCGCGCGACGGACTCCCCGAACAACCCCGCGCCTGGCTCATCTCGACGGGGCGGTTCAAGGTCATCGATGGTCTACGACGGCGCGCCAAGCTCGAGACGCTACACCCGGAAGTGGAACGTCGCCGGGACGCGATCACGCGGCTCAACGACGAGCGATCCGCGGTCGAGATCGAAGACGATCGGCTGCGGTTGATCTTCACCTGCTGCCACCCAGCGATCGATCCACAGATCCAAATCGCCCTGACGTTGCGAGAAGTCTGCGGCCTGACGACCGAGGAGATCGCCGCCGCCTTCCTGGTCCCCCCCGCGACGCTGGCGCAGCGGATCGTTCGCGGCAAGGCGAAGATTCGTGATGCGGGGATTCCCTATCAGATCCCCGCGCGTGAGGAATTGCCGACGCGCCGCGAGTCGGTGCTGGCGGTCTGTTATCTGGTCTTCAACGAGGGCTACGCCGCCTCGACGGGTACGACGCACACGCGTCCGGATCTCTCGAGGGAAGCGATCCGCCTCGCCCGACTGCTCGCGGAACTTTCCCCCGATGCCGAGGTGTGGGGGCTGCTGGCGCTTATGCTGTTTCACGAGTCGCGTCGCCCCGCGCGCTGCGGCGAAACCGGCGATCTGATTCTGCTCG
Organism: uncultured Planctomycetaceae bacterium; assembly: GCA_964427725.1. Classification (GTDB taxonomy): domain Bacteria; phylum Planctomycetota; class Planctomycetia; order Planctomycetales; family Planctomycetaceae; genus DSVQ01. Next base: position 25,310 of record CAYRVS010000017.1, on the reverse strand, counting down.
AAGAACAAGATCGATCGCGGTGGGATCGCGGACTGATCGCCGAAGCGCGAAATTGGCTCGACCGCGCGCTGGCCTCCGGGGAAGTCGGCCCGTACACGATTCAAGCCGCGATCTCCGCCGTCCATGCCGCCGCCGCCTCCTTCGCGGCGACCGACTGGACCGCGATCGTCGCCTGGTACGAACTCCTGGCTCAAGCGCACCCCTCGCCCGTCGTCGACTTGAATCGCGCGGTCGCGGTCGCCATGCGGGATGGTCCGGTCGCCGGGTTGGTGCTGGTCGATCGTCTGGCGGAGACCAAGGAACTGATGTCGTATCATCTGTTTCATGCCGCTCGGGCCGACCTGCTGCGACGACTCGATCGTCATGAGGAGGCGGTGACGGCGTATCGCGAAGCCTGGCGGTTGGCCAAGCAAGAGCCGGAACGCCGCTATCTCGCGCGACGGATCCGCGAACTGGCCTCACAACCGCACGGCGAATTGTGACGCAACCTGCGTCCGGAAGACAAGATCCGACCATTTCCCAGAATTCTCATCCAGCCTGTCGATTCGGCCCCGTCGTGTTCGACAAACTGGTGACCACGACGAGCGCGGCTGGTCGTCACCACCACCTCTTCCAGGGCACCGCACCATGAAAGTCATCGTTTTCGTCAAAGCGACCGCGTCCTCCGAGGCGGGCGTGATGCCGACCGAAGAGCTCCTGACGGCGATGGGCCGCTACAACGAGGAGCTGGTTCACGCGGGCATCATGCGCGACGGAGCCGGGCTCCATCCCTCCGCCAAAGGGGTTCGCGTCCGCTTCTCCGGAAGCGAACGGATGGTGCTCAACGGCCCGTTCGCCGAGACGAAGGAGCTCGTCGCCGGCTATTGGCTCTGGGAAGTCCCGTCGATGGAGGCGGCGATCGAGTGGGTCAAGAAGTGCCCCAACCCGATGCCCGAACCGTCGGAGATTGAAATTCGCCCCTTCTACACGGCCGAGGACTTCGGCGAGGCGCTGACGCCGGAGCTACGCGCGCAGGAAGCGCGGCTCGAGGCCGCCTTGTCCAGCACCCAACCCACCAGCCCAGCCATGACGCGGGCGACAACGACGCTGTATCCCTACCTGTTTTTCAGCGGACGCTGCGAAGAGGCGTTGGAGTTCTACCAGACCGCCCTTCACGCCCAAGTCGGCATGGTGCTGCGGTTCGATGAAAGCCCCGAACCCCCGCCTCCCGGCATGATCCCGCCCGGTTTCGAGCGGAAGATCATGCATTGCGACTTCCGGGTGGGGGATTTGATGGTGATGGCCTCCGACGGCTGCGACGACACGTCGCGGTTCGAGGGCTTTCGGCTCGCGTTGAGCGTCCCGACCGAAGCCGACGCGGATCGATATTTCGCGGCTCTCGCCGACGGGGGCCGCGTCGACATGCCCTTGGTCAAAACGTTTTGGTCACCCCGCTATGGTCAGGTCACCGACAAGTTCGGCGTCGGTTGGATGGTGATGGTCGCGGCGGAGGCTCCCACCCCCGTGGCGAATCGACCCGCGCCCGAGACGACGGCCGCCGCGTATCAATTGCCCGAGCCGACCCCACAGCATGAATGGCTGCTGCGGTTGGTCGGCGAATGGACTTTTGAGTCGGAATGCACGATGGGCCCCGATCAACCCCCCATGAAGTCGATCGGCAGCCAGACCACGCGCGCCTTGGGAAAGCTCTGGACCGTCGGCGAACTGCGGAACGAGGGCCCCGACGGTCAACCCGCCGTCTCGCAGTTCACGCTGGGCTATGATCCGGCGAAGCGCCGCTTCGTGGGGACGTTCGTCAGCTCCTGCATGACCCATCAATGGCCGTACGACGGGGAACTCGACGCCACGGGCCGCGTCTTGACGCTTGATTCCGAGGGGCCCAGCTTTGCCGGCGACGGGACGATGGCGAAGTATCAGGACCTCCTCGAGTACGTCGATGCGGATCATTATCGGCTGTCGTCACGGTACCAGAACCCGGATGGTTCCTGGTTCCCGTTCATGCGCGGCACCTACACCCGCGTCGCCCCAAGGGCATAGCGGGTCGCCAACGGACGACCATGCCGTGCGCCGCCGGCTTCACCAGTGGTCTCCTCCAGAGAGTCCACCGAGATGTTTGCCTCGTCGCGCACAACCTCCCCATCCGTAGACTCGACCATGGCGAACTTGCGACACATGGCGCGCCGGCATTCGTTGTTCGTACGTTTTCCCCTTAAGATTTCTCCCTTTCCTTCGGATTTCGAGTTTCGGATTTCGTGCTTCGTCCTCAATCACTGCGGCCACCAGATTCGACGTGGCCTCCAAGAGACACCCCATGCGACCGCAGAAGATCAAACCCTTCTTGTGGTACGACGGCGCGGCCGAACAGGCGGCGACCTTCTACTGCACCTTGTTTCCGAGCTCGCGGATCCATCGCGTCACTCGCTATCCCGAGGGGGGGACGGCTCCCGCAGGCTCGGTGATGACGGTCGAGTTCGCCCTCGCCGACGTCGAATTCGTGGCCCTCAACGGCGGCCCGCTTTTTCGATTCACCGAGGCGTTCTCGCTGGCGGTCGATTGCGACGATCAAGCCGAGGTCGACACGCTATGGGACAAGTTGACGGCCGACGGCGGCACGCCGTCCCAGTGCGGTTGGCTCAAGGACCGCTGGGGGCTCTCCTGGCAAATCGTGCCGCGGGTGCTTCCGCAACTCCTGACGAGTTCGGACCCCGGGGTGGCCGGCCGCGTCACCGCCGCGATGCTGTCGATGCGCAAACTCGACATCGCCGCCCTGCAACGCGCGGCGGCGGGTCCCTGAAGCCTCAGTCATGGCCCACCACGATCGCTGGCGACGAGCGTCGCGTGACGGTGGTCGGTCCCAATCCTCCATCAGTCCCTCGGAGCGACACCATGAAATTCGTCTGCCTGGGTTACTACGACGAACGGAACTTCCAAACGCTGGCCCCGGAGGAGGCCCGACGGATGATGGAGGCGTGTCTCGCGTACGACGACGAGCTTCGTCGCGGTGGTCACTTCCTCGGCGGCGAAGCCTTGGGTTCCGCGCGATCGGCCGTCACGTTGCGGACGCGATCCGGTCAACTTCAAGTCACCGACGGTCCGTTCTCGGAGACCAAGGAAGTCCTGGGGGGGATTCTCCTGCTCGAAGCCCGCGACCTTGAACAGGCCATCGCGCTCATGTCGAAACATCCCGGTGTCGCGCTGGGGCCGTTCGAGATTCGCCCGGCGGATGAAACCGTCAATCGCCTGATCGCCGAGCGCGACGCGGCCTTCGCCAAGGCGGCAAGTGACGCGGCAAACCAGGCATCGGATCATCGGTGATCCGCCAGCCGTACGCCGCAGGGAGTTGTTCGTGAGGGGTGGCTGCCGACGTCGCGTCGCCCCGCGGACCATGTTCCCGCGCGGTCTCCACCCCGCCTGTCTCCGCATGATTGAAACCAGACCCTTCCAAGGAACGAACACTCATGACGACCAGCGCCACGCGGATTGTCGGACGAGTGACTACGGGACTCGTCGGATTGTTTATGATCGGAGCCAGCGGGCTCCCGAAATTCTTCGATTGGCCCGGCAAAGCCGAGATGATGTCCAAATTGGGGCTGCCGCTTGACCTGTTACCGGCGCTGGGCGTCTTGGAAATCGCCGTTACGGTCATCTACCTGATCCCTCGGACCTCTTTTCTCGGGGCGATCCTCATGACCGGGTATCTCGGAGGCGCCACCCTCACCCATGTGCGCGTCGGTGATCCCTGGTTCTTCCCCGTCATCATCGGCGGGTTGGCGTGGTGCGGACTGGCGTTGCGGAAACCGATGATCTTTCAACTGGCGATCGGACGAGAACCGCCCCCATGAACTCGGCGTCGGACCACCCGGGCGCAGGCCCGGTCGCACGATTGTGGCCGGACCGAAACCCACACAACGCCCCTTGGGGCCAACCGACCCGGTTGACTCCTGCCTACGGCAGCCTTCTACTCGACAAGGTCGGTGGTCATGCGTTACCTGCTTCTCGTCTATAGTCCCGAAGCGGCCTGGACCCCGGACGAATGGGCCGCGTGCACGGTCGAATCGGCGGGGGTTTGTCGCGACCTGCACGCGCGGGGTCAGTTCCTCGGGGCCTCCCCGCTCCATCCGGTCGCGACCGCCGCCACCGTCCGGGTGCGTCAGGGGGCGACGCTGGTCACCACCGGGCCGTTCGCGGAAACGACCGAACAGCTCGGGGGCTTCTTCCTGATCGATGTCCCCCATCTGGACGAGGCCTTGACGATCGCGGCCCGCTTGCCCGCGGCGAACAAGGGGACCATCGAAATTCGCCCAGTCGCTCCGCTGGAGGGACTCCCCGACGAACGACTCTTGGCGTTCCCCGGCGGAGAGGACGCGCTCGCCCGTTACATGCTGCTGTGTTATGACGACGCGACCGCCTGGGAGACCGCCGGTCCGGCGGCCCTGCACGCCGCGCAAGCCGAAGCCGCGAAACTGACGCAAGAGGTCGCCGCCCGCGGAAACTATCTGAGCGCGGCCCCATTACAACCGATCGCCACGGCGACCAGTCTGCGCATCCGGCAGGGCCGCCGCCTCATCACCGACGGCCCCTTCGCCGAGACCCGCGAGTTCCTGGGGGGCTACTACCTCATCCTCGCCCGCGACTTGAGCGAGGCAATCACGGTCGCCCAGCGGCATCCCGGCGTGCATGTCGGATCGGTCGAAGTCCGGCGGCTGTTCGACCTGCCCCTCATGCCAAGCACATAGGCCGGGACACCCGCCCAGGCTTGACCTCGCCGGGGTCGATGACGCGGCGAGCCCCTCATGCCAACCACATAGGCCGGGGCACCCGCCCCGGCCGCGTGTTCGACCATGCATGCGCGCGAACGCCGCGCTACTTGGACGTGATGCGTGGCCCCAAACAGACGCGGAACCCATCCCGCGAATCGGAATAGTGCGGGCCCGCCAAGCCCAGGCGCACCGCGCAGCGGGCGTTGCCGGGGACGTCGAAGTAGTTGCCGCCGCGACAAACCGGCCGCGGCGTCTCATTCGGCTTGGGGAGCACCAGCTCTTCGTGTCCCCCCAGCGGATCGAAGTGATCGAGGACCACCTCCCACACGCCGCCGCACATGTCGGCGATGCCGAACCCGTTGCGGCCTCGTTCGCCGTAGTGATCGACCGGAGAGACGAACGAATAGCCGTCGGCCCACGGCGCGCTGGCGAGCGGCCATTTGCGCGTCCGACCCGGCAGCAGGTCGAGTCCCGAAATGTTCAGCCGGCCTTCGCCGTCTCCCAGTTCGTTCCCCCACCAGAAATAGCTGCTGTCGCCGCGGCCGCCACGGCAGGCGTATTCCCACTCGGCTTCGGTCGGCAGGCGATACTCGAGTCCTTCCGGCAGCCGCCCCGCCGACTGCTCATGCTTGGTCAGCCATTCGCAGAAGGCCTTGCCGTCGGTCCAACTGACGCAGACGACGGGAAAATCGTCCCGTAATGGGAACTCGAAGTTGGGATCGCGCCAGCTTTTGCCGGACATCGGTTCCCAGGGATGGGTGATCTGTGTGGTGAGGTTGTAGCCGGTCCACTTCGGGTTGAAACACTGGGTCTTCCCGCCGGGCTGCTCGGCGTCGGTGACATAGCCCGTCGCCTCGACGAAGCGGCGGAACTGGCCCATCGTCACTTCGGTGCGACCCATCCAGAAGCCATGCGGCACACGCATCTTGCGCGGCGTCGAGCCTTCATAAGACTCCCGCACGGTCCCCGGAGTCGCCCCCCCTTCGATCCCAGTGGCCCACGCCTTCTCTTCGGGCGTGCTCCCCATCAGGAACTCGCCCGGCGGGATGTAGACCATCTCGAGGCTCACGTCCAGCCCCAGCATCGCCCGCGTGACCGCCCCCGGCTGCGGCTCCGCGGCATGCAGCCATCCGGCGACTAGACAGCACACCATCCCCACCACATGACTACGCATCGTCACTCCACTCCGTCCGAACGATCCCCGGAATGTGGCCCATCCAAGGGATGCGAGTTGAATGTCCAACGCACCTCGACGGCGCGGTCGAGATCACGTCACTCCCAACGGATACTCTATCAGGCCCACGGACCACGCGGCATGCTCGGACGTTGGTTCGCGATCACCATCAACGGACGGGACGGCAGGTCGATGACGCGCCAAACCGACGAAATCCGGCGGATTCCGCCGAAAAGGTCATCTTCACCGGGGCTCCCGCGACCGATATAGTTTCGCGTCCAAGGATGGACCGGCCGGGTTCGGGCTTCAGGGAAGTCGCCATGCGCAGCATCGCCGTGATGAATCAAAAAGGGGGCGTCGGCAAGACGACCACCAGCGTCAACCTCGCCGCCGGTCTCGCGAAGGCGGGCCAACGAGTCTGCCTGATCGATCTCGACCCCCAAGGCCATGCGTCGCTGCACCTCGGCGTCGAGGCCTTCGGGCAAACCCCCACCATCTACGACGTCTTCGCCGGCCGCAAGACGTTCGAGGGGGTGACGCAACTCGCCTTGGAGCGGCTATGGGTCGCCCCGGCCGATCTCGATCTCGCCGCCGCCGAGTTGGAACTCGTCGACGCGCCCGACCGCGAGGTCATGCTCCGCCGCGCGCTCGAGGGGGTCCGCCAAGAGGCGAAGTTCGACTACGTGATCATGGACTGCCCGCCGTCGCTCGGGGTCCTGACGATCAACGCCCTCACCGCCGCCCGCGAAGTCTTCATCCCGTTGCAGCCCCACTTCTTCGCGTTGCAGGGACTCTCGAAACTCTTCGAGACGACCGCCCTCGTCAAACGGCGGCTCAACCGCGAGCTGCGCGTCGGTGGGATCATCCTCTGCCTGTATGAGACGGGAACCCGGCTCGCCGCCGACATCACCGACGATCTGGCGCGGTTCCTCGAGCAGAGCGATCCCCTCGCGCCGTGGAAACAGGCGCGAATCTTCCAGACCCGCATCCGCCGCAACATCAAACTGGCAGAAGCCCCCAGCTTCGGCCAATCGATCTTCGATTACGCCCCCAAAAGCACCGGCGCGATCGATTACGGCGAATTGATCACCGAAGTCCTCGCCGCCGAACGCCCGCACGCCCAACCGATCGCCCCCGCCGCGTGAAGCTGGCCGATGCCCCAGCGCACTACGTCATCGCCCCCCGCGAACCGCGGGGGGCGGATCGCAGCATCCATGCCTTACGAAATCACGATCACGGAGTTGGCCGAACGACAATTTCGTTCCTTGCCGATCCGTGATCGCCGTGTGTTGGAAGCGGCGATCGTCAATCGTCTGCGGCACCAACCCGAGATTCCCACACAAGCCGTCAAGCGGCTTCGCCCCAATCCTCTTGCCGACTATGAATTGCGGGCGAGCGACTTGCGTGCTTTGTACAATGTCGTCGGCAACGAGGTGGTCATCCTGATC
>CAYRVS010000017.1:0-17918 GCA_964427725.1 uncultured Planctomycetaceae bacterium | reverse complement strand
GGAGACGACTCTTCGGCAGACACTGCATGAGTGCGCACAATCGGGGGAAACCGTGGTCATCGAAATGCCGGATCAGCGGCTGCTCGCAATTCAGTCGCTTGATCCGGCCGAAAATGACCCGCTCATCGATCAGTTGGTGGCCTCCGACCCCGAATTTCAGGCGTTGGTGACCCGATCGAAGCTTGGCCCGCGCAAGCCGTTTCCCCTCGCGGATTAGCCCGCGTCGTCACGGCCTGTCGCCAATCGCGGCAGGGGTCCCGACCCACGGTGGATCTCATTCAGGGAGGACGCAAAACCAGGCTTGGTCGGTGTTCTCTTCAACCGTTCATCCCACGTCGTAAGCACATCAGCATCCCGTCCGCCCCCGCGACTTGCGAGGGGCTATGAAGAGCGCGTTGTGCTCGCGGCGCGGCGTATCCCACCGCGCCGCTCCTTGACGGCGTGTACGGCACACGGGATTCTGCGGCAGATTTTGCCGTACGCCTGGAGCCGATATGACGACCGCCCCGACCCCCACCGCTGCCGTGACTCCCGAGATCGAACACGTGTTGTGCGTGCCGACGCTGCTCTTTCGCGAACTCGGCTACTTCCAAGGCTATCACCCGATGGCCGACCGCTATCTGACCACGCTCCTCGATCCCGCCCATACGTTGTTTCTGCCGCGGAATCAGGTCGAAGAGGATCCGAGCTACAAACAGCTCATCCCCTACTGCGTCTTTCGTTGCGGTGATCTCGTCTTCCACTATCGACGGGGCAAGGCGGGGGGAGAGGGGCGTCTGCACAGCAAGCGGTCGGTCGGCATCGGGGGGCATATTTCCTCGACCGACCGGCTCCACGGCGACCGCCGCTACTTCGAGGCGATGCATCGCGAAATCGCCGAGGAAGTCTTTCTGGAATCGGGCTTTCGGGATCGCTGTGTCGGCCTGATCAACGACGACCAGACGCCGGTCGGGCAGGTCCATCTCGGAATCGTTCACATTTTTGAACTCGACTCGGCAAAAGTTCGCCCACGGGAAGAGTCGATTCTAGACTCAGGCTTTGCGCCCCCCGCAGAGTTGAACCGCGATCGGTCGGAATTCGAAACCTGGTCGCAGATCGTGATCGAACAGGTCCTGGGGCGCTGATCCGGCAGCCGGAAGTCGTTCGGAACGCCTTCCGCAGGAGCCACGGCATCACGACCACCGCCGCCGCGATGGCATTACGACAAGGGAGTGTCAGACTATGACCGAGTGCAGTCGACGTACCGTGTTGGGGGCCGCCGCGGCCGCATTCGCGGTTCCGGCGCTCGTGGCCGCGCAACAAGCCGCTCCGGCGGCCGTCAAAGGGAAACTTACCGACGATTCGCTGGGGACCATGCTCAAGGCGATGGGGCTCGAAGCCAAGCTCAGCGAAAAGCGGTACGACTTCGCCTTCAAGTCGACCATCGCCGATCAGGACTGGGAACTGTCGATGTCGGCGGTCCTCAGCCAGGACCACAGCAGCCTGTGGGTCATGGCGTGGCTCGACGAACTTCCGAAGTCGGCCGCCGACGTCCCCCGCACCGCGCTCCTGCGGCTCTTGTCGGAGAACGACAAAATGGGGAAAGGGAAGTTCTTCGCCTACATCGCGTCGAACCGCCGCTTCGTCCTCCAGCGGGTGGTCCCGAACGAAAATCTGAACACGTCGGCGGTCCGCGCCACGCTGGATGATCTCGGCGCGACCGTCGTCCATACCCACGCCTTCTGGTCGACCGGGAACTGGAGCAGCGCCACGACGCCGGAAGAAGCGCCCAAGGGGGCCCCCGTGAAGGGGAGCCAACCGCAGGCGACGACCCGTCCCGCGACGCAGGCGACCGCCACTCCGAAGGCCGCCGCGCCGACCACCAAGAAATAACGTCCGCCGTAACCCGTCACGCCGATCCCGAACGCGACCCGTTCGCGAGCAGCCAACGAAGACGTCCCGGCCAAACCAAGATGGTCTGACCGGGACGTTTCGTTGAAATCGCGGCCATTCTCAGCATAGGCCGGGGCACCCGCCCCGGCCGCGTGGGCCTATCAAACCCGTCAAGAAGCCGATGTCCCTCGTCCCTCATGCACTGAGCCCGTATGAGGGGCGACCCGTGGTCGGGGCGGGTGCCCCGACCTATGCCATGATTTGCGGGGAGCCATACTACGCCCTAGGCCGGGGCACCCGCCCCGGCCGCGTGGGTCGACCAGACGGCCGGATTCGACACTACGCCGCCGGGGGCGTCGGCAGGCGTTCGAGGACCGAATCGATCAGCCCGTAACCTTTGGCTTCTTCGGCCATCATGAAGTTGTCGCGGTCGGTGTCCTTCTCGATCTGATCGAGGGCCCGGCCGGTGTGCTTCAGATAGATCTCATTCATCCGCCGCTTCACGCGGAGGACTTCCTTGGCGTGAATCTCGAGCTCGGTCGCGGTCCCCTGCATTCCGGCCAGCGGCTGGTGGATCATGATCCGGCTGTTGGGAAGGGCGTACCGTTTCCCCTTCGCGCCGGCCGTCAACAACAGCGATCCCATGCTCGCGCATTGCCCGATGCAGTAGGTCGCCACGTCGCAGTTGATGAACTGCATCGTGTCGTAGATCGCCATCCCGGAGGTGATCGAGCCCCCCGGCGAGTTGATGTAGAGATGGATGTCGGCCTTCGAGTCCTCGAACTGCAGATAGAGGAGCTGGGCGACGATGCTGTTCGCGACGTCGTCGTTGATGGCCGAACCCAACAGGATGATCCGATCGCGGAGCAACCGGCTGTAGATGTCCATCGCCCGCTCTTCGCGGCCCGACTTCTCGACGACGAACGGGACAAGTGAGGTCATCGGTCGAAATCCCTGAATACGAATGCGAAACCGGCCCGGAACCGGACGGACGTCCGCGGTCCTGTCGTCATGACCACGTCACGCCTTGGGCTTGTCGTCCTTGGCCGGAATGAGAATCTCGTCGACGAGGCCGTATTCCTTCGCCGCCGCGGCGTTCAGATAGCGATCGCGTTCGGTGTCCTTCGCGATCACTTCCACCGGCTGCCCGGTGTGCGACGCCAGGATCCGATTGAGCACTTCGCGCGTTTCGAGGATTTCGCGGGCCTGAATCTCGATGTCCGACACCTGTCCGCCGACTTCGCCGAAAGGCTGATGAATCATCATTTTGGCATGGGGCAGGATGAACCGCTTCCCCTTCGTGCCGCCGGCGACCAGCACCGCGCCGCCGCTCGCGGCGATCCCCACGCAGTAGGTCGCGATGGGGCATTGCAGGAACTGCATGGTGTCGTAAATCGCCATCGTCGCCGTGACCGAGCCGCCCGGCGAATTGATGTAGAAGTGAATGTCCTGATGGCGGTTCTCCGCCTGCAGGAACAACAGCTTCATCACCAGCAGGTTGGCGCTGCCGTCATGGATCGGCCCGTCGAGGAAGACGATGCGGTTCTCCAGGAGCAGGTCGCCCAGTCCCATGTTCCGCTGCCGGGTGTAGTCCCGCCCGGCATTCACCACGTTCCCCGAGAGGGGGGTCGTCCAAGGCATTCCGCGGCTCTCCGCTCGAGGTCCGATCCGTCACGCCGCGCGAAACCCAAGGGACTCCGCCGACATCCGTTTCATTCTACCGGCGAGGTAAAGGGGGGCCGACGAAGTTTCCCGTGGGCCCACAACCCCCACCGATTACGGCGATGCGGTGTACCTGACCCGCGCGGTGGGGTCAACCGTAAGGGGGCCGGCTTTTCGGCATGACATGCGAAGCCGAGGAACACACACGAGAGGGAACGTCAGGGCTCCCGAAAAGCCACGACCCCGGCGAGCGGGACTCGTCGGGGTCGCTTAGGTTTTCCTGCGTGTATCCGCCGGCGTTATTCGTCGGCGTCGGCCTCATCGCCTTCATCGACCACCGCGGTTTGACCGCAGATCGCGAGGCTGACCGACTCCGCGTCTTCTGGCACGGGGGCGGGGGTCGGCACGTCGTTGTAGACCGCCTGCTTGATGATGAACTCGATCGCCTTCCGTTCGCGGATCTGGGCTTCGAGATTGTCGATGATCCCCGACTTCTGCATCCGCGCCCGGACCCGCCGCGGGTTCTCGCCGCTTTGCAGGGCCATCATGTAGATTTCGGAGTCGATGTCCGGCGGGGTGCATTCGATCTGCTCCTTCGTCGCGATCTTGTCGAGGACGAAGTGCTCCTTCAGCGCCTGCCGGGTCGTGCTGATCGACTTCTGCCGCAGCGCCGCTTCCCGGGTGCGGATTTCCTGGGTCGTGAAGCCCGCCTGCTGCATTTCGAGCAGTTCGCGGCGCATCGCGTTTTCGACCTGCTTGCGAACCAACTCTTCGGGCAGGTCCCACGTCGCCGACTCGGTGATCTTTTCGAGGACTTGCTGCCGGGCCGACTGCCGCTGCTCGTACTGCAACTGGCGGTTCAGCATGTTGCGAACCTGCGTCCGGAGCTCCTCTTCGGTCTCGAGATCGAGGCGGGCGAGGAATTCCTTGTTGAGCTCGGGGACGACAAGGTCGTTGACGCTGTGGACGGTGATCCGGACTTGGACCGTTTCGCCGCGTTTTTCGACCGATTCCGCTTCGGGCGAGATCACCAATTGGGTCTCGCGGACATCACCCTTGACCGCCCCGGTGAGGAGCGCGCCGAAGTCGCCGAGCTCACCGTCCGGGAACCGGAGTTTGCCGCGAACTTCCAGATTCAGCCCGTTCATCCGCCGCAGGAGTTCCCCGTTCCAGTGGAACTCGAGATCGACCTCGACGCGGTCGCCGAGCGCGGCGGGGCTTTCCTTGGGCTTCAGTTCGCCGTACTGGGCGGTGAACTTCTTCAGGTAGGCGTCGATGTCGGCTTCGCTGATCTCGCGCGTTGGGCGATTGATCGACAAGCCGGTGTAGTTGGGCAGCTCGAAATCGGGCCGCACTTCGACATCGAACTCGTACTCGAAGTCCCCCAAATCGGGGAGAATCAACGATTCCACGTCGAAGTTGGGCTCATTGATCGGGTCGAGCGAGTGGTCGGCGGCGAGCTGCTCCAAGCTGGTCAGCAGCACCTGCTGACGGACCTGATCCGACAGTTCCTTCTTGAACTTCTTCTCGATCAGGCCGCGCGGCACCCGTCCGGCGCGAAAGCCGGGGACCGCGGTGTTCTCGGCGACTTCCTCCACCGCCTTGGTCCGGAAGTGTTCGATGTCGGTCTGGGGAACCTTCACGCGCACATGCCGCCGGCAGGGGCCCGTGCTTTCAATCTCGACCGCGAGGGACATCTTGTAAGCGGCGGGGGCTTCGTCGGCCACGGCGGTCGCAGTCTCGTCAGACACGCTCGAAATCCTCTTAACTCGCGGTCAATCTGGGGAGAGGGACCGATAGGACCCGCTGTACGCTTAGGGCCATCCCGTCTCGATCCCTGGGGCGGGAGCCCATCCGGCGATCAACGGGAGCCGCATCACGCCTTCGTCGGATTCCCGGGCTTCCGCGGCACGGCATCACCGGAACTTCGCGGCGTCGCAAGGCTTTGCGGCCGCTCGACCGTCGGCATCTTACGGATTGGCGGCATCTTACGGATTGGCCTCGATCATTCCGAGGACCACGACGCCGGGCTTCACCCCCCTCGCCAGCACTTCATGTCAAAAAGCGGATGACCGGACTCGAACCGGCGACATTCACGTTGGCAACGTGATGCTCTACCAACTGAGCTACATCCGCAATCGCCCGCCGTCACGGGAGAGGCAAATTATGGCAGCTCCGCCGACAACGTCAAGGCTGACGCGGGGTTGTGTTCCGGCCAGGACGCCAAATGTCTCGGTCGTGAACAGGGCCCCGCGGCGGACAGGTTTAATCCCGCACGCTCGATCGGCGCGCATCCAACAATCAGTCAATGGGTTACGGCGACCAGCGGACCCGAGAGCACTTCGTCGTAGTGCTCCCTCGTGCTGGGGATGATCCCGCCCGGGGCTACAGCTTCACCCGCACCAGCTTCATCAAACGACCCGAGACGTTCCAGTCCTGAATGTACAAGTTGCCGGCCTTGTCCCAGTACGAGCCATGCGTCCCGCTGAAGACCCCCTCGATCCATTGCTCCTGCGGGACGTTGAAGTTGACTCGCTTGGCCGGGTCGGCGTTGTGCCCGAGCACCGCAATGATGGTGTTGCTCTTGTCGAGGATCACCAGCCGCCCATGCAGGTCGGGGACCGAAACATAATCCCCCTGCACCGCCACCGAGGTTGGCATCCCCAACCCGGTGACCACCTCTTCCAGGAAGTTCCCCGCGAGATCGTAATGGAGCAACCGACCTTTCGGTTCGTGATTCCGGTCGCAAATCAGCAGCCGCGGCGGATCGTACCGCGTGTCGAGCGTCATCCCGTGGGCCGTGTTGAGCTCCTGCAGGCCGTTCCCCGGATGGCCGAAGTGCATGACGTACTTGCCCGCCGCGTCGTATTTGAAGATCCGGTTGCTGGCGTAACCGTCGGAGAGATAGATGTCGCCGTTGGGGGCGACGGTGATCGCGGTCGGGTGGAACTTCGTCAGCTTCAGTTCCGATTCCTCGGGGTACTTCAGCCGCATCGCGACGTCGCCCGTTTCAGCCTGAATCTTGATCCCCTCTCCGGCGGCGTTCCGCGCGCCGTAAAGGTATTCGACGTCCCCCTCCTTGCGGATTTCGAGGTCGTGGATGTTCGTGTAATCATCACCCAGGAACCGCCGGACGACCTGGCCTTCGGGAGAGAAGACGAAAATCCCGATCTGAGCCGAGGTGTAAATCAGCCCGGCGTCATCGATCACCACGCCGCCGTGCGTCGGCCCCAGGACCGATTTGCCGTCCGCGCCCAGGCCCCAACCGGGGACCGTCTCGAAGGTCATGATCCCCGCCCCCATCCGCACCGGCTTCGCCGGTTCGGCGGCGAAGAGGCCGGCTGATGCGAGTCCACAACCCAACAGCGACAGGACGACAAGACGCGCGAGCATGCGGGGGATCCTCAAGATGTGGCGACGGCGAACGGTGCGCGAGTATCCCCTTGGCGAACGCCCAATGCAATCACGCCGCGATCGAGCGGATGTTCGACATGCGCGGCGACAGATCGGTCCGATGCGCCCGCCGCCTCGCGTTTATTCGACTTTGTACTGATTCGCCAGGTTCTCGAACGCGTCGACGTTTTGCTCGTTGAGCCCCATGTCGCGGACGATTTCCGTCTTCGCGAGCCGATTCCCCACCAGCTCTTTGGCTTCGCAGTGGACGCGGCCGTTGGCGTCGTACGAGTAGGTCACTTCGACCGGCGAACCGGCGGGCAGATTGGGGGGGAGATCGACGATGCGGAAGTCGCCGATCTGCGAACAGGCGTCGGGATCGCGGGCGTCCCCTTCCAGAATGTAAACGTGGACGGTGCGCTGATTGTCGGAATTCGTCGCGAACCGCTGCGTCACCTTGTGGGGAACGGGCGAGTTCTTCGGGATCATGATGTGGTTGATCTTCTTCCCGCGCTGTTCGGGATCGGAGACCTTCACCCCCAGCGAATGGGAGTTGACGTCCGACATCTGCACCGACTGCAGCCGCTTCGTGATCGCTTCCCCCACCTTCGAGCCGCGGTTGACCCGCGCTTCCAGGATCGCGGCGTGAATCGCCGCTCCTTGGGCCACCGCCTCCTCGGGACGCAGATCGCGGCTCGGCACGCGGCCGCAAATCTCCTTCATCATCCGTTCGACGGCGGGCATGTAGGTCGAACCACCGACCAGCACGACTTCGGTCAGTTCCTTCGGATCGACCTTGGCTTGTTGCAACACCAGTTCGGTGGTGTCTTCCGTCCGCTGCAGGAGGTCGGCGGTCATCCGCTCGAAGTCGTTCCGCGTCAACGCCACGCTGAGGGTCTTGCCGCGGAAATAGACGTTCAGGGGGACCTGCGACTTCGTGCTGAGGAGCCGTTTGGCGTCTTCGCAATCGCCGGTGAAATTGCGGATCGCCTCCGGATCGGTTCGCGGGTCCTCGTTGAATTTCCGGAGGAACTGCTCGGCGACGTGGTCGACGATGCGGCGGGTCCAGTCGATCCCCCCCAGCATGACGTCCCCGTCGGTCGCCAGGACGCGGAACTGCGTCGGCGTGTACCGCACCACGGTGACGTCGAACGTCCCCCCCCCGAGGTCGTACACCAGAATCGTCTTCGGTTCCTGCGAGATGTCGGTCCGACCCAATTCTCCCTTCATCCAGGCATACGCCAGCGTCGCGGCGGTCGGTTCGTTGATGATGTCGACGACGTTCAGCCCCGCGATCCGCCCGGCATCCTGCGTCGCCTTGCGGCGGACATCGTTGAAGTAATAGGGGACCGTGATCACCGCGTTGGCGACCGGCCCGATCCGCTTCTCGGCGTCCTGCTTCAGCTTCTTGAGGATGAGCGCCGAGATGAATTCGGGGGTGAGCTTCTTGTTCTGGTACACGACGAAGAAGTTCTTGTTCCCCATCTGCCGCTTGACCGCCTCGACGATGTGGTCGGGCGACTCCTGCGACGTCCGCTCGAACGAAGGACCGACGACCACCTGGCCGTCGTTCCCCAGGAGCACGACGGAGGGGGTGATGTTGCGTCCGTCGGCGTTCAGAAGGGATTCGGGTTGCCCGTTCTCGCTGATCCGGGCGATGGCCGAGTAGGTGGTGCCGAGGTCGATGCCGACCGTATGTCCGTCCTGAAACTTCATGGGGCCGCGATTCCC
This sequence comes from uncultured Planctomycetaceae bacterium, assembly GCA_964427725.1. Taxonomy (GTDB): domain Bacteria; phylum Planctomycetota; class Planctomycetia; order Planctomycetales; family Planctomycetaceae; genus DSVQ01. The sequence goes on along the minus strand of CAYRVS010000017.1, from coordinate 9,260 downwards.
GGGAGAGAGACCATGGTGATTGTCACCCGCCCCCGGCAGAGCGCGCGGTCAGGCGGCGACACGAATTCGAGGGGGCGTTCCGGCATTCTGATGGTGGCGGTAGGGGGAATCAAGGACCGAATCGACAACGTCCAGGGAAATTGACACGCCATCGGTCCCACCTCGTCACGCCTGTCCGAAAGACGAGCGCACGCGGTCATAGACATGGCGTCATGGCCTTCTTTCCCGGCGAAGATGAACGAATTTCGCGTGGTCATTCCTCTTCGTTTCGGATTGCCGATTCGTCAGCGTCTGGCCTACAACCCCGCCGCAACGAATTTCCGAGGAGGTGGCCATGCGATGTTCGACGGAATGGTTCGTGATTCTCGTGTTCTGTGGGATGACCGCATTCGCCGCGGAACCCGCCGCCGATCTCGTCCTCGTCGATCAGTTCGGCGAGAGTCATTCGCTCGAAGATTTTCGGGGCGCGGTCGTGGTCTTGGTCTATGGGGATCGCAAAGGGACGAAGGCCTCGCGGGACCTCGGCGAATGGCTCCATGTCGAGTTCCATCCCCAAGCCGCGAACCTGCCGCCGGCGGAAGGGCAGCGCGCGCCGGTTCGCCCCCTTGCGAATGGCCAGCCGGGCATGCCGGTCCATGTGATTCCCGTCGCCTGCACCGGAAAAGTTCCCAAGCCGCTGCGGAAGGTCGTGCAACAACAGTTCCGCCAAGGGGCGCCCGACGTCGCCGTCTGGCTCGATTTCGATGAACAACTCAAAGCCCGGTATGGCTTGGTCGAAGGGGGCCCGAATCTGCTCGTCTTCGACCGGGCCGGGACGCTCCAACATCAGGCGGGCGGTTTGCAAGACCCCGACGAACTGGCGGCACTGGTCCGCCGGATCGAGGATCTGCGGCAGCCCTGAGCGTAAGCCCTTCCGGCACCGGCCGCGCTCAATCCTCACGCCAACCGCACCAACTTTTTCTTCCCCGCCTTCAGCAGCAGGCCGCTGATGAGCGGGATCTCCTGATCGGGCGACGTGATCACTTGCAGGTCGTCCCCCATGTAGGCTCCCCCCTGGTTGATCAACCGCCGGGCTTCGCTGGTCGACGGGACCAACCCCGCCAGCTTGAAGAGTTGGGCCGCCTTCACGGGGCCCGCTTCACCGATCACCACCGTGGGAATGTCGCTCGGCAGCCCCCCCCCGCCAATCTCCGTCTGCCACCGCTCGGCCGCCTCCGCCCCCGACCCGGCGGGATGATACTGCTCGATCACCGTCGTCCCCAGCCGCAGCTTCGCCGCTTTGGGATGCCCCGCGAGCAGCGTCTCGACCTCGCTCAGGGGAATGTCGGTCAACAGCTCGAAATACATCCGCATCACCGCGTCGGGGAGTTGCATGAACTTCTTCATCATCTCATACGGCGGCTCGCTGACCCCGATGTAGTTCCCCAGACTTTTCCCCATCCGCCGAACGCCGTCGAGCCCCACCAGAATGGGAGACATCACGCCGATCTGCTGCCCCAGCGTCCCCTCCTTCGTCCGGCGGCCCTGTACCGCGGGGTTCATCCAACTCGCCCCCAGGCCGCAGGTCGCCGGATCCTTCTGCAGGTCGCGGGCCAACATGAAGCTGTAAAGCTGCTCGGTCCCCCCCAGTTCAATGTCCGCCCCCACGCAGACCGAATCGAACGCCTGCATCACCGGATAAAGGCATTCGTGCAGAAAGATCGGCGTCGCCGCGGCGTACCGCTTCGCGAAATCGTCCCGCGTTAACAGTTGGGCCACCGTCACCTGACCACACAACCGCAGGATTTCCCCCAAGCCCATCCGGCCGAACCAATCACCGTTCCGATGGACCTCGGCCCGCGGCAGATCGACCACCTTGCCGACCTGCGCGAGATAATCGCGGGCGTTGGCCTCGATATCTTCGGCGGTCAGTCGTTTGGCCCGCGCCTGATCACGGCCGCTGGGATCGCCCACCAGCGCGGTGGCGTTCCCGATGATGATCACCGCCTGATGCCCCAGCTCCTGAAACTGCCGCAGCTTCCGGAGCGGCACGGTATGCCCCAGATGGACATCGATCCCGGTCGGGTCGATCCCATACTTCACCCGCAGCGGCGTCCCGGTCTTGAGGCTCCACGCCAGCTTCTGGGCGAGCTCCTCCTCGGGGACGATCTTCTCGACGCCGCGCCGCAGAATCGCCAGTTGTTCGTCCACGCTCGCCGACACCGTCATCCGCCAGATTCCCCAGCCGAGTTCACATTTCGTCCGGGGCACAACGTAACGGAAGGTCCGGCGGACTGCCACGCCCCATGGAACGTGAGATCGTTCCGTAGTGCGTCGGGAATCCCGACGTGTGCCACACGCCGAGGCTTGAGGACACCAAGCTCTACGCCTGCCCGTGGGACGATCTCCCCAGGTCTTCGCCAGCGTGTCACGCAGTCGCTGAGGATGTCTCTCGCCCGTGGACCTGAAATCGACGAAACGCCTCGGCATCGATGTCGGGAAGGCATGACCGTTCACCGTCAGCCCATGCTTGTGATCCGATGACGCGCTGCGGGTGCGGGGGGCCTGCCAGACACTGGATCTTTCACGATTCCCCGTCGCTGATCAGTGACGGAGTTATGGGCGGTAGCTGTCTGTCGTCGATGAGTCATCGCTTGATGGAAATGAGCGCCATGAACAACCGTTTGAGCCGGCCGATTTGGGCCATGTTGAGTTGTCTGTTGCTCGACCGATGCGCCATGTAAGCCTTGGCCGCCGACACCTCCCACCCCACATCCTCCTGCCGGCAGCGCGATCGTCGGCTTAGGGCTGATTGGGCCGGCGACGCGTCACTCAGTCGGTGACATGCGTCGGACCATACTCCACGGACAAGTCCCCTCACTCGGGTCTGTCATGGTGATTGAGTGGATCGATCGGAAGACGCGCAGGCCTAAATGGTCGTCATGAACCACCAGCCCATCACTTCGCCTGCGTCAGCACGCTCCCCTTGGTGATCTTCACTTCTTTCCGCGGCCGGTCGTTGCCGTCGGTGTCGACTTCGCCGATCTTCAGCAGGTTTTGCAGGCTGGCTTCGTCGGCGGTTTTGCCGAAGACGGTGTATTGCCGGTCGAGGTGCGGGACGCGGGCCAGACAGAGGAAGACCTGCGACCCCGCCGAATGCGGGTCGCTGGTGCGGGCCATCGACAACACGCCCGGTTCGTGTAACTTCTCGTTGAACTCGGCCTTGATGGTGTAACCCGGGCCCCCCGTGCCGCGACCTTCCGGGCAGCCGACCTGGGCCATGAACCCGGCGATCACGCGGTGGAAAATGATCCCGTCGTAGAAGCCGATTTTCGTGAGGCCGATCAGGTTCTTGCAGTGGCCCGGGGCGACGTCGGGGTAAAGCTCGAGGACGATCGGCCCCATCGTGGTCTCAAACTTGACCTGATAGGTGTGCTTCGCGAAGTCGACATCCTTCAGGGCGGCATCCACTTCGGCACGACGATTGGCAGGCACGCGAGGCTCACTTTCGGTTGGAGGGAAACGGACTCCGAAAGTGTAGCGTCAGCCCGCCGGGATGGCGATTGTGACGAGTGGTCCGTGGTCAGTTGTCCGCGGTCCGTGGCATGATGCGGTGGGATGACAGCCACGCTTGGGCTATTCGAGTGGCCGCCGACAACGTCGGCAACGATCGGGGTCTGCTGCTTGCCACGGACAGCTGACCACGGACCACTGACCACGGACACGCCACCATCACCGCGGCATCGCCCGCAGGATCGGCTCCAACTCCTCCACGAAGTCGTTGACGTCCTTGAACTCGCGATAGACCGACGCGAAGCGGACGAAGGCGACGTGGTCGAGGTTCCGCAGATGCTCCATCACCTTCTCGCCGATGTACCGGCTGGGGACTTCGCGGTCGAAGCTCTCGTAGAGGTCTGACTCGATGTCGGCGACGATCTGCTCGATCGTCTCGGCGGAGATCGGTCGCTTGTAGCACGCTTTTTCGAGGCCGGCCTTGATCTTCTCCCGGTCGAAGGGGATCCGTGAACCGTCCTTCTTGATGACCTTGAGGGGGGACTCTTCGATCTTTTCGTAGGTGGTGTAGCGGCGTTCGCAGCGCAGGCACTCCCGCCGCCGGCGGATCACGAAATCCTGGCTGGTCCGGGAATCGATGACTTTGGTCTCATCGTGTCGACAGAAGGGACACATCATGATCGCGGGCTCCCACCCAGGACGAACATCGGCCGGTCACAAGCGGTGCCTCCTTGGCCGCTCGCCGGAAGGACAAGGCGTCCGCGCCCGTCCCCCTCAGGCCGCTGTCCCTATTAGCGTACCGGCGAAAATCGAGATTTCTACCCCCTGAGCCAAAAACAGGGCCTTGGCGGCAAGATTCGTCTCCCACGCCGCCGCCGCGGTTTTGCGTCCGCCGACGCTGTCTTTCCTCGGTGGCCAGGTCTATCGTGAACTCGAGACCAAGGCTGTGTGCTCCTCGGGAGACCGCCCGCCCTCGGGTTCGGAGTTGATGATGAAATTCATAGCCCGCCGCCCCTGTCCCCACCGAACCGAGAACCATTCCGCCATGCTGTGCGGGCTGAGCTTGCTCGGTTTGATGACCATGGGTTGTGGTCGGGCGGTCTCGCCGGACGTGGCGGAACCGGCGCGCGCGCCGGCCCCCTTCACGCTCCCGGCTCCCCCAACGGCCTCATCTTCCGACCCGGTCCTCACCCAGGAACCCGGTCCCACGCCCCCCGGGATGAGATGGATTCCGGGCGGGACGTTTCAGATGGGGACCGACGATCCAAAGTTCCCTGATGAGGCTCCTCCCCATGCCGTGACGCTGGATGGATTTTGGATCGACGAGACCGAAGTGACCAACGCCCAGTTCCGCGAGTTCGTGGATGCCACGGGTTACGTCACCGTCGCAGAGCAACAGCCGAAACGCGAGGACTTCGTCGGCCAGGTCGCCGATATCCGCGAGATCCCCGAGGAGAACCTCGTCGCCGGGTCGATCTGCTTCAATTCGGAATTCGATCCCAAGACGTTACGCAAAGACCATCCGTTGTGGGTCTATCAGGTCTGGACCTACGTGAAAGGGGCCTCTTGGAAAGAGCCGGAAGGCCCGGGCTCGAACTTGGAGGGGCGCTGGGATCACCCGGTGGTCCATGTCTCCTGGCACGACGCGGAAGCCTACTGCCGCTGGAAGGGACATCGCCTGCCGACCGAAGCCGAATGGGAATACGCCGCCCGCGGCGGCAGGGCGGGAGAGACTTATCCCTGGGGGAACGATCGCAATCCCGAGGGAAGCTGGCGGAACAACATCTGGCAAGGGGAGTTCCCCTTAAACAACACCCCGGAGGACGGACATCTGCGGACCGCCCCGGTCAAAAGTTTCCCGCCCAACGACTACGGCCTCTACGACCTTTCGGGCAACGTCTGGGAATGGTGTTACGACTGGTACGCCCCCGACTATTACCGGCAGAGCCCGGAGCGTAACCCGGTCGGCCCCACCGCCGGCTTCGATCCTCTCGAACCGACGATTCCCAAACGGGTCCAGCGCGGCGGCTCGTTCATGTGCAGCGACAACTACTGCATCGGCTACCGCGTCGCCGCCCGGATGAAGGGAGACCCGATGTCGGGCACGTTCCACGCGGGTTTTAGGACGGTGCGAAGTGGGCAGGGAGCAGTGGACAGTGGACAGGAGCCCAAGGCCATCCCGTGACATCGTGGGATGCTTCCGGCGGTCCACCGCTCACTGGCCGCGTCCACTTGCCTCACGAGAACCACTGGGGCAGCGTCAGGATGGCGTGGAAGAGGGGCTGATTGATGTCGGTCTCGATCGCCGCGCGGGGGAGCGCCAAGCGATCCTTGGCCGGCGATTTCACGTGCCCGCCGATGTAGGTGAAGCCCCAGCGGAAACCGTGTCGTGAGAGCGCGGCCCGGGTGTGGTGATCGAAACTGGTCGGGCCGCCGACCGGGTAGCTGAAGGCGATCGCAGGATGCCGGAGTTCGGCGGTCAGCCGCCGCTGACATTCCCCGACTTCGTAGTCCTGCTCCGCCGCGGTCAGGTTGGACAGGACCGGGTGATTGACGGTATGCCCGCCGATCGCCATTCCCGCCTGCTCCATCTCGCGGATCATGCTCCAGGTCATCCACAATTCGTGGCCGACGTGCGCCGGGCAGTGCCCCGATTGCAGGATCTCCGCAAGGAAATCGACATACGCCCGGGTCTCGCAGCCGTCGAGCCGCTTGTAGACCCGCAGAATCCGGCTGATGGCCCGATCGCGATGGGGTTCGTCGAACTCAATCGGCAGGACGGTCCACGGATTGGCTGGTAAACCCGCCAGGGGAGAGTGACGGACCATCCACGCAATTTCATCCCACCATGGAACCTGCGGGACATCCAGGAACCCGGTCGTGACGAAAAAGAGTCCCTTCGCGTTATGCCGCTTCAGAATCGGATAGGCGTCGGTGTAGTTGTCGAGGTAGCCGTCATCGAAGGTGATCAGGACATTCCGCCCGCCCGGCCGGCTGAGGACATGGTCGAGATCCTCGAGCCCAATCACGTCAAACTCGCGGGTCACCGCCTTAATCTGGGCGTCGAATTCCTCGGCGGTGGCACTCCACAGGTTGCGGTCGAAGTCGGAATGCCGTCCGTCGCCGATCCGGTGGTAATTGAGGACCAGCGTCCCGCGCCAGCTCCCGGCGCGTTGCATGAAGCGACCCGCCCCCGTGGTTTGCAGGGTCCGGGCGACCAGTTCTCGTTTGGAGGTCCGTTGGATCATGCCGTTCTCTGGCCCCGTGGCGCGGGGTCACGATTGCTTCCCGACATGAATAGCGTAGCTTACCCTCCGCCTGATGATGACGATTTCGTAAGGTTCAGGGCGGTGTTTGTCCGTCACGCCGTCGATCGGGCGAACTCTTGGGATCGTGCCGGTCCCACCGATTGGGAGACGTTGAGGCGAACCGGCAGCGGTCGCAGCGAACCGGCTCACGAAACGAAAACACCCCCGGGGAAGCCATCGGAGACGACGGCGGACCCGGGGGTGCGGGGCTCAGTCAGTGACCGCCCTTAACGGAAGAGCCCGACCCAGTAGGGTTGGCCGTTCCGCACCATGTACCCGAAGCCGACATCCGTGCCGGTCAGCAGGATCGCGTGGTGCGCCGGGGAGTAGATCCAGCCGTTGACCGCGTCTTGCGGTTGCCGGGGACCGGCGTAGATGATCTCGGGCCAGGGGAGGCCGGAGTGGCGGAACCAGTTGGTGTCCGCCATGTAGGTGGCGTGCCGTTGTGCCGCCAGGCAGAGTTCCACGTTGATCCGCACCGGGGGGCGTCCCATTCTCGCCCGGTGCTGGTTGGTGAGCTCGACGAGTTGCTGGATGGTGGGGTGTTTGACCAGCCAGTCGTGCTCGGAAGGGGCCTCTTCGGCCGTCACCCATCCAGGGGCGAACAGGCAACAGAGACCAAGGAACCAGACGCGCATCGATCCATCTCCTGGGAGTACGAACGTGGCGAACGCCCCAGCCTGCGTCCACCCGACGGGCCGCCATAGCCCGTCAAACCGTCAGACACGGTAAAGGAGTCAAAGTCTGCCGGGCAACTGAACGGGGCAACCTATAAAGAATGGCGAATATGTTTGATCTCACACCCGCGATTCAACAGGACTAGGTAGTCGTAGGGCAGGCTCCCGCCTGCCGATCCCCCCGTCATCCAAGGCAACCTGAGCCACAAATTGCTGGTTGGATCACGCCCCCTCGCACTCGATCGGCAGGCAGGAGCCTGCCCTACCCAAGGGCGTCCTGCACTCCGCGTGCTATCCGGGAAACTGCTCGATCACGAATTGTGGCGACTTGCAGCCCTCGAAACCGGACGATAGACTCTCCCCTTCCCCCGTACAGGGTCGAGCAAAGGTTTCGGGAATCATGGTTCATCGTCCGCGTACCAAATTGAAACTGGCCCGCAAGGCGGCCCGCTGCCCCAAGTGCGGCAAGCTGGTGGGCATGCGCGTCCGCTGCAAGACCTGCCATAAGAAGCTCCGCTAGCGTTCCGCCCCATCGCGTCGACGCAACATCCAGCCCTACATAGACATCCGCCCGCCTGACCCGTACAGGTGTGGGTCGCAGGCCCTAGAGAGACCGCAGGCATGCCTCGTATTGAACGTGACCGCGAACTCGCCAAGCGTCGGCAGCGGAAAGTCAAGATCGACAAGCTGATCACCCGCTTCGCCCTTGCCTCGTCGTCGGCGGACAAAGAGCTGATCGCCGCGAAAGTTCGGCGGATCAGCCCGTTCTACGACATCCCTGCCCGGTTGACTCAACTGGCGGAGCAGGGGAAAACCCCGGTCGCCCCCAAGAAGAAGTAATCGCCATGCGCCGCGAACGGTCGTTGACCCCAGGTTGACGCCGGTCGATCGCGCTGATGATCATCAAGAAGCCCCGCCTCTTGCCGAGGCGTCGGGCTTTTTCTGTTGCGCGGACGCGGCAGCGACTCCCCCACGGATCGGGCCCTTCTCTGACTGGGATCCCGTCGATGTTCGACCTTGATCAAGTCCTCGCCCGATTTCGCGTCGAACCCGACAAGAAGTGCAAACTCAAAGACTTCGATCCAGGCTGGGAAGGGGATGAACGGATTCCCGAAGCGGATCGGCGGGAGACCGCCGCGAAAATCCTCGCCGACAGCGTCGCCGAGGTCGCCGCCGCCCAGCAGACCCTCTACGCCTCCGACACCTGGTCGCTCCTTCTCATCCTGCAGGCGATGGATGCCGCCGGGAAGGATGGCACGATCAAGCACGTGATGTCGGGGGTCAATCCGCAGGGGGTGACGGTCACCAGTTTCAAGCATCCGACGGCGACCGAACTCGATCACACCTTTCTCTGGCGTTGCATGGCGGCGCTCCCCGCGCGCGGGCACATCGGGATCTTCAACCGCTCGTACTATGAAGAAGTCCTGATCGTGAAGGTCCACCCGGAACTGATCACGGCCCAGCGGATCCCCGACGCCGACCCCGGCCGCAAGAAGTTCTGGCGCGGCCGGTACGAAGATATCAACAACTTCGAGCGGCACCTGACGCGGAACGGCACGCGGATCGTGAAGATCTTCCTCCACATGTCGCCGGAGGAACAACGTCGCCGATTCCTGGCGCGGATCGACGACCCCGAGAAGCATTGGAAATTCTCGATGGGCGACATCCGCGAGCGGGGCCACTGGGATGATTATCAGCAGGCCTATGCCGAAATGCTGACCGAAACCAGCACCAAATGGGCCCCGTGGTATGTCGTCCCCGCCGACAGCAAGTGGGTCAGCCG
>CAYRVS010000016.1:26513-51912 GCA_964427725.1 uncultured Planctomycetaceae bacterium | reverse complement strand
CAGCGTCTAACATGCCCTGCGATTTCTGGCAAGATTGAGTGTCAACACGACCTAGACACGTCACGAAGGCCCCGGTTTCCAACAAGCGAAGGCCCTGAGGACTTGGAACCTTCCCGGGAAGCGCGCTATTGGCGTGTAACCGGTGACCAACGACCCGACTTCCGAGCGGCGGCGGAAGCGCCGCAACTGTCGATCGCCCGATCAGGCGGGTAGACTGAGAGCGTCGCCCGTGGATTCGCCTGATTGCGGCTGTTTTTCCCCTGATGACGCCCACGCTTGTCGATGCCGATCGTACCTTCGCCTGGGAATTGGCCGCCCAGACGATCACCGTGCGGATCCGTTGGTTCGGGATCGCGTTGGGGTATGGGCTGGTCAACTTCCTGGGGACCGAGGGATCGATCGCGCCGCTGAATGCGATTTTATCGCTCGGGGTCGCCTTCGCCCTGTGTGACACCTATTACTGGTGGCAAGGGAAAACCTTCCTCAGCGACTATCCCCTCTTCATCTCGGCGATGGAGGCGTTGTTCATCGGCATGCTCTGCGTGTTCGATGTCGGCGTGTTGAGCCCGTTTCGGTTCTATTACTTCCTCTCGCTACTGGTCAGCGCGATCCGCTACGAACCGTGGATCACCTATTCGACGCTGGGCTGCCATCTCGCGAGTTACACGGCCGTTTCGCTGCGGGTCGGGTATCAGGGGCCCGATGGGCTCTCGTCGGTGGTGTTGACGCCGATTCTGCTGGTGTGGCTCGCCTGGGCCAGCACGTCGCTGGCGAATCTCCTGAAAGGGGCCAGTCGCCGGCTGACCGAACTCAACGCCGATCTGGAACAGAACCGGCTCCATCTCGAGGAACGGATCGAGCAGCGGACCCGGCAACTCCAGGAGACGCAGGCGATGATCGTTCAGCAGGAGAAGCAGGCCGCCTTCGGGCTGCTCGCCGCCGGCATCGCCCATGAGGTCGGGAACCCCCTGGCCGCGATCAGTTCGCTGGTGCAACTCCTGAATCGTCGCCACACCGACGACAAAACGCGCGAACGGCTCAGCATGGTCGACGATCAACTGCGGCGGATTCAGCGGACGCTGCGGGAGCTCGTCGATTTCAGCCGACCGGCGACCAAGGCCGAAATCCTCGCCGACATTCACGGCGTGATCGACGCGGCGCTCAACATCGCCAAGTATTACAAACGGCGGAAGGGGAAGCGGATCATCACCACCTACGCCCGCGGCATCCCGGCGATCCGCGTGGTCCGCGATCAACTGACGCAGGTGGTCCTGAACCTGATCCTGAACGCGATGGACGCCACTCCCGAAGGGGGGAGCATCGAACTGCATACCTCCCTGGTGGGGGGGTGGCTGCGGATCGCCGTCCGCGACTCGGGCCCCGGCATCGCCACCGAAAACCGCGACCGCATCTTCCAACCCTACTTCACAACCAAAGAGACCGGCACGGGGTTGGGGCTGTTCGTCTGCCGCAACATCGTCGAGCAGCAATTGGGCGGCCATATCGAGCTGACGGCGTCGTCTCCCGCCGGAACAACGTTTACCATCTACCTGACCCATCCCGACCTGCGCCGGCACGCCGACGAATTGCCGACCGAGTCGCTGTCGTCGGATCCGGAACCCGTGGAAGAAGTGATCGCCCCGTGAAATCGCAGCGCTCGATCCTGGTCGTCGAAGACGAGGAAATCATCCGGACGTCCCTGCGCGAGTTTCTGGTCGAGGAGGGCTACGAGGTGATCGCCGCCCCCACGATCGCCGCCGCGGTGCAGGCGATCCGCGACCGCGATTTCCAGGTCGCCATCTGCGACGTGCAGCTCCCCGACGGCGACGGCGTCAACCTGCTGCGGAAGCTGCTGCAGTACAACCCGAACGTCTCGGGGCTGATCATCACCGCCTATGCGACGGTCGAAAACGCCGTCGAGGCCTTCAAGGCGGGGGCGTTCGATTACCTCGTCAAACCGGTGATCTTCGACGACCTCGCCAACAAACTGCGGCGGCTCTTTCAGTACCGCGAGCTTTATCAGGAGAATCAGGCGCTGCGCCGGGAACTCGCCCGGCAGGAGGACAGCGAAGAGATCATCGGCTCCAGCAAGGCGATTCAAGAGGTGCAGGACGCGATCCGCAAGATCGCCGTCACCAACGCGAACGTGCTGATCGTCGGGGAATCGGGGACGGGGAAGGAACTCTTCGCCCGGACGATCCATCGCTGGGGCGTCCGCAAGAGCGAGCGGTTCCTCGCCGCGAACTGTTCGACCCGCCCGGCGGAGTTGCTCGAATCGCAACTCTTCGGCAGTCAGCGGACGGGCGAAGCCGAGCAGCCGGGGATCTTCCGGCATGCGGGGGAAGGGACCGTGTTCCTCGATGAGGTCTCGCAGTTGCCGTTGTCGACGCAGACCCGGCTGCTACGGGCGATCGAGTACAACGAGATCATGCCGCTGGGGGCCTCCGAGCCGCTGACCCATCAGGCGCGGATCATCGCGGCGACCAGTCGCGACCTCGCCAAGGAAGTCGCCGAGGGGCGGTTTGACGAGGCGCTTTTCTATCGGCTCGACGGCGTGAAGATTCGGATTCCGCCGCTGCGCGAACGGCTCGACGACATCCCCGAGCTGATCGACCACTTCATCACCAAGCACAGCCGCGAGATGGGCCAGCGCGTCACCGGGGCGACGACCGAAACCATTCGCCTGCTGATCGCCGGGAACTGGAAGGGGAACGTCCGACAGCTCGACAACGCCATCGAGCGGGCGGTGATGATGTGCGACAGCCCGCAGATTCGTCCCAAGGATCTCCCCCCCGACCTCGTGAGCGGCAGTCAACCCCTCCCCGTGACCGATGATCTGCGCTCGGCATTACGGCATTACGAAAAGCTGCACATCGAACGAGTCTTGCGCGAATGGCCCGATAAACGCGAAGCGGCCCGCCGCCTGCGCCTCGGCCTGTCGAGCCTGTACCGCAAGATCGAAGAACTGGGCATCGACTTATGAAGCGCTGAAATCCGAAATCCGAATGTCGAAATCCGAAGGAACTTCCAAGCACGAAATCCGGAAACCTGGCGATTCGATCACGTTTTCCCCTTAGGTTTTCGAGTTTCCTTCGGATTTCGGATTTCGACATTCGGATTTTTTCGCCCGTGGCTCACAGCGGGGAGGTTGATCGTGCAGCGTGCTTGGTTCCTGATCTGGGCGATCCTCACGGGCGTCTTATCGCCGCTCGCCGCCGCTGAATCGACCGTTCGCCCCAACGTTGTGCTGATCCTCGCCGACGACCTGGGGGCGATGGACCTCGGCTGTTATGGCAGCACGTTTCATCGCACTCCCGAATTGGACCGGATGGCGGCGGAAGGCTTGCGGTTCACGCAAGGCTACGCCGCCTGTCCCGTCTGCTCGCCGACGCGGGCCGCGCTCATGACCGGCAAAGTCCCGGCCCGCTTGCATCTGACCGATTGGCTCCCCGGTCGACCCGACCGGCCCGATCATCTGCTCGCGCGACCCGTCATCCGTCAGGAACTACCGCTCGAGGAAGTGACCCTCGCCGAACGGTTTCGCGCGGCGGGCTATGCGACGGGGCACATCGGCAAATGGCATCTCGGCGGAGAGGGCTTCGGTCCCCTTCAGCAGGGCTTCGACGTCAATCTCGCCGGCGATCACACAGGCACCCCCCTCAGCTACTTCGCCCCGTTTACGAAAGGGGGCCGCGACATGCCCGGCCTTGGCGAGGCCCCCGCCGGCGAGTACCTGACCGATCGTCTCGCCGCCGAGGCCGAACGCTTCATCGACCAGCATCAGCAGCGGCCGTTCTTCCTGTATCTGCCTCACTTCGCGGTCCATACCCCCATGCGCGCCCCGAGCGAACTCGTCAAACAGTTCCCCGGCGAGACCCCGTTCGTCGGCAAGCAGAACAACCCGACCTACGCGGCGATGCTCCTCGCCCTTGATACCGCCGTCGGCCGGGTCCGCCAGAAACTCGCCACGTGCGGGCTGACCGATAAGACCCTCGTCATCTTCACCTCCGACAACGGCGGTCTCGCCACCAACGAAGGGCCCACCACCCCCGCGACCTCGAACGCCCCGTTGCGGGAAGGAAAAGGCTGGCTGTACGAAGGGGGAATCCGTGTCCCGTGGATCATGGCGGGGCATGGCGTCGCGAATCCCGGCCGGACCGACGCCACCCTCATCGTCAGCCACGACATGGTCCCGACGTTGACGGCGCTCTGCGGACTCGAACCGGTCAAAGACGTGGACGGCGTCGACCTCTCTCCGGTCCTGGCAGCAACCGGTCAACCCGCCCCGCGACCCTTGTTCTGGCATTACCCCCATTACGCCAATCAGGGGAGCCGGCCCGGCGGCGTCCTCCGCGACGGCGACTGGAAGCTCATCGAGTTCTACGAAACCGGCCGACGCGAGCTCTTCGATCTCGCCAAAGACCCCGGAGAACACCGCAACATCGCCCCCGAGCATCCCGAGCAGGTCGCCGCCATGGGAACGCGGCTCCACGCGTGGCTCGATGACGTCGGCGCGCAACGCAACACCCCGAATCCCGGCTATCGACCAGGCCTGCCCGCCGACGACGGCACGATCACGCTTCACGCCCGCACCGCATACGTCGATGGCGTGATGCTCCGCTACGAGCCCCTGCCCCATAAGAGCACGCTCGGCTACTGGGTCAACGAAACAGATACCGCGTGGTGGGATCTCGATGTCATCCGCCCCGGCCGGTATCAGGTCGAAGCGCTGGTCGGCTGCGGGAACGGCAGCGGCGGCAGCCTAGTCGAGTTCCGCTTCGGCGACCAAGTCCTTTCATTGACCGTCCCCGAAACCGGCGGCTTCCAGAAGTTCCAGCCGCAAGCCTTGGGAACCGTGACCTTCGCCGCGCCTGGCCGCCAACAAGTCCGCGTCGTCCCGGTCCGCAAACCCGGTCCCGCCGTGATGGACCTGCGCCAAATCACGCTGAAACCGCTCGCGGATTGATCCCGCGGACGATCGAGCCGCACGGGGCCTACCGTGGAAATTCCCGAGCAGGCGGGACATCAGTCCCCCCGGGGATCTCGACCATCGACGCGTCGCGCGGGTCGCTGATGCCGCCCCGCTTCTCGGGCGGACTGCCGAGGACGACGGCGTGGGCTGCGCGCCGGAGACTTGCCCATGTAGGATTCGTTGGTCGAGCAGACTTTCCCTCAGCCCTCGGAGTCCCACCCCATGACACCGCTGCATCGTCGCGACGTGTTGCAATCGGCCGTGCTGGCCGCGACCGCCGGGTCGCTCGCCGGCTCCCTCGCTTCCGGCGTCGCCGCCGCAGCGGGGCTTCAGGGACGCATCAAGCATTCGGTCGTCAACTGGTGCTACGAGCACGAGTTCCCCGACTTCGACGCCTTCTGCCGGGCCGTCAAGGGGTTGGGTTGCGTCAGCATCGAGCTGTGTGATCCGGCGCGTTGGGCGACACTCAAGGAACACGGTCTGACCTGCGCGATCGCGGGGAGCCACGGCTTCGTCAAGGGGCTCAACGATCCCGCGCATTGGGACGAATGTCTGGGGAAACTCCGGGAACGGATCGAACAGGCCGCCGCGTTCGGCTGCCCCAACGTGATCACCTTCACCGGGATGCGCGAATCGATTCCCGACGACGTGGGAGCCGACAACTGTGTCGCCGCCTTGAAACAGATCGCGGGACTCGCCGAGTCGAAGAAGGTGACCGTCTGCCTCGAAATGCTGAATACCCGGGCGAGCGATCACCCGATGAAGGGCCACCCCGGGTATCAGGGGGATCACACCGACTACTGCGTCGACATCCTGAAGCGGGTCGGCTCCTCCCACGTCAAGCTGCTGTTCGACGTCTATCACGTCCAGATCATGGACGGCGACGTCATCCGCCGGATCCGCGAACACAAGGAGTGGCTCGGCCACATCCACACGGCGGGGAATCCCGGCCGCGGCGAACTCGACGACACGCAGGAAATCCACTACCCGCCGATCATGCGGGCCCTCGTCGAGGTGGGCTACCAAGGCTATGTCGGCCACGAATTCATCCCGACGCGCGATTGCCTGGCGGGCCTGAAGGAGGCGATCGCATGGTGTGATGTGTGAGCAACGTGCAGGGCCAACGGTTGTCGGCATGCGGGCAAGCCGGGCCTGGTCGAACGGCGCGGGGCCAGGGTTTGGCGCCTGAGTTCGACCTTGGCTCTCACC
The DNA here is from genome assembly GCA_964427725.1 of uncultured Planctomycetaceae bacterium. Taxonomy (GTDB): domain Bacteria; phylum Planctomycetota; class Planctomycetia; order Planctomycetales; family Planctomycetaceae; genus DSVQ01. The sequence continues at coordinate 45,731 of CAYRVS010000016.1, read as the reverse complement.
GTGGCTGTGTGAGGCGTACAACCGACGTGTGATTTTCTCCGGGGGTGAGTCTCTGAACGACCGGCATGGCGCGGGCGTTCCAACACTCAGGAGCGCCGAATCCGCCGACGCATCGGCGTGATCGCGTCCCGGCACAGGCGTGTCGTCTCGGCGCGGCCCGTCCAAGTCACGGCCGGCGCGCCGATCCCCGCGGCGCCTAACTCGCCAGCGGAGAAGGGGGCGGAACGCGGCGGCTGACGCCGCGCCGTTGTCTGAAATCTCACCGGCGACGCTTGAGGACGATGAACGCTCCTTCTGCGAGTAACTCCCAAGTATCAGTCTCGTGATACTCCGGCACGTCGCCGGGCGTCTTCCAGCGGCTGTAGGGATGCGTCGTATCGATCACGATGTATTCGGTGTCGTCCGGCACCCGACGTTCGTACCCGCTCACCTGACGGCGAAACGCGCTGTAATCGTACGACCGTTCATGATGCGTGAACCGCGGATGGACGAAATCGGTCGACGCCACCCGGGCGGTCACGGGAATCCGAGGCGCGATCGCGGCGAAGTCGGCCCCCCGCGACGTCGGGCCATACAACCGCCAGGCATGCCAGTTCGAGCCCGGATCCCAGAACGGCACTCCCAGCGGACTCAAGCTGAACCACAGTCCCGTGGCAAGACTGGACGTCCATAACCAATGACTTCCCAGACGTAACCACTCGGGTCGTGTCTGCGTCGAGGCCGTGCGACGCAATCTCGTCACGAACTCGGGCCAACGGCCCAAGCCCGCCGCCGTCGCCCAGAAGACAATCGCCACCAGCGGCGCATGAAACTGATGCCGGGGATCGCGCGCCAGCTCATTCAGACACAGGATCGACCAGAACGGCACCCCCACCGCGAGGCGCCCCGGCGAGAGCAGCGCCAACCCGCCGACAGGCACCAACAGCGCCAGCGCATACAGCAGCGTCGCCGGCGTCATCAGCTCGCCGGCGACGAACCCCGGCCGCGTGAGGATCGTCCGCACGATCGCTTCGGGGGTCTCACCCAATCGGCTGAAGTAGCTCGCGTAGTGAATCTCCTGCCCGGGTCGGAACCATGGCATCACCACCCGCGTCGCCAGCCACAAGTACAACCCGCTGCCGACGAGCAGACAACCTCCCGTGATCAGCCAGCGTCGACCCCCGATCACCGACGGCGTACGACCGGCGCGCCAACTGGTTCCCAGGATCCACAACCCCAGCGGGCCGAAGGTCAACGCGTAGTCTTCCTTCACCGTCAGACACGCCAACACACCAAGCAAAAACCCGCGCAGTCGGCCGCGATCGAGTTGATCGAGCGTCAGCAGCAAGAGCGGAATCCCGAACGCTTCGGGTCGAAAGGTTTTGAGATCGATCTCGATGTCGAGGAACTGCATCGGCGTGTAGAGGAGGTAGGCCGCCGCCGCCGCGTACGCCGCCTGCCGCGATCCCGTATGTCGCCGCGTCATCCAGGCGACGGGGAAGACCCCCGCTCCCAAGGCCAGCGATTCGCACAATTCAAGCAGCAGATGCGACGGCCAAAGGACATACAACGGCAAGAGCGCCAGATGGACCACCTGCAGATGTTCCCCCAGGAACAGCCCCTGATCGAGGTAGCTGCGGAACCCTTTCCCATGCAGCACATTCCACAGATGCTCCTCGTACATGGCCGAATCGCCATGCGGGATGTAGAGGTTGAACCACAGCCGCCAATTCAGCGTGACGTAGACCGCGGCGTAGATCCCCATCAGTCCCAGCAGCCGTGATGCCCGCGGACCGGCGTCCATGGCGTTGTCGGATGCCACGCAAGACGCTTCCGACAGGGTCGCCGTCGCCAACGCGGCGAGGAGTCCGGCGATCCAGAACGGAAGGACCGCCGTCAGAATCGCCGCCCCCGTTTCGCCCCCCAGCAGCGTCGCCAAGAGCCAGACATACTCCCAGAGATACAGACCGAGACCCGTCCCACCCAAGGCGATCCCGAACCGGCATCCCGCCTGCGTCCACCGATCACGCGGAACCCGCGACACGATCACGATCATGGCTAAGATCGCGACCAGCCCCATCAGACCCCCGGCGAGTCCTAGCGCGCCGGTCCACGGGACCGTGTAGAGCGACATGTCGCCGAGCCGCTCGGGCTCGGGCGTCCCACACACAACCAATAGCCGTTGCCAAGTCGCGGGGCTGATGAGCTGGGTGCTGAAAAGCTCCTGCGACAGCCAGGTCCGCAGGGCCGCCGCGCCGCCGACCCAGCCGAGCAGCAGGCTTACGAGCATCCACCCCACTCGCGGCGGCGAGGATCGACGGTTCGCCGACAACGAAGCATTCCCGTGGCAAGGACCAATCAGCTTCCGACCGATCGCAAGCCGACCCCCTAACGTACCATGCCACCTCGGGGGTTCGCAGTCCGAACCGTTAAGGTCTTCAGGGACTTTGGGTTTTTCATTCTGGGAGAGCCACGCGGTCGGTCTAGTGTCGAGTGCCTCGAGTCTAGAGCAAGAAATCCTGTGGAAATCAGGGGTCTTCTCTCTGGCACTAGGCTCTAGACTCTGAACACCAGACTCAGGATCAAGGCCCCAGTTTCCAAAAAGAGAAAGCCCTGCCGTGGTCCTTACGGCAGAAACCGCGACCGTTCCGCCGCCGTCGGCATCCGGCACGCCTCCCGCTTCCCAGCCAGGCGATACCGATTCCGCGCAATGACCCCGTAGCCCCAATCGCGCAAGGGACGGGGGATCAGCCACAACAGCGTTCCCAGCACCGGCCATATCCCCGGCAGCCGCCACAGAATCCGCACCACCGCCGCCGTCTTCCGGTGCGCGCCCGTCGCCGTCCAGAAGACCAGTGACGATAACTCCGTCCGCTCCGTCTCGGTCAGCAACTGCTCGGCGGTCACCCCTTGCAACGGGGCGAACATCAATTCGCCGTCACGATCGCGCGTTAAGAGAAAATCGACCCACCAGTTGCAAAAACCGCACACGCCATCGAAGAAGACCACGGGTCGCCGCGGCAGCCGTTCGATCTCTTCGAGCACCGCCGGCGTCACGCCCGTCAGTTCCGCGGCCAAGCTCGACATCGCGTGATCCCTTCCTCCGGTGGATCGCCCTCCGCCCGGCGTTCCCCGCCGCGCGGCTCCCTCAGTCTAACCGATACCAGGGTTCCCGTTTAACGGGAATTCCCCGTGCACCGCCGCGCGCGGCGCGGTAGCGTCGCTCTGTACTTCGCAAGGTCGCCCCATGTCGGCCCATGGTTCCCCGTCCCGCTTCTCGTCGCGCCACCAATGGCACGGGGCGACGGCCTCGTCGCTGGTCCATCTCGGAATCCTCGGGCTCGCGGGACTCTGGCTGTTGCCGGGGATCGACGACCCGCCGATCACGCTCGACACCACTTGGGCCACGGTCGACGACATCGATCCCATCGCGATCGTCCCCCCCGCGAACGATCTTGTCACCACCGCCGGGGGCCGTTCCGCCGGCTTCGACTTCCTCGCCAGCGGCCATCTCGACGGCAGCCTGCACGTCCCCCGGGAACCGCGGCTCCCATCGCTTCATGCCGCGATGGCGACCGTCATCACCCCCCGCGAATTCCCCGCCCTCGCCGCCAAAGTGAGTCAAGGGATCGGCCATGGTCGTGGCGACGGCGTCGGCCAGGGGACCGGCTTCTTCGGCCTCAAACCCTCCTCGACCGAAAGCGTCGTCTTCGTCGTCGATGGCTCACGCAGCATGAACCATCCGCACGACAGCCCCTCCAAAACCCGCTACCGCCGACTGAAACTCGAACTCATCCGCTCGATTTACGAGATGCAGCCGACGCAGTCGTTCCATGTGATCTTCTTCCATCGTGAAGCGGTCCCCATGCCCGCGACGACGCTGATCTCGGCGGCCCCCCGGCAGCGTGATCCCTACCTTCGTTGGATCGCCGAGCAATCGGCCGGAGGTTCGCCGACCGATCCCCTCCCGGCGCTCGAACTGGCCCTGACGCTGCGACCCGACGTCATCTGCTTCCTGACCGATGGCGAGTTCGATACGCGGATCAAGCGGCGGCTCAACACGCTCAAGCAACAGCAGACCGCCATTCACACCTTCGCCTTCGGCGAATCGTTCGCGGAAGCGACCCTGAAACAACTCGCCATCCAGAATCGCGGCGAGTACCGCTTCGTGCCATGATGGGTAGGAGACGATGAGCTCTCATTGAAGCCCAGGGAAAGCTTTCCCTGGGCGTCCCCCATGTGTTGTTGATCAACGCCCTCCGATGCCCACCCCCGACTACGACAAACCCGCCCGCCGACCCCGTTACCGCGGCACCCATCCCCGTCAGTTCCAAGAGAAGTACAAAGAACTCCAGCCCGAGCGTTACCCGGAGGAGATCGAGAAAGTCCTGCAAGGGGGCAAAACCCCGGCGGGGATGCATCGACCGATTCTCGTCGATGAAGTCCTTAGAGTCCTCGCCCTCAAACCGGGTGACCTCGTCGTGGACGGCACCCTCGGCTATGGGGGACATGCCCGCGAATTCCTGCGCGCGGTCCTTCCCGGGGGCCGCCTCTTCGGGTTCGATGTCGACCCGTTGGAACTCCCCCAAACGGAAGCCCGCCTGCGGTCGATGGAGGTCCCTCAAGAGTCGCTACGGGTTTGGCGACAGAACTTCGCTGGGATCGCCCAAGTCCTCGCCGCCGAAGCGCCCGACGGGGCCGATGCGATCTTTGTCGACCTGGGGGTCTCCTCGATGCAGCTCGACAACCCCGCCCGCGGCTTCAGCTACAAAGCCCCCGGCCCCCTCGACATGCGCATGAACCCGACCCGCGGCCCCTCGGCGGCGGAACTGCTCGCCAATCTGAGCGTCGACGAACTGACCACCCTCCTGACCGACCACGCCGACGAACCCCACGCCGAGCCCCTCGCCCACGCGATCCTGCAGGCTCAAGCCCGTCAGCCCTTAACGACGACGCAAGACCTGGTGAGCGTCCTCCGCACGGCTGCGGCGGCCCTCCCGCCCGACGACATCGATCCGATGATCCGCCGCGTCTTTCAAGCCCTCCGCATCGCCGTCAACCGCGAGTTCGAGTCACTCGACGCCTTCCTGCGGCAGCTGCCCTGGTCGCTCAAACCGGGCGGTCGGGTCGCGGTCCTCACCTTCCACTCGGGCGAAGACCGCCGTGTCAAAGCCGCGTTCCGGTCGGGCCTCGAAACCGGCCTGTTCGCCGCGATCGCCCCCGAAGTCATCCGACCTTCGCCCGCCGAACAACACGCGAACCCCAGATCATCGTCGGCGAAACTGCGCTGGGCGACCCGGGCGTAGGGTGGCACATCACCAGCGGGTTCGTGCTTGTCGGGTGCAACGTGCTCATGCCGGTAATCGACGCACGCACGATGTCGTCCCGATACTCGGTTCCGGCGGATCAGACCAAGCCCGCGATCGGGGCCCCCTCGGCCAGGACCGGGACCGGGCGACCGGCGAAATCGTGGAACGCCTGGTGATAGTCGATTCCCAGGACGTGGTAGATCGTCGCCAATAAGTCGGCGGGTTTGAGGGGCCGATCGATCGGATACTCGGCCTTGTCGTTCGTCGCGCCGATCACCTGCCCGCCCCGGACGCCCCCCCCGGCGATCATCGCCGAGATCGCGTCTCCCCAGTGATCGCGGCCGGGGATCGGAATGCCGGGTTGCCCGTTGTTGATCCGCGGCGTGCGGCCGAATTCCCCCATCACCACGACCAACGTCTGATCGAGCAGCCCGCGGACCGCCAAATCATCAATGAGCGCGCCGACGGCCTGATCCATCGCGCGGAAGTTCTGCGCGTGGCGTTCAAGTTCCGCGTGGTGATCCCAATGCGGCATATCGACCGTGACGAAGCGGACGCCGGCTTCGACCGCCCGGCGGGCCATCAAGGTGTAGCGGCCCCACGGGTTGTCGCCGTACTTGTCGATCAGCCGCGGGTCTTCCTTCTCCAGATCGAACGCCGCGCGGGCCCGGCCGCCGAGGATCATCGACAACGCCGATTGCTGATGCCGATCGAGGGTCTCCATCTGGCCCGATTGGTCGATGGTCCGTTCGAGTCGATCCAAGGCCGTCAGCAGCGACTGCCGCTGCGTCGAACGATCGAGCGCGGGGGTGGTCAGGTTGTCGAGACACTTCGGTTTGCCGACCTTGGTCGCGTAGCTGTGATGGAGGTAACTGGAATCGCGATCGACATCGAACGGGTTGTACGCCGCGCCGAGATACGCCGCCCCTTGGTAACCGGGGAAGAGGAAGATGCTTTGGGCGGCGGGGAGCCCGACATACGCGGGCATCCCCGCTTCGCGCGGTCCTTTGATCCGCGCAATGTAGGAACCGAGCGAGGGGTATTTGGGAATCGGATCGACCGTCGTCGAACCAAACCGGCCCGTCAGCATCCAATGGCCGGCGGCGAAGTGATCGCCCGTGCCGTGATGGAGCGAACGAATCACCGAGAGTTTGTCGGCGACTTTCGCATGCCCCGGCAACAGGCTGGAGAACCGCATCCCGGGGACGGTGGTGTCGATCGCCTCGTAAGGGCCGCGATACTCCAGCGGCGCGAGAGGTTTCGGGTCGTAACTTTCGAGCTGACTGGGGCCGCCGTCGAGCCAGACGAGAATCACCGATTGGGCGGTCGCGGTGCTGGATGCGGCCTGGCTTTCCAATTTGAGCAGATCGGCGAGCGACAAGCCGGCGGCGCTCAGCATGCCGACCTTGAGCGCGCTCCGTCGAGACAGCCCCGCGCAATTCGCCCGCAACGAACCGGTCGTCAGCTCCAACATCGATCAGGCCTCCGTCACTCAACAACGCATCAGGGCGCGCCAATATGTTATCGGCCCGGTGAGCGGTTGTCACGAGCGAATCGGGGGTGAAGATCGCCCCCAGCCTGAGTGGCATGTCCCGGGTGCCCCGGCTGGGCTCTTTCAGCCGTGGTTTCCCGTTGCACGGCAGACCGGCGATGACGGATCCGTACAGTGAACGTTCGCAGCCTCAATCCGTTGTTCGCGATCACCCAGGCGTGTCGGGCCGCAGTGGCACGCCGCTCAGGTGCATCGCTAGAAGTCCGAGATGCTTTCGCCGCCATCGCGACTTCCCAACGCCATCCAAATCAAGCGGTCGATTCCATTCGAGACGAATCGCGCGTGTCCGTCGCCGAGCAGCAGGTTCACGCCATCATGATGCCTGCTGCTGGCGGGCTCTGAGTAAGTATTCCCGTTCGGGAGCCTGGCGAAACATCCGGGAGAATTCGGGGGAAGAATATGATCATACACCGCGCCGGGAATCACATACACCGAAAATATCGGCGCATGAAAGGCAGGCCATACGGCCGTCCTTAGTCCTGGGTTGAGACAGTCCTGCCCGAAGTCAGCCTCTTCTCCAAGCTGATAATTCCGCCCCAAATGCCAGACACAACGATGCGGCTCGCGGTCACAGATCGACTCGTAGTGATCCCGGTCAATAAACTCCGGAAACGAGCGCAGTTCGCAAAACATGGCCGTCTGTGATAACCCATCCGCAAAATCGCGGAACCGCCAAGGCCCGAACGGCCCTCGGGCGGCTCCGTTCATCGTCAGAAATCGACTGCCACGGTTCATGGCGTAATTGGACGGCGCGTACTGATGTCCGGGTGATCCATCCGCCGGACAAATCAGCGTTGGTACCCGGATGGGCGGAGGGGGTCGATCGTCGCTGAGGTGGGGAAGCCCCAGCGAAGGGAGTATCGCGTAGAGCGGCCGCGTATCGAATCCCGGCAGGACCGCATGGGCGTCATGATACTGATGAATCGCCAGTCCGATCTGTTTGAGATTGTTCAAGCATTCCAATCGCCGGGCCGTGGTGCGTGTCTCTTGGACCGCCGGGAGCAACAAGGCGAGCAGCAAGCCCAGAATCCCACACACCACGAGCACTTCGATGACCGTGAGGCCGCGCCTCGGCAGGCCGTCCCTGGTAACAGGCATACACTCGCAAGCGGGCTGCATCGATCGCGGTCGCATCGGCCACCCACACCCCATATCGTCCGTTGCGCCTGAATCAACCATGCGTCCAAGAGTCGATGTGACTGCGACAACAGTCACGCGGAGATGATCGATCTTTAGGGAACGGGGATGGACCCCAGATGATAAATCTCCTCGCCGGGATAGTCGTTCACGGATTCGACGTGAATGGTCGTCACACCCGGCCAGATGAGTCGCCGCGTTTCAATGGGACTTGGCTGAATCCGCGGATCATTGGGAGCCGCATCCAAGACGTACAGGGTGTAATCAAGGCCAACCCGAAAGTCGAAGAGATGCGCGGAGCAGAAGCGATACTCATCCTCATCGTCATTCGACTGATAGACCGGCACGATATAGTCGTACTCCACTCCGCGGACGACGACCGACCGGGGATTCAACGAGTGCAAGACCATGGCGCTCACGGTACAAGGAACGTTGGTGCCTGCGGAGTATCCGCCGCAGCCATTGACGGTGAAGCCCATGATGCAAATCAGCATCGTAACGCGAGTTCTGGCCTGCATGTGGTTGCCTTTTTCCGTGAGATTGCCGCCGCCACTGGGAGAGTCGTCAGTCCACCCCCATATTGAACGGTTAATCTTAAAGCGGAATCTTGAAAATCTTACCATGCATTTCGTGAAAATCATGTGAAACGCCCCGTCGGTCATCCTTCGATGGGCGCCATGATCGCACGGTGGCCAACCAGCATGTCAACGGCCGGGTGGACCAGAGACCCCATGGGTGACTGGGTTCCATCGAGGCTGATGATCCATGCATTCGACATGATCCAACAGCCCCCTGGTCAAGCCAGACGCCGAAGCCCGCGTCTGGGCGACCGGACTTCAGCGCGACCGGTTCTCGCGCAGCGTGAGCGTGGCCTCGGCAAAGGCGCGGCCCATCAGGGCGAACGTTTTGGCGCAACCCAGATAGTGATATCCGGCATTGGAGGCGCCGCGCTTCCACAAGGCGACCTCCGCGGGCGAAATCAGGTTCGCTTCCAACGTCTTCAGATAGTCGCGCTGCTGGTCGGCCGTCATCCGACCGTCGGCGTTCGCGTGATCTTTGTGCCGGGATTCGAGGAAATAGCTCATTTGGCGGACTTCGTCGTACTTGTTCGCGATGGCTCCGAGCTCCTCCGACCAGAACGGCGCGGTCTCGACGGCCGTCACGGTCCCCCGAAACTCCGGCAGCGCCGCCGGCGCGGCCATCGCCTTGCGAAACGTCGCGGTCTCCGGATTCGGCTTGAGCCCGTCGACCCCCAACACACCGATCACGAACGGCATCGCGGGGGCGGACAAATCGCGGCGAACGTCGCGGATGAAATGTGTCAGCAGCTCGCTGTAAAGATCAAACCGGCCGGGCTGGCCATGCTCCGGGTAGGTGTGGCCGTCGACCAGATCATTCCAACCCTGCAGCCACACGAAACCCGCGAGCTCGTAGCCGGCCGCGGGGTCGTACACCGGGCAGACGCGTTGCGGGTCCGCCAGCACGCGTCGCACGTGCTCGATCATCAATCGGTAGTAGACGCCGGTTTCTTGGATTTTGTCGGCTTTCCATTGCTCGAAGTCTTTGGGAATGCCGTGGCCCGTCTGCTTGGGATAGTGCGCTTGCTGCCAGGCGCTCAGCACGTACGGCCCGGCGCTCGGCGGGCGGAAGTCGGTATGCAGCGACTTTCCGCCCCAGGCGGTTTTGATGATGAGGACCGGTTCGTCGAACGCCGCGTCCATCGTCAGGCCGAACGTGAATTCCGGCCCGATCTTGCCGCCGTCTATTTGGGGATCGTGGCGCGCACCGTACCCCGCCGTCAGCTGGCCGGACCCTTCGCCGTTCGCATCGCCCGAGCCGGTGAAATACGAAATCCATACGCCGTCGCATACGGTGGGTTTGCCGTCCGGGCCGCGCATCAACTTGAGCAGCGGAGCCGTCAGCGGGTCGTCGCCGAGGTAGTCGAACGTCTCGACCTTGGCGTGCCCCTCCATGTTGGACTGCCCAGCCAGCACGAAGACCTTCAGCGGTTTGGGCTGCGCCAAGACCGAATGGGGCGCGAGCAACAAGACCGCGAACAGCGTGGCCGTCAGGATCGAAGCGGGTTTCATGAAGTGTGGTTTCTGCTGATCGACGGTTGACGCGGTCGGTGGCGACTCTTGGTTACGACGGCTCGATGATCACTCTCGGTTCGGCGATGGCGACCGACTGGGTATCGTACAGTCGTGTCGGGCCGGATCGACAGGCCGCCTGGTTCGTGTCGTGGCGTAGGGTGACCCAGGTTGGCCGCTGGCCCACCTGGGTGGCGCCGCCACAAGGGTCATGGGCGCGACCCCTCCGGAACGCTTGGGATCGATCCAAGAAATCTGGTCGCGAATACGACCCTTGTCGGAGGCTGACAGGCCTCCGGAACGAACCGAGAATCCACGAGAACGAGCTTGCAGGCTGACAAACGTCTTGCATGGACCGTTCATGACCGGAACTCGCAGAATTCGCGATGATGCGCAGTAGGTGCGCTGAGTGACGTTTTCGGTCACCCAGCGTCGGCGGTTGTTCGAGTTCGATCAGCCCGAACGGATCCATCACCGCGGGTCCCAGGCGTGTCATTGACGCTGCGAAGGGCGTCGCGGTATAAGCCAAAACCGGCGTAAGTGTCTTTCCGGCGTGGAGTTCCGACGAATTCCGTGGGCCTGGACAAGACGGCGCGTGAACCTTGCCGCCGCATCGGGGCTCGGAATCGTCGCGCCGCTTGCGTCGTTCGACGACTGGTTTTCGAAGGTCCGCGTTGCATGCTTTCCGTTGTTTTGCCCGATGGGTCGACCCACGAATTCGGTGATCAGGCGACCGCGCTGGAAGTCGCCGCGAAGATCAGTCCGCGACTCGCGCAGTCCGCGCTGGGGGCCGTCGTCGGCACGACCGTGATCGACGTGATGAAGCCCCTCGCCGAGGTCACCACCGAGCGGCCGATTCCCGTGAAGATCCTCACCGAGAAGGATCCGCAGTCGCTGGGGATTCTGCGGCATTCGTGCGCCCACATCATGGCCCGCGCGGTGATGCGGTGCTTCCCGAACGTCGAGCTGGCGTTCGGTCCAACCACCGGGCATGGCTTCTACTACGACATGGCCCTGCCGCATGCGATCAGCGAGGACGACTTCCCGCGGATCGAGGCGGAGATGGCGAAGATCATCGCGGAAGGGGAACCGTTCGAGCGGTTCCTCTGCGATCGGAACGAAGCGGTTGAGTTGCTCGGCGGGATGGCGCAACAGCTGAAGGTCGAGCATATCCAGACCGGTCTCGCCGCCCACGAATCGGTCAGCTTCTATCGCCAAGGGGAGTTCGTCGACCTGTGTCGTGGTCCGCATATTCCCGACGCGAAGCGGATCAAGGCGTTCAAGCTGCTGTCGATCGCCGGGGCGCATTGGAAGGGGGACGTCTCGGGGAAACCGCTGCAACGGCTGTATGGGACCGCGTGGTTTTCGCAGAAGGATCTGGACGGGTACCTCGAACAGGTCAACGAGGCGAAACGCCGCGACCATCGCGTCCTCGGCAAGCAACTCGGGCTCTTCACCATCAGCCACGATGTCGGCCAGGGGCTATGTCTGTGGATGCCCAAGGGGGCGACCGTCCGCGTGATCCTCGAGGAGTTCATCAAGCGGGAGTTGCTCAAGCGCGGGTATCAGCCGGTTTACACCCCGCACATCGGCCGGGTCGAGATGTACGAGACCAGCGGCCATTTCCCCTACTATCGCGACTCGCAGTTCGCTCCGTTGTTCGGCCACGACGGCGGTCAGCTTGTCGACTGGTGGATCCGCAAGCTGCGCGAATCGCAACTCAGTCCCGAGCAGGAGCGTCATCTGCTGGGGACCGCGGCATTGATGAACGTCGATGTGCGCGACTATCCCCAGGCGGGCTCGGTCGAACGGAAGATCGAGGTCCTGCGCGGGTGGGAGAAGTCGCAGGAGCGGTACCTCCTCAAGCCGATGAACTGCCCGCATCACGTGCAGATCTACAAGGCGCAGCCGCGCAGTTATCGCGATCTCCCGGTGCGGCTCGCCGAATTCGGGACCGTCTATCGGCATGAGCAGTCGGGCGAACTGAACGGGATGCTGCGGGTCCGCGGCCTGACCCAGGACGACGCCCATCTCTTCTGCACCGAAGAGCAGGTCGAGCAGGAGTTTCGCGACACCCTCGAACTCGTACGGTTCGTGCTGGGGAGCGTCGGCCTCGACGATTACCGCATTCAACTGTCGCTGCGTGATCCCAAGAGCGACAAATACGTGGGTGGGGACGAAGTCTGGCAGAAGGCGGAAGCCACGCTGCGCAAAGTGCTGGGCGAGATGGGGCTGCCGTTCTCCGCCTGTGAGGGGGAGGCGGCGTTCTATGGGCCGAAGGCCGACTTCATGGTCCGCGACGCCATCGGCCGCGAATGGCAGCTGGGGACCGTGCAGCTCGACTTCAATCTGCCCGCGCGGTTCGAGCTGGAATACATCGGGTCGGACAACGTGGCCCATCGCCCGGTGATGATCCATCGCGCCCCCTTCGGGTCGATGGAACGCTTCACCGGCATGCTGATCGAGCACTTCGCCGGAGCCTTCCCGCTGTGGCTGGCTCCCGAACAGTGCCGCGTGATGTCGATCGGCGAGAAGTTCGAGGACTACGCCCGCGAGGTCGAACAGGAGTTCCGCGCCGCCGGCTTCCGCGTGAGCCGCGATCTCCGCAGCGCGAAGATCAACGCGAAGGTGCGCGACGCGCAGGTCGAACTCATCCCCTACATGCTGGTGGTCGGCGGTCGGGACGCGGAACAACGGACCGTCTCGCTTCGCGATCGGATCGACGGTGAACTGGGCGCGCTCCCCATCGCCGACGCCATCGCCAAATTGAAGGCGGAAGTCGACAATCGGGTGATCCGGCAGGTGAAAAAGTCGAGCTTCCAGACCTTCGCGGCGAGCGAAGAGGAAGCGCACGAGTATTAGGTGATGGGCGACCGCCGCTTGGTGCGTCAAGACGCACCCTACTTGGCTAATCTCCAAGAAGAAAACGGCGTCATCTTCGGGTCCTGTTTCGTGCTTGTTGATTGAGATTTCCTTCGGATTTCGGGCTTCGGATTTCCCGACCATGCATGCCGTCGAGTTCCTGAAAGCCGCCGATCCCGACATTCCCGGCATCGTGGCCCTCTATGGGACGCAACGGCATTTCAAGTCGCAGGTGCTGGGGAAGCTGCGCGCCGTGGTGATCGGCGACGACGAGACCTCGCTGACGCGGTTCACGGGGAAAGAGGCCGACCTGCAAACGGTCACCGATGAGTTGCGGACGGTCTCGATGTGGGGGGACCGTCGGCTGGTCGTCGTCGAGGAGGCGGACGACTTCGTCTCGAAACATCGCGCGGGATTGGAAAAGTACGCCGAGGCGCCCGCGAAGAAGTCGGTGCTGGTGCTGGATGTCGCCACTTGGCAGAAGACGACGCGGCTCGCCAAACAATTGGCGAAGACGGGGCTCGACGTCGAGGCGAGTCCGCTGAAGGGGGCCGAACTTTCGCGCTGGCTGCATGCGCAAGCCGCCGACGGGTATGGCGTGAAACTCGACCGGGACGCGGCGGGGCTGCTCATCGAACTGATCGGCGACGAGCCGGGGCTGCTCGATACGGAATTGGCGAAGCTGAGCACGTATGTGGGCGACCGTAAGCGGATCGCGCTCGAGGACGTCCGCGGCATGGTGGGGGGCTGGCGGACCGAGACGACCTGGGCCATGACCGACGCGGTGCGCGAGGACCGGTTGGCGGACGGACTCGAAGCGTTGGGGCAACTGCTCGAGGACGGCGAAGCGCCGCAGAAGCTCTTGGGGGGGATCGGCTTCGTCTTTCGCAAACTGGCGCTGGCGACCGAGATGGCGCGGCGGATCCCGTTGCCGCAGGCGCTCCGCGACGCGGGGGTCTTTCCGGGGGATCTTTCGCGGGCCGAGGCGTATCTGCGGCGGATCGGCGGGGCCAAGGCGAAGCGGATCATCCAAGCCCTCGTCACCACCGACGCGGGCCTGAAGGGGCTGAGCCCCCTCGACGAACGGATTCAGTTGGAACGGTTGCTCGTCGAGTTGAGCGGTCTTGTGTAACGCCGGGAACCACCGACGCGGCATCACCCATCGTGGCCACTCACGACGAACGGTCAACGGTCCCGGCGTTCATCCGTCACCGTCCGTAACGATCCAAACCGTTCAACCTGAAGCCGTGGACGCGTAGCATGCCGGAGTCCAAGCGCCCGGCCATCCGCGAGGTTGTCTCGCAACTTCGCCGACGGTACGGCGCGAAGGCATTCGACCTGTGGGATGACTCGCCGACCAATCCCGACAGGCTCGGCCTCGCCCGTCCCGGCGAAGACGAACCGTGCGTGTGTCTCCTGACGGGGGGCAAAGCCGACGGGCGGTACGATGTCGAGCATCAGGGAACGGTCGATCGCGACTGCGTCCTCGAAGGCGTGCCGTGGGCGGTCGAAGAGGAATTGCGCAAACCTCAGTCGTTCGTAGGACAGGCCCTCGCCTGCGGGGTTCGTCGCGGATGACGTCATGGGTGGCCCAGGTTGACCGTAGGTCTGCGTGGGCGGCGAAGCCACAAGACGCATGGGCTGGGTTCGCAGAGACACGCGAACATCGATCCAAGAATCCTGCGGTTGCCGCGACTTCGATAGCCCGCGGACGGGCATCCGGGGCCACCCACTCGGCGATCATGATTCCGGTGTGTCCCTGCGAGACCCGCGCGTAGGCCGAGTCTGGAACATCAAGTTCCCATGGCGCCGAGTAACCGTCGAGGTCAAGCCGTAGCGGGTCAGCTTGAGCGAGGAGCTCGGCGCGTCTTGACGACGGTTGCGTTGTGGACCATTATGGAACCATCTGGAGTCGACATGCCTACGAACCTGACTCTCAAGAACGTGCCTGACGATGTTTATGAGCGTTTGAAGCGCTCGGCGGAAGAGCACCGTCGTAGCTTGAACAGCGAAGCGATTGTTTGCTTGGAAAGCGTTCTGCTCCCTGCGAGCGGCAATCCGACGGAGCAGCTTGAACGGATTCGGCAGCTCCGAGTGGAGCTTCAGGGCCGCGGGGTTTGGGCCACGCCCGAGTTCTTGGATCAAGCGCGCCACGAAGGGCGTCCATGATCGCGGTGGACACCAACGTCGTGGCCTACCTCTTACTGCCCAGCCCCTACAGTGGCGCGGCCGACCAGCTTCGCTCGATGGATGGCGACTGGATCGCGCCACCGCTTTGGAGGAGCGAGTTCCGGAGTGTCTTGAACCTGGCGCGTCGGGCGTCGCGATTGGACTTGGCGACAGCGCTCTCGTTGCTGGAACTGGCGGAAGAGGTGATGAGGCGCGCGGACACCACACCCGATCCGCGGCTTGTCATGCAACTTGCCGAAATCAGCGGCTGCACGACCTATGACTGCGAGTTTGTGGAAGTGGCCGAGCGCCGGGGACTGCCGCTCTACACCGCGGACAAGCAAGTCCTGCTGGCGTTCCCGGCGATCGCGCGCGGCATGCCGACGAATTGACCGGCGCGCCTGACATCCAAGGTAATCCGGCGGCGAGTAGCCCAGGATGACCGCAGGTCGACTTGGGCGGCGCAGCCGCAAGACACATGCGCTGGATCCCCGGAGACTGTCGAACGTCGATCCAAGGTATCTTGTCGCTGTCGCGACTCCGGTAGACAGTGGACGGGCATTTGGGGTCACCCACGAAGGCTTGTGTTCACACGAACGAGGAAGTGGTTGATGCCCGCAGTGGCAGGTCGGTTGCAACGAGCGGTTAGGCCTCCTTGCGGCCATGCTTGCCAGCCTTTCGCCAATACTCGAGCAATTCAGTGTTTCCTGATGCCACCTCGATGAGCATCTGGAGTGACAGAACTGCTCCGGGGACTATGCCTGCTTCATCAATATCTTGGTCTGCAAAGTCCGGATTGATCGGAATCTCGACGTTGACGACCCACCAGACTTCGACCTTGCGCAACAAGGTGACCAGAACAGGGAACTGCGTGGAATGGTCCGATTCGGCTTGGCCGGTTACGACAGCGAAGAGCTTGTGCGCGAGTAGGTTTCTGGTCTTCTTGAGGTGTTCAAAAGACTCAAGGTCGGCGGCGTCAACTGCGCCGTGTTCGCGCAGCCAGTCAAGCGACGCATACAAGGCGCTCTTGTTCCTAGACGCAACCTCTTGCAGATAGCTAGGCCCTTCAGTTGGTCCATTCACACCGCATTCGGTGGAATAGAATTCGCGTACGCGATCGACAATCGAGTCCTTAAGAATCTCGAATGTGGTGATGAACATGGTGGCCAAGAAGAGTGATGGCTGAATCACCTCCGGATCGAGAAAACGTTCCCAGCGGTCAGCGTTGGTGTTCATTGGACGCCTAACAGGTATTCGATCTCCGAAGGTGGGGCGAATCATACAACAGATTTGCGGTGCGGCATGGACTTGTCAATTTTGTTGCGTTGGTGGCCCAGATTGACCGCAGGTCTATCTGGGCGGCGCAGCCGCAAGACGTATGCGATGAATCCCCAGAGACACTCGCACATCGATCCCACTTGTCGCTGTCGCGAGCCCGGTGGTCCGTCTGCGGGCCACCGAGGCCACCCGGCACCCACATGTCATGGGCATCGAAAGACACCGCCGCGACACGCGGCGGCTCTTGAGATGCGGCGCGGCGCACTGCGCAACGGCTCGGGTGGGCCGCGATCATGCTGGTTGTAATTCCTTGACGGATCGCAAGTTACCGCCTGAGAGCGTCTATGCGGCGCGCCGAAACCGCGATTGACCGCCGGGCCCTTTGGCGGCTATCTTTCCCGACCCGGCGCGGTCCTTCGCGCGGGGTGGTCCGGCAAGGAGGCGGGACATGGTGCCGGCGGCGGTCGTTCCTTATTCGCGGTTTGAGCAATTGCGCGCGGCACGCGCGGTGGTGCAGCACGAAGGGCAGGCGCTGCTGGACTTGGCGCGGACCCTCGACGCCGATTTCTGCGCCGCCGTCGACCTCCTCGCCGCCTGTCGCGGCTGCGTGATCGTCACCGGCGTCGGCAAGGCGGGGCTGATCGGCCAGAAGCTGGTGGCGACCTTCTGTTCCACCGGCACCCGGTCGTTCTTTCTCCATCCAACCGAAGCGTATCACGGCGATCTCGGTTGCCTGGGAGCCGACGATCTGCTGCTGGCCCTCTCCAACAGCGGCGAAACCGAAGAGGTCTTGCGGCTGATTCCCCCCATCCGCGAAGCCGGGGTGCCGCTGTTGGCGATCACCGCGTCGGCCCGGAGCTCGCTGGGCGCGCAGGCGACGGTCGCCGTCTGCTTGGGGTCCCCAACGGCGACCTGATCGCCGGCGGCACCTTCACCACCGCGGGCACGACCTTTTTTAATGATACGGCGACCACCGAGATCTACACGCTGATCGTCGTCGCCGAGACGCGCGGCTTCACGCCGCAGCAGTTTGGCCGGCTCCATCCCGGCGGATCGCTGGGTCGCAAACTCTCCTCGGTGGCGTCGGTGATGCGACAAGGGGACGAACTGCGGATCGCGTCGCAAGGGGCGACGGTCCGTGAAGTCTTGACGACGCTGTGTCGACCCGGCCGGCGGACCGGCGCGGTGATGCTGGTGGATGACGACGGCCGACTCGCCGGGCTCTTCACCGACAGTGATTTGGCGCGGCTGCTCGAGCGGCGGCGCGATGAACAACTCGATCGCCCCATCGCCGAGGTGATGACCGCCAGGCCGCTGACGATTTCGCCCGAGGCGATTTTGGGCGAGGCGGTGCAACTGCTGGGTTCGCGGCACATCAGCGAGTTGCCGGTGATCGATGCACAAGGTCGGCCGGTGGGGCTGCTCGACATCACCGACGTGATTGGTCTGGTCCCCGCCGGCGGTGAAGGGTAGGCGGCCGCGGATGGTGACTCGGTTGCTGCTGACCGCCGCGGTCTGCCTGTGTTTGACGGGGGCGTACGGGGTCTACGCCGTCCTGGTGCCGCCGCTGATGGTGCTGCCGACGCTGTCGGTCGATCCGGGGCCTTCGGGTCCGATCAACGCGCCGCCGCGACCGGTCGAGAACGTGCGGATCGCGAAGGCGTATCTGCCGCAGCAGGAATGGGCGGCGAACGCGAAGTATCACCTGAAGACGCGGCAGGCGTATGTCTACGCGAATGAGTGGACTCCCGAAGGGACCGAGCAGCGGATTCGGTTGCAGCCCTTCGCGATGATCTGGCTGTCGAAGAACCGCAAGACCGGCGAAGAAGAAGCGGTGACGGTGGTCAGCGAATCGGCGGTGGTGAAGTTTCAAGGGACGTTGGAACTGCCGAACCCGAATCCCGGGCGGCTGGTCCATGCATCGCTGGAGGGTCGCGCGCAGGTCTCGGGGCCGAATGGGCTGATGCTCGATGGGCGGAACTTCTACTTCTCCGAGGCGGCGGAAGCGCTCTGGAGCGATCATCCTGTGCGGTATCAGTACGCGGGAAACAGCGGCAGCGCCGACATCCTGCAGGTCGGCCTGATTCCGCAGGACGGGCCGCCGGGGGACGAGCGGCCCCATATCTTCGGCGTGCGCAACGTGCGGCTCAGTCGCAACGTCAAAATGGAACTGCTGCTGAAGCAGCAAGGGGAGCCGTTGCCTTTGAAGATCCGCTGCGCCGGGAGTTTCGACTTCGACGTGGTGCAGCAGCGGGCGACGTATGAAGAGGACGTGGTCGCCTATCGGCCGACGTCGGCGACGACCTTCGACTCGATCGAATGTGATCGGCTGGCGGTGCAGTTCGCGACGGGGGAGCCCGATCAACCCGTGCAGCTCACGCCCGAACCGGGGCAACCCGAGGGGTATCAGCGGGTCCACACGCGGTTGAAGTTCTTATGGCTGCAGGCCGACGCGGCGGTGACCGAGGAGGACGCGACCACGCCGAACCACGTGCGGCTGGCGTCGTCGAAGGAGCAGGTGGAGGCGCTGGCGGCGACGGTGGTGTATGACGGCGAACGGCGCGAGGTGCGGTTGTCGCATCCCGTGGGGGTGAAGCTCAAACGGTTCGGACAACCGCTCTTGGAATGTCCTGAAGTGACGGCCCGGTTGGGGGCCGAAAACCGGCTGCTGGGAACGTTGTGCCGCGGCGCGGGGTGGTTGGTACAACGCGAGGAGGGGACGCAACGGGTGATGTTCGCGGCCGACTGGCGGACCCGGTTGGAGCATGTCGCCGACCCGGACACGGGGATCGATCTGATCGAACTGGTCGATACGGCGTCGTTCCGTCAGCCGCTGGAGTCG
>CAYRVS010000016.1:5578-26503 GCA_964427725.1 uncultured Planctomycetaceae bacterium | reverse complement strand
CCGAGTTGATCCGCGTCTGGCTGCAACAGAAATCGCCTGCTGAAAAGGAAGCCCCCGCGAATGCCGCTCCGAGCAAGGCGGGCGCCACCGCCGACGTGACGTGGAACCTGCGGGGGATGCAATTGCAGCGGTTCGAGGCGCACAGAGACGTGGTGCTGGTGAGTCCGCAGCTCGAGGCGAACGGTCAACAGGTCGAGGCGTGGCTTGATCAAGCTGCGGAACCACGACCCCCGATCAGCCAGGTCTCACGAACGACGAAGCCTAAGCAGAAGGCCGGTGAGTCACCAGACGATGCCGTGAAGCCGACCGCGACCGACGAGCCGATCGTCGCCCATGGGGAACGGATCGTGATTCGGTTGCGGCCAAGTTTCGGCCGGAATCCCGACATCGCGGAGGCGTGGGTTCAGGGTCGCGCGGTCATCAAGCGGAAGACGGCAGGGGCCGAGACGCCGGTGACGATCGAGACCGAAGGGGCGCATCTCGTCAATCATGGGGGCGAAGATCAGGTTCTGGTGCTGGAAGGGAACCCCGCGATCGTGCGGGATCCCGAGATGCAGCTCGAGGGGGGTCAGATGCGGCTCGAACGGGCCGATAACATCTACCGCGTGCAGGGCCCGGGGACGATGAAGCTGCCGGTGAAGCAGGATCTCGATGGCCAACCCCTCGCCACGCCGGGGACGCTGACGATCACCTGGAACGAGCGGATGTCGTTCGACGGCGTCCTCGCGAGTTTCCATGGACAGGTGACGGCGGTCCTCGAACATCGCCGCCTGAGCTGCGAAACGATGCTGGTGACGCTGACCGAGCGCGTGCGGTTCGACGCGCCGCCGTCCCGCGAACGTCGAATTCAAATTCGGGACATCACCTGCCGTGATCATGTGGTCCTCAACAATCGGCAGTACGAGGGGAACAAACTCATCGAAACGCAGACCGCCGAAGTCTGGGAGTTGAGCCTCAATCAACAGACCGGCGAGACCCATGCGCAAGGTCCCGGCGTGATGCAGATGTGGCAACGGCGCGATGGGACCAACACGACGCTGGTGCCGCGGCAAACGGCGGCGGCGAACAGTCCGATCAAGGCCGACACGTCGGAATGGAACTACACGCGGGTAAAGTTCGACGGGGAAATGTCGGGGCAAATGGAGCACCGGCACGCGGTCTTCAAGGAACGCGTCGAGATTCTGCATGGTCCGGTGCCGCTGCCGAACCAGATTCTGACGCGGGATCCGTTGCCGAAGTCGGGGGGCTTCCTGTCGTGCGATCAACTGCAGATCAAGCAGTTGCCGAAGACCGACGAACGGAAGGCGATGATTCAGCTTTCCGGGGAAGGGAACGCCTGGCTGGAGGGGGAGGGTTTCGCGGCGTCGGCCGATCAGATCGTGTACGACGAGGCGCGGCAGTCGTACGTCATTCGGGCGATGGGGAAGTACAACATCCGGTTCTGGCAAAACGTGACGCCGGGAGTCGAGAGTCCGCCAAATCAGTTCCAGCGAGGCGAATTCTTCCCGGACACGAACGAGCTGCGGGTCGACGCGGTCTCGACGGCGGGGGGGACGCCGTGAGGGTCGAAGGTGGAGGGTTGAAGGTCGAAGGTAAGAAACGACCTGTCGCAGCGCATGCCTGGATCCTGTCTGACCCTCAACCTTCGACCATCAACCCTCCACCCTCTCCCGATCGCATCGAGTCGTGTCGCGTCTGCTGCCGATGATGGGGAGGGAGCGGTCGCGGGGCATGGTCCTTGCGGCGGAGACTTCCGAAGGGGATGTCGGCGATGATGGCGCGGACTTTGCGGGTGCTCGGCCGGTCTTTCGGCACGGGTTTGGTCTTGTGCGGCGGATGGACTCAAGTCGGCTGGGCGCAGGGCCCGTGGGGCGAGCCCGGCTGCTGTGGTCAAGAGGCCGCGTTCGCGCCCCAAGTGGGCGATGCCGATCCGATGCTCGCCGACCCGTACTTCGCCGAGCCGATGATGGGCCCGATGGTCGATCCGGTGTTGGGATATGGCCCTCAGCCGATGTGGGTCAACCGCTGGGGGAAGCCGAAATCGCATCCCCCCCTCTTCGCGCCGAAGCCCCACAAAGAACCCAAGGCGTGGAAGTTCTGGAAGCACGGTCCGATGCCGATGCACGGCTATGCCCCGATGCCGATGGACCCCATGCCGATGGGCTCGTATGGCTGGGACCAGCCGATGCTGGGCGATGTGTATTCGGACAATGAGGCGTTCTATGCCCCCGAGATGACCCCGGGTTGCTGTGGCGAGGAATTCACTCCCGGCATGCCGTCGGGCCAGATTTCGCCACCGACCGATGACTTCCAAGCGCGGCCGACGCCGCTGCCCGAAGCCGATCCCAACCGGATTCAGGCCAAGCCGATCGGTCCCGCGCCCATGGGTCCGACCCCCACGCCATTGCCGCAAAACCCCGCCCCGAACAGTCCCGCGCCGACTCCCATGAGCCACCCCGGCGCGGTGATTCCGGGGACGCCGCCGGCGGAGCAGATTCCGATTCCCGACCAGCAAGTCCCGATGCCGCGCGACGCGCAAACGCCCAAACGGCCCGCGACCTCGCAACTCTTCCGCCCGTATCCCGGCGCGGCCCGCGCCTGGCAGGCGGCGACCGTGGCTCGGTGATTCCATGATGCGCAGATTGCGACGAAGGATCCCGGGCCACTCTGAGCTCGGCGACTTTCAACGCCCGGCGATGGCGTCGCTGGGGTGCCACTCCAGGTCGGCGTCGCTCCCCGATTCCGGCAGCTCGATGAAGGGGAGCCCCTGCTCCTCCAGCAGGTCGGTCGCATCGGCGAAGGGGTGTTCGTAGTACCCCGCGGGCAAGTGCCGCTTCAGCCATTCCGCGTGCTGCTCGAGCAGGTGTAGATTCTCGGACGGTACTTGCTGCAGTCGTTGCGCCCGATCGACCCGATGGAGCCAGACGGCGTCGTCGAGCACCCGATGACGTTCCTCGATCGACAACGAGGCGAACAGCCGATTGTCCTTCAACAACTGCGTCACGGCGAGTTCGCCCCGGCGGAGAATCTCGTCGAACGGATACTCCTCGCCCAAGGTGGCGCGCTGCCGGGCGACGCCGATCGCCGTCAACATGCCGACGAACTGTTCGAGGCTGAGCTCTTCGCGCCGCAGCAACCGCGTGAGGCCGCGCAGCCGCGTAAAGGGGGCGATCAGTCGTTCCGGTTCCCAGGCGTCGATCAGCATTTGCCGCTCTTCGGTCGCCAATTCATCGACGGGGAGTGTCCGGGCCTCCTGCCATTGCGGCAAAGGGGGCCGCACGGCGGGGATTTCCCGCAGCTTGGGTTCGGGGAGTTGGTCGACCACCTTGACGAACTTCGCCCAATCGGATCGCTGAATCACTTCGTCCGGTCGAACGATCTCGCGGATCACTTCCTCTTCGGCGGCGCACCCGAGCAGGATCGCGCAGAGCCCGTAGAGGAAGGCTCCCGATCGGCGAAGGATCGTCGCTGAGGGGCTGACCAACATGGGGATAGGGTCCGGCGAGCCAGCTGCTGTGGCAGAGAGAATCGTGTGCCACCGGCTACGCCAGTGGTCTTTCCCGACGAGGATCCCACCTGAATCCCACTGGCGGAGCCAGTGGCACACGAGCAATCAGGCGCGACAACGGGCCTTTCGGTCGCATTCCCGCGCCAGATCGAGCCCAAGGGATGGCGGAAGGATGCGTCGGACGACTTCGTGTCCGCCGTGCACGCTGCATCGATGACGACACGTATCGGTCAGGCGGGGGTCTCGAAATGGAACCCGCCGACCCGGTGAATCGTCAAAATCGCGACGATCATTTGAATCGTCATAAGCATCACCATGACCCGCCACGGGGGGGTGGCGGCGCGGTCGGCGGCACGGAAGCCGAACGTCGCCAGCCACAGCACGCCGGGGAAAAAGAGAATCCACAACCGGGCCGCCTCCCCGGAGTTCTTGCCCGAAAGCCAGAGGATCGCGCCGATCGCCAGCCCACAGCAGGCGGCTCGGATCACGCCGGCGGGGAGGGACCGCAGGCCTGCGGGTTCGAGCGGGTTCGGCTTCGCCATGACGTTTCGCCACAGCGACCATCCGCCGACGACCGCGAGGAGCATGATCGGCGCGCCGACCGCGAACAGCAGTTCCAGCGGATTGACCAGCAGCCACTTCCACCATGTGCGGGTGTAGTGGGCGTAGAACCCGGCGTGATTGCGGTAGTTCCAGACCCACACGGTCAGCAGATTGATCCCCCCGCCGACCGCCATGGTCACGATGGGGAGCGCGAAGCCCAGCACCGCGCCGATGAGCCAAGCCACCTCGGAACGGCCGGGGAGTCGGCGCGCGGGATGGATCAACGATCCAAGCAGATACGCGACCACGAAGAGATCGACCGGCAGGAAGGCGAGACTGGCCATCAGCCCCAGCCACGCCAGCAGCCCCGCGGCGAACGCGCCGACTACGGAGCGCTGTCGCCATGAACCAACCGCCGCCCAGACGAACAGCGTCGCGAGGCAGGGATAGGCGGCGTCGGACTTGGGAATGAAGATGATCGCGGCGGGGACCATGGGCCAAAGTCCCGCGAACCACCAGGCCCATGAGGGGGACCACGTCCAACGCAACACTCGATAGAGCGGCCAGACGGTCGCCGCCGACAGCGCCATCACC
Source organism: uncultured Planctomycetaceae bacterium (assembly GCA_964427725.1). Lineage (GTDB taxonomy): Bacteria > Planctomycetota > Planctomycetia > Planctomycetales > Planctomycetaceae > DSVQ01. Next base: position 21,858 of record CAYRVS010000016.1, on the reverse strand, counting down.
AACAACGTCGCCAGCCACAGGATCTCGCCGTCCGTTTCGGATGCGGGAAAGGGGCTAAGGGCCGTGTTCTCCCGGACGACCCGCAGCGCTTCCCGGTACGATTCGGGCTGCGCCTCGGCGATCCAACCGACTCCCGCGGGCCACGCGCGCCGCAGCGCGAAGAGTCCATGAAAGACGAGGAACAGGCCGGGCGGATGGGTCCCCACATGGAGCACGTCCCCCTCGGCCATCAGCGCTTCATACTCCGCCAGAAACGGCCCGACTTCCGGCTGCTCCCACCGGACCTTGCTGAAGTAGCCCGAGGAACTCGGGTAAAAGAGGACGAACGGACCCTTCGCGAGTTGCCCCGCCGAGGGGGCGGTCTCTTGCACCGCCCAAATCCAGCCGAACGAGAAGATCACCAGCCCCAGCAGCCACGCTTCGATTTCGAGGCGGCTGGTTTGCACGCGCGCCAAGCGTCCTTCCCCGGCGATCAGAAAACCGAGATAGATCCCCCCCCAGACCGCCGCGACGAGGAGATCCCACGGGGTCTGCGCGTCGGCGGGATGCCGCACCCAAACCCACTCGCCGGGAATCCCCAGCGGCAGCGTGGTCCCCCACAAGAGACCAAGCGTCGCGAGCGACAACCCCGCGATGACCCAACCGACGCGACTCGTCATGCGGCTGGTCTCGGCAAGGGGGCGGATGGAGGCGGGATGGTGCGTGGAGCTGACAACATATCGTCAACGAACAACCGCGAACAACAAGCCCCGGGAGGGCCTTCCCCGGAGATCCGAAGAGGTCACCCCGCGAGTCGTTGCTCGGTCCGTGGCGCACGCTGCCGGACGCGCGGTTCGCTTTTCCACCGCCGATGGACCCAGAAGTATTGCTCGGGGGCGCGGCGGATCAGCCGCTCGAGCGCCGACGTGAACCGCTGCGTCAATTCGCCGACGGGATTGGCCGAGGTGGCCGCGCGCGGATCGATCACCTCTTCCGCGCCGATCAGGAACCGACTCCAGCGCCGTTGCGAGAAATCATCAGGCAACCGAATCGCCCCGCCGACCATGATCAACGCGTCATACTCGAGCGCCAGGAGCGCGATCGATTTGAAGGTCGACGCGGGATGGCCGAAGAAATCGACGAACAGGCCCCGCGACCCGGCGTCTTGATCCCCCAACAACGCGACGTTCCCCCCGCGCCGCAGCACGGCGAGGATCGCGTCGAAGTCCCCTTTCTTCTGCAACAATCGATGGCCGAAATGTTCGCGATACCGGCGGAACCAGCGATCGAGATGCGGATTGTCCATCTCGCGGGCGATCACCCCCAACGGAAAGCCCCAGATCCCGAAGAGCCCGTTCGCCACCTCCCAATTGCCGAAATGCCCCCCGAGCAGCAGGACGGGCCGACCGGAGAGGATCGCCTCGTTGGTGTACGAGAGATCGATGAACTCACAGAGCTCGTGATAGGTTTGCCGATGGAGCCGCCGGGGCGCCTGCACGAGCTCGACCACCGTCCGAAAGAGATGGATCCACATCCGGTGGACCGTCTGATCAAGCCACGCCTCGGAGACATCTTCGCCGAACGCGCGGCGGAGATTCTCGCGGCTGACCGGATACCGCGACCATTTCCGCGGCAGTCCGTAATGGACCAGCCACGCCAACCCGTTTGCGAGCCCCACCGAGACGCGAAACGGCAACGCGTCGATCAGGCACACGACGAGCCGAAAGGCGAGATATTCGAGGCGATCACGCCAACCGCGGCCCATGTCGTCAGCCATCCTTGGCGGTACGAGACCCCGGAACCCTGTCGCCCCGGGCACACGCTGCCAGTGTCGCCGCCGCGGGTGACAGCGTCAATGGCGGTTGGACGTCTTCTAAGTCGTCCTTGATAGGGCTCCCCCGAGGATCTCGCCCGACTTCACGGCACGAACAGAAACTCGTTGCTGTTGAAAACCGCGAGGCAAACGCTCGCAAGCCCATGGTCCGTCGCGACCGCGATCGCCGCGGCGTGTTCGTCCGCGGTGGGGAGCCGCGTGTACGCCAGCTCGAACAGCCGCGTGATCCGTTCCGGCAGTCCTGCGGGGACTTCGCGCGTCAGCCGCTCCGCGCACGCCTCCGCCTGCTGCGTGACGAAGGTGCTGTTCAGCAGATTCAACGCCTGGATCGCGGTGGTGGAGCGACTCCGTTTCGGCTGAGGTTGGCCGGAGTCGGGACAATCGAACGCGCCGAAGACCCCGTCTTGCGCCATGCGGACGCGATGGGCATAAACCATCCGCCGCCATTCCGCGGGCCCCCATTCCTCGCGGGCGTCATACACGCGGACGTAGTTGCTGTTCGGCTTGAAGACCAGGAACCCGGGACCTCCCATCGTCAGGTCGAGCTTGCCGCTGACCGCGAGCATCGCATCACGAATCGGTTCCATCTCGAGCCGCCAGGGGGGATAGCGCCACAGGTATGTGGCGGCGGCGTCACGCGCCAAGCCGTCAGGCCGGGGGGCGCTCGATTGTCGATACGTATTGGAGCACAGAATCTCCCGATGGACCCCCTTCAGCGACCAGCCTCCCGCGACCAACCGCTGCGCCAGATGATCGAGCAGTTCCGGATGCGACGGTGGGCGACCCATCGCGCCAAAGTCGGACGGCGTGCTCACGAGCCCCGTCCCGAAGTGATGCTGCCAAATCCGGTTGGCGATCACGCGACCGGTCAGAGGATGCTCGGGCCGGGTCAACCACTCGGCGAGTTTCAGCCTGCGCTCGGGTTCCGGCGTGGTGCTGTCGAGCCCCAACGTGCCGAAGACGGCGGGGATATCGGGCGCGACCCGTTCGCGCGGCTGCATCGGATCGCCCCGATAGAGCCGGCTGACGGGAGCCGCCGCGGTGAACGTGCCGCCGAAGATCGCGGCGGGGGTGACGCCCCCCTCTTGCAGGCGAACCTGCTCGGGTCGGCGTAAAGGGCGATCGCCGTACCGCACGCCGGAGAAGATCGCCTGCAGTTCGTAGTAGTCGCGCTGCGAGATGGGATCGAACTTGTGGTTATGGCAGCGGGCGCAGCCGACCGTCAGGCCCAGCACGCCCGCCCCGACCGACACGATCATCTCGTGCAATTCGTCCTGCCGGGCGAGCCGCATGGATGGGAGATCCTTGCCGACTTGCCCTGGCAAGAGAGCGGGGGCCGCCGTCAGGAAGCCGGTCGCGGCGTCCATCTCGAGTCGATCCCCCGCGAGTTGTTCGCGCAGGAACTGGTTGTACGGTTTGTCGTCATTGAGGCTGCGGATGACGTAATCGCGATAAGGCCAGGCGTTGTCGCGGGGGGTGTTGACCTCGAAGCCGTGGGTGTCGCCGTAGCGGATCACGTCGAGCCAATGGACCGCCCACCGTTCCCCATACCGGGGGCTCGCGAGAACCCGTTCCACCAACTCGGCCCACGCGGTGGGGGCTTCGTCGGCGAGAAACCGCGCGACCTCCTCGGGCGTCGGCGGTAAGCCATGGACATCGAGATAGAGTCGACGGATCAAGGTCCGCCGGTCGGCTTCCGGGGAGGGCGTCAGTCCCTGTGATGATAAGCCCGCGAAGATCCAGCCATCGACGGTATTCCCCGTGGTGACGAAGGGATCGTCCGTGGCGGGGGGATCGACGACGGTCACCGGCTGGAACGACCAATGGGTCGTCGTCACTTCCGGCTCAACCCAAGTCCCCGCCAACTCCGCCGGCCAGTGGGCTCCTTGATCAATCCAATCGCGCAACAGCGCGACCTCGGTCTCGGTTAACGGTTCCCCTTCCGGCGGCATCCGCTGTTCGGGATCGCGGCTGGTGACGAGGGCGATTAGGTGGCTCTCCTCGGCCGAGTACGGCACCAGCGCCGGTTCGCCCGACTCGCCGCCGCGCAAGACCGAATCGCGGACATCGAGCCGCAACTGGCTCTCGACTTGTTCGGGTCCGTGGCAGCCGAAACATCGCGTTTCGAGGAGCGGACGAATGCTGGTCGCGAAATCGATCGGTGGGGGGGTCACCCCGCGCGCGACTTGATAGTGCCGTCGCACTTCCGCCGGCGACAGCGCGGTCGCATAGAACGCCACCTCGTCGACATCGGCGTCCAACGGACGCGTCACGCCCCCGGTGATCCATGCGCCGACGGAACCGGCCGCCAACCGCAGCGGCGGCGCGGGGGCGGCGAGGTCATCGATCAGCAACCGCCCATCGCGGTAGAGCCGAAGTTCGCCCGTTGTCGAGTCGTACGTGGTGACGATGTGGGCCCAGCGATCGAGCCGCAGCGTCTCGGGCTCGCTGTGCGGGAAGTGCCCGATGCCGTTGATCGCCAACTCGAAATCGGCCCCGCCGAACAGATTGAAATGGAACAGCCCGGGTTCCCAGCCCTCCGCGGCATAGACCCCCGCGATCCCTTCAACGGGAATGTTGCGCAGTTTGATCCACAGCTCGATCGTGACGGCGGCATGCGTGCCGAGATCGGGAATCCGCAGATGCCCTCGATCGGCGAGCCGCAGGCCCGATCCAAGCGCGGGCGTCGCGCCAGGCACAACACTCGTCGGCGCGCCGGTGAACCGCCCGGGGCGATCGGTTTGGGCGTCGTCGACCAACGCCTCCGTCGCGGACTCACACCGGTAATACGCGAGCAACCCGGGAGTCTGCCGCACGAGCGAGGCGTAGTCCTCGGCCAAGCAAGCGGATGACGTCATCAGACCGACGTACAAGCTCCAGAGGTTCCAGCCCACGGACCAACGAGCTTGTGATGGCAACCGCGACATGGGACGACCAGTGAGTGGACCAGCACGACGAGTCAATCGATTCGTGCCAGCCTATCACATCGACGATGGCCGATGCACTCCGGGCGCGTGCGGATCTTCTTGTCGAGCGAATGCCTGAGGGCCGCCCGGAGTTACGGGAGGGGCAAGGTGAATCAGACTTGCAAACCACGACGATCTTGGTCGATCACGCACCGAGACGACCAATGTCGCCAACTGGAGAGTACAAGAACATGAAACGCATGCAACCGACACTCATACGTATTGTCGGAGGGTCCTCATTCATGGGCGCTTGGGAGGTGAGCGGCGTTTCGCATTTTTGGCGGGAGTCGGGCTGGTGGCAGGTGGTATCTGGATGGTTGTCGCAGCCTGATGAGTCGTCGGTTTTGGAGGCGGTACGATCTTCTTGAGTCGCGCACGGCCGTCGTCCGACAGAAACGGCAGCATGAACTGTTCGACTCGATGCAGCCGCTTGTAGACGAGTTGAGACATCACGTCTGAGGGGGAAATCGAATCGGAAAACGCCCTGTAAGTGTTATGTCGCCCACCGCTGGACGCTTCGAGATACCTGGCGATTCTCGACGCGGTCATCAAGGCTTGATAGTCGACAAAGCCACTCTTGAGTTTCGGGTCTGTCTTGAGCCGGTACTGTCGATTATCGTGTGAAGTGGAGTGCATGCCAAGCAAATTGGCGAAAACGGCCTCTACGACATGGACCGCCTTGTAAAAGGCGATCGTGGTCACCCACTCCGGGAATGCGGCCGGGTTGCTCGCAAGATGCAGGAGGCAATCATGGTTTTTGTTTGCCAGCGCGACGTGGTCGAGTTCGCTTGCCATCGTACGACACCAAGAACCTCTCATCCAAGAAGGACATCAATGCCTCTCGCGTTGCCGGCGGCAAGGCGATGGTGTTAAGGCGAAGCAGATTAAAGTCCGGATCGTTGGCGATCGCCACGTCCATTTCCGACAGTGAGTCTTCAAGCGGCTCATCGAGTTTTGGATCGGATTTGACCACAACGAAGACCATCGAGCCGTCTTGGATGGTGAGAAATCCGCGAGTCACATTGGCCTTGTGTGCATCGATCCACTCGGCGAGACGGCGCAACAAGAGCTTCATCTGCGCATGGAACGACTTTTCGTGCTGCGAGGCGATCCGCAGCACTTCAATCGCGACTTCCTTCTGGATATCGAACCGATCGAGATCATCCGGCGTCACAACGATGGTGTCGTTTTCGCTCCAGTAGTTGATTTCGATTGGTGCAACGCCGGCTGAGGCCGATGACGGAGCGGAGGCAAGGTCGCGACCGTGCTCCGTAGTTGTGGTTGCCATCGAATCGTCTCTAAAGGATGCGTATGCTATTAGGCCTACTGGGAAGCTCGCTGGATGAGAGCGTGGTTGTCAAGACCAATCTTGCAGCATCGTCTGGCAATCGCAAGCCCTACGTCGATTTCGACTCAGCATGTGCGGCGAAGACAATCCGCAACGCGTTACGCGGCAAGTGGTTGCGCCTGCCGGCTTCAGGGATGCAGTCGCATGGGTTGATGCGGGGATCCGCGCGCCCAGTCACAACTTCAACGTAGAGTCGGAGAAACCCGCAATATTCACCGTTCTACCCGCCAAGCAGTGAATGACCCAGCTCAGCTCGCCTTGCCGATGGGAAACAGTTCCGCTGTGTCGCACAAGCCAGCCCCACCAGCCAACAATCCGTAAGATTACCTCGGGCGGCGTGTGCACCAATCACTACTGAAAATCGACTTCGCTTTGGGCGTTGTCGCCTGTGCCGCGGGCTTTCAGGTCGATGTCGATCTGCGTCAGCGGCTTGAAGGCGTCGCGCGGTTCTTGGGCGTCCTTGGTCGACCGGACGATCTGGGCCGTCCATGCCGCCGCGCCGAAGGGGACATCCTCGCTGCGCCACACATGCGTGGTCATCGTGGTGCGGCTGTTCGGGCGTTCCAAGACCATCTGACCGCTGTAATGCGTCGACGAAACGGCCCCCAACCCGGTCCCCGGATCGACGTTCTCCTCCAGCAGCGTGAATTCCCGGCAGTAGCTGAAAAGGACGGCGAGGGGATAAAGTTTGAGCGCCGGTTCGGTCAGCGGTTTGGGCTCGCCGCCACCCACCACCCGGACCCCGCGGACGATCGGCAGATAGCCGACCGGAATCCCCGGCTCGACCACCGGATCGGCGCTCACGGCGGCCTCGGGGACCAGCACCTTGTAGATCTCCAGCCCAGTCTTGCCGACAGCGATCTTCCCTTCGACTTCGCGGCCGCGCTCGATCTTGATTTCGAGCCAGCGGCACGCCGTCATCGCTCCCTGATATTCCGCGTCGGCCGTGCCGACCGATTTGATCGTCACATGTTCGGTCCACGGGGGGATTTCGAGCTTGCCCAACGGGGAATCAGGCCGAATTTCCGTTTGGGAGTAGGTCCCTTCGTAGCGGACCCAAGTCCCGTCGGCGGGGAGCTTCAGGACCACCCCCTGGGCGGACGCGACGGTCGTGCCCAAGTGGCCGACGAACAGCATCAGGAGGGCGCGGGACACCGACTTCAGGGGTCGCATGCTCATTTCCCGGGACGAAGTGGATCAGGCGGTTTCACGCGGCCGATCTGGGGACGGACTTCGTGTGAGTCTGCCACGGCGGTCAGGCCGACACAAGGTGACTTCGGCTGACGGACGGGTGTGGCATTGGAGTTGCGTCACGTGGTCGGCGCGGGAGTTGCCATCGGTCCAGTTTGACCGGAAGGCCGAACGGGTTATGACGGTCATGCCGCTTGCAAGTCCGAGCCGGGAACGAGGTGCGCTGGTGAGTCGTGAGGAGTTTCGCCGCTGGGTTGTCCGCGCGGGACTGACGGTCTCGACGATGCTGTCGGCCCTGCCGAGGAGCTTCGCCGCCGACAAGGTGGGAATCGACGCCGTCACTTCGCCCGAACCGCCGGCCGCGATCCAAGTCGCCGACCTCAAGCGGCATGCCGCCTTCCTCGCCTCCGACACGCTGGAAGGGCGGCTGGCGGGTTCACGAGGGAGTCAGGCCGCGGCGAGTTATCTGGTTCAAGAATTGAAACTGGCGGGCTGCCAGCCGGCGGGGTCGGGGAACGACTATCGACAGGTCTTCGGCGCGGGGTACACGAACATCCTCGCCCTCGTCCCGGGGGTCGATGCCGAACTTACCCGCGAGGTGCTGGTCATCGGCGGGCATTACGATCATGTCGGACTCGGCACGCCGCAAAACAGCTACGGACCCTTCGGCCGCATTCACAACGGGGCGGACGACAACGCCAGCGGCATCGCGGTCCTGCTCGAGCTCGCGCAATTTCTCGCCCAACAGCCGCACAAGCGGACGATCCTCTTCGCCTGCTGGGACGCCGAAGAGACCGGCCTGTTGGGGAGTCAGCACTGGGTCCGCCATCCGACGGTCGAACTGCCGCGGGTCAAACTTGCGCTCAATCTCGACATGATCGGCCGCTTGCGAAATCAGGAAGTCACCACGATGGGCTGGCGGAGCGCCGCTGGATTGCGCCCCTTCATGGCGGCGGCGAATCGCCGGTCGCGGCTCGAATTCCGCATGGATTCGCACATCTCCGCCGACAGCGATCATCACTCGTTCTACGCGGCGCGAATCCCCGTGCTCCATTTCGACACCGGCAAACACGAGGACTATCACCGTCCATCGGACGATGTCGAGAAGCTCAATTGGACGGGGTTGGAAACGATCGGGACGTTTCTCGCGGAGCTCATCGCGTCGACGGCCGACGCCCCAAGGCTCCCCCCGTTCCGCCTGGAAAGCTGGAACGAACGCGCTTCCACAAACCCGGCGGCGACAAAAACCAGCCCCCCGGTCCGGTTCGGCGTCACGTGGGAACCCGGCCCGGCCCGCGAAGGGCGGATGATCGTCCGCGAAGTCGTCCCCGGCGCGCCCGCCGCGACCATCGGTCTCCGCCCGGGGGATCGCCTGATCGCCTTAGGTCGCTGGCAAGAGGGGAGCGATCTCGCCGCGCTCCGCCGGGAGATCACGCGGAGCCCCGTCGACGTGACGGTCTCGTGGGTCACGCCCGGGACCGAAACATCGCGGACGGAGCGGCTCAAACTTCAGGGGGCCCCGACCTTTCCGGGGTACCGCACCCTCGTCGACACCGCGTTACCGGGCTGCGGCGTGATCGACCAGGTGATCGAAACGAGCGCCGCCGACCACGCGGGGCTCTACCCCGGCGACGTGATCCTGCGGGTGAACGACGGGCCGGGGGGTGCGACGATCGGGGAGGGACCCACGTCCGGTGTCTTGCGGTTGTCGGTGGAACGTCGCGGGGTGCCGTTCGAGGTGGTGCTCGATCCGGATGGGTAGCGCAATCCGCGCTCGCCTATGGCTCGCGGCTAAACCTGCCTGCGATGGGGAAATCGCGGCGGCGGGCCCGATTCGCGAAACGTTTTGGAGTGGCAACTGGATTCGCCCCGCGCGCGGGTTTAAGATTTTCCCACGGGTCGGACCACGACGGCGATCGTTCGTCGCGGTCGCCCTTCGCTTTGAGCACCACCCCACGCGGTTCGCTGGTCCGGTTTCCCGGCCTTGTCGCCGCGCGATGGTGGGTCATGCCATCCGCCAAGCCACGTCGTCGAAGACGCATTCCGCGAGAGAAGGGACCAGGGTTCATGCCGGCAGCGCAGCGGTTTCTGGGGGGGGCGCTGGTCGCCCTGTGTCTGTTCCTGACGGGGTCGCTCCTCGGCCCGACCACCACCTGGGCCTTCCAGGAGGCGACCGAAGACGCGGCGACCACGGAAGAACCCGCCGCCGAAGAGGGGGGCGAAGCGGCACCGGCCGGCGCGGATGATCAACTCGCGGCCCGCCGCAGCGAATCATTCCTGATGTGGATGATTCGCGCGTCCGGCGTGTTCGGCTTCCTGATCGCCGTCGTCTCGTTCGTGATGGTCTCGCTGATCGTCATGCAGGCGATGCAGCTCACCCGCGGCAACTACATCCCCGCCGGCTTCGTCGAGGACTTCGAGCGGCTCCTCAACGACAAGAACTATCAAGGGGCGTACGAACTCGCCAAGGGAAACGACTCGTTCATCGGCAAGGTCCTCGCCGCGGGGATGGCCCGGTTGTCGCGCGGCTACGACGACGCGATTCAGGGGATGCAGGAAGTCGGCGAGGAAGAGACCCTGAACATGGAACAGTCGATCGGCTACCTCGCCCTGATCGGTTCGGTCGCCCCGATGCTCGGGCTGCTGGGCACGGTGCAGGGGATGGTGTCGAGCTTCCAGGTGATCGCGACCTCGGTCACCGCGCCGAAGCCGTACCAACTCGCCGACGGGATCGCCACCGCCCTCTTCACCACGCTGGAAGGGCTCGTCGTGGCGATTCCCGCGATCATCTGCTTCAGCCTGTTCAAGAACCGGCTCGCCAAGTTCGTCATGGAAGCCGGGTTCGTCAGCGAAGAGCTGATGAAGCGGTTCCAGACCATGGGCAAGACCGCCGCCGCTCCGGCCAAGCCCGCCGCCCCCACGGCGACGACCCCCGCCTGATCGTCCGCCCCCGGGACCACTTCCGCTCGACCCCTTCCGGCGAATCCGGCCATGGCCAAACGCAAAATCGACGGCAGCTTCACCGAACCCGACATGACGCCGATGATGGATATCGTCTTCCAGTTGCTGACGTTCTTCATGATCGTCAGCAACTTCGAGGACACGAAGGCGGATGAACGGGTGAAGCTCCCGAAAGACACGCTCGCCAAGCCCCCGGAAGTCAAACCGAAGGAAGAGCTGGTCCTGAACGTCGGTTACAAGCGGAACGACAAGGGAGAGCGGATCTCGCCCGAGCCCGTGGTCTTCTACGCCGGCGAAGACGTCACGATCGAGCGGATGAAGGAAGCGCTCGAGACCGAAAAACGGATCTTCACGCGGCTGGGCGGCGAGGCGATCCTCAAAGAGGTCGCCGTCACGATCCGGGCCGACTCCGAAGTCCCCACCGGCCTCGTACAGCGGTTGATCAAGGAATGCCAAGGGGTGGGCTTCACCAAGTTCTCCCTGAAGGCGACCCAGGAAGAGGATTGATGCTCTGCGGCGAGGGATGGTCTTGAAGCCCCGGAGGGGCGGCAGAGTGTCGCCCCACACGTCAGTGTGGGGGGCGAGTAAGCAGGTTGAATCAAGCCCCGAAGGGGCGACACTTTCAGGAAACAATCCATTGTCGCCCCTTTGGTGCTGAGAGGCTTCCCGACTGATCCCCCCGTACGGCATCGATGTCGATTCATGAAGTCGACGACGAACACCCCCTAGATCCAGACTCGATGCGACTCATCGGTTCCCGACCTGACGAGTTCCCGGAAAGACGATCATGAAACTCGCGAAGCGTGACGGCGGCGTGGCGAAGGTCGAGGTCCCCATGGCCCCCATGATCGACATCACCTTCCAGCTCCTCATCTTCTTCATGCTCAACCTCCGGATCATCGCCCCGGAAGGGAACTTCGACATCAACATGCCGATCGGCGCGCCCGCCGAGAAGCAGCCCGACGACATCAACATCCCCCCCATCAAGGTCGGGCTTCGCTCCGACGCCAACGGCAATTTGACGCAGCTCACCCTCGGGCAGAAGAACCTCGGCAACGACGACCTCGCGTTCGATCGCCTCTCCGCCGAAGTCCTGAAGATCATCGTCCGCCCCGGGAACCCGTTGACGAAGGACATCGAAGTCGAAATCGACGCCGACTACGAAGTCCAGTACCAGTACATCATCAAGGCGGTCTCGCGGTGCACCGGCCGCCTCGACCCGCAGACCAAGCAGATGGTCCGCTACGTCGAGAAGGTCAAGTTCGCCCCGCCCCGCGCCCCCAAAACCGGCGCGGCGTGAGCGGAAGATAGCGAGTAGCGAATAGGGAGTAGCGAGTAGCCGGAACATTCCCGCGTTCACTCAGTCGCAAGTCTGGCTATTCCCTACTCACTATTCGCCTCGCTTGGCGGTTCCGCCTTCCCGTTTTCGAGTGTCCCCCGTGACCCGCGTCACGTCGATTCGGGGTCCCCCCCCACTCCACCGGGAAAGCGCGCTCATGCTCACCCCCTTCCGCCTTGTCGGGTGTCTGCTCGGTCTTTGCGGCGTGACGGCCGGGCCCCTCGCCGCCGCCGACGGCAAACTCCACTTCATCGGGGTCTCGTTCAACGGCGATCCCGGCCCCAGGCTCACGGTCGATGAGTTCAATTTCTCGACCCTCAACGTCCTCGAACGCTTTCAGGAACAGTCGGGCGAGCTCTTCACCAAGATCGAGGCGAAGACCTTTCTCGGAGCCGCGGCGAAGAAGGACGACCTCTTTCGGCACCTCGCCCTCGTGGCCCGCCGGGCCCAACCGCAAGATCTCGTCGTCTTTCAGTTCGGCTCGCATGGGGGAACCTCCCGTGCCGACGGTTGGGGCGCGGGACTCGCCGACGGGGCGATTTATGGGAGCGAGTTGCGAGAAGCCTTGTCCCACATGAAATGCCCCACGATCGCCATGATCTCGACGTGCGGCTCGGGGGGCTTCGCCCGCCCGTTTCCCAAGGAATTTCCGCTGCCAGAGCACGTCGTCGCGCTCTGCGCCTGTCGGCGAAAACTCTCGACGGGGAGCCAGCTCGACATCGCCGTTTGCGAAGGGCTCGCGGGGTTCGCCGATCGCGACGCCGACGGCCAAGTGACGATCGGCGAACTCTACGCCTACATTCCCGACCGCTACCGCGAGGTGATGACCGACGAGGAGCGGTTGAACGAACCGCAAGACCACATGCCGGTCCTGGCGAAATCGGACGCCATCCCCGTCGATCGGCCGCTGACCAAGGCGACCGACAAACGGGTCGCCGTCTACGATGACGGTGAATGGCGCGGCGGCATCAAGCTCCTCGAACGCCCGAATCAAACCCGCATTCAATTCCTGGGCTGGTGGCGCGAGCAGCAACCCTCCGGCTACTCGATGCCCGACCGCGCCGTGAAGAACGAGTTTCTCGATCAGCTCGGCGGCTTCCCGCCGGTCGAGGTCGAGACCGACGGCGTCCGTCGCCCCGCGATGATCCTGGAACAGCAAGGCCGCAACGTCAAAGTCCACTACCTCGGCACGGCCGCGACCGAGGACGAAACGGTCCCGCTCAACCGCGTCCGCTTCGCGTTGGGCGGCAAAGTCACCGACCTGGAACGGACTCCGGGCCGCCGGCGGTGACGCACGGATCACCGCGAGTCGTCACTTGGCCCGAGTCCCTTCGTCCCCCGAGCGCCACGCCACCTCGCGATGCTCTCTGGTTTCGCCTGTGGAACCGCGTACGATTCAGGCGTTACTCTCTTTGCGGGCCCGAGGATTCGTTCGTTGTCCACGATCGAGGTCGCCGTGCGCCGTTTGCCCCACCGCCCCGGGTTTACGCTGATCGAGCTCCTGGTGGTCATCGCGATCATCGGGATTCTGGTCAGCCTGCTGCTCCCCGCCGTCCAACAGGCCCGCGAGGCGGCCCGCCGGACGCAGTGCCGCAACAATCTGAAGCAGCTCGGGCTGGCCCTCCACAACTATCACGACGTCGCCCAGGTCTTTCCTCCCGCGAGCACCAACGACGTCGAACAGGGGGGCTGGATCACCAACCCCCTGAACCGCCATCTCCATAGCTGGCAGGTCTTCGTCCTCCCCTATCTTGATCAGGCTCCGCTGTACCATCGGGCCGATTTCCACGTCTCGGCGTTTCACCCGAACAATCTGCCGGTGGGGGAAGCCCAGGTGCCGGTCTATCGCTGCCCGTCGTACAGCGGCCCACGGGTCTCCGCCGACCCGAACTACACGCGGTTCGGGCCGAACTACGCGATCACCAATTATGTCTCGATGGGGGGGACGACGGCGGGCCATCTGTATGGTCAGAACACGGGACTGTTGGCTCCCGACGGCGTGATCCATACGCTCTCGCGCAACGGCACGCGCGACGTCAGCGACGGTCTCTCCAACACGATTCTGCTCGTCGAGACCCGCGAGGAACGGAACGCGGTGTGGGTCGACGGGGGGACGGCGGCGGTGATGACCATGCCGTACGACGCCGGCAATTCTCCCACCTACGCGGGACCGCGGATCGCCCTGAACTACACGCCGTACTTCGACTACTCGAACCCGCGGGCCGATTGGGGCCCCTCCAGCCGGCACACCGGCGGGGCGATGCATCTGTTCGGGGATGGGTCGGTACGGTTCCTGAGCGAGAATCTCGACGGCGCGGTCTATCGCGCCGTCACCACCCGCGCCGGTCATGAAATCCACGTCACGGACGCCTTGTGAGTCTTTCCGCAGCCCACGCCGAACCATTCGCTCGACGGCGAAGATTCTCGTCAGATCGGACCACGATCAGCCTGCTGATCTTCCTGGGCTGGGGACTCGTCGGTTGCGGCGGCGACGTGGTGGCGACCGCCTTGCAAGACCTGCGATCGCGCGATGTCAGCGTCCGTCGGCGGGCGGTGCAGACGTTGTACGAGGCGCGGCCGGCGGACCCCCAAGTCGTGACCGCGCTCGCGGATGCCCTGGGTGACACCGACGGCGAAGTCCGCCGCGCGGCCGGCCGTACGCTGGGGCTGTTGGGCACCCCGGCCCGCGATGTCATCCCGCGGCTCGAGCAGATGCTGAGCGACCCGGAGACGGGCGTCCGACGCGCCGCCGCCTTCGCGCTCCAACAACTCGCCCCGGAGAGCGAAGCGTATCGTCAAGAGTTGATCGCGGCGATGCGCGCCGGCGACGGCGGGGTGATCGTCGCGCTCCCCAAGCTCACGCCACGACCCGATTGGGCGTTACCGCCGTTGATGGAACTCTTATCGGATCGACGCCCGGGGACGCGCCGACTGGCGATCGAAGCCGTCGCCGAGCTCGGTTTCCAAGACCCGACACTCCGCCGAACGCTGGAACGGTTGGCGCAATCCGACCGCGATGACCGCGTTCGCGAAGCGGCCCGGCAGGCCCTCCTCCGCTGGAAATAGCGGGCCAAACAAATCGCGCGACGAACCACCGCGCGACGTCGGCCCGCCCTGCTTCCGCGGAAATCCGGGAAGACACGCGCCGGGGACTTGACGACCGCGCACCTAGTGCATTACAGTCGTAACACACGTTGGCGGTGCGTCGCCCGTCGATGGCTCCGACTCGTTCCCCCGGCCACGCGCCATGCCCAAAGCGCCCTTCCAGTTCGAGATCCATCCCACCTCGGGGGTGCCGATTTATCGGCAACTGATGGATCAGTTGCGCGCCCTCGTCGCCGGCGGGCGAATCGCGGCGGGGACCCTCGTCCCCAGCGTGCGGCAGCTCGCCGAAGAGCTCGAAGTCAACATGATGACCGTCTCGAAGGCCTACGCGAAGCTGGAGGCCGAGGGCGTCCTCGAACGCGACCGCGGCGTCGGCATGCGCGTGAAGGGGGTCGCCGCCACGGGGACGGTCGCCCAGCGGCAGCAGGAACTGCTCCCCGACGCCGAACGCCTGGCGACCCATGCCTGGCAATTGCAATTGACCGACGCCCAGACCCTCGCCGTCGTCGAACGGGCCCTGAATGCCCGCCGGCCGAGGAGTTGATCGATTCCCGGCCGCGTCATGCGGCCGCCAAGCTCCGAACAGGACGGGACCACCATGACCGAAGCCATCGTCGAACTCGCCGGCGTGACCAAAACATTCGGCACGAAACCGGTCCTCCGCGGGATCGATCTCGCGCTGCCGCGCGGGGCGGTCGTCGGTCTCGTGGGGACCAACGGCTGCGGGAAGTCGACGCTCATCAAATGTCTGTTGGGGCTGCTGGAGCCGACGGCGGGCCGCCTGCGGGTGCTGGGGGAGGAAGCCTGGAACTTGAGCGCCGCCGCGAAGGAGCGATTGGGCTACGTCCCGCAGACCGTGCAACTTTACGGGTGGATGACGGTCGCGCAGATCACGCGATACGTCGGCGCGTTCTATCGGAACTGGGATGTCGATTGGGTCGAAACGCTGATCGATCGCTGGCAACTCGAGCGGACGCATCGCGTGGCGACGATGTTGCAGGGCCAACAGCAAAAGCTGGCGCTGGTCCTCGCGCTTGGGCATCGGCCCGAACTGCTGATTCTCGACGAGTCGGTGGCGAGTCTCGACCCGGTCGCCCGCCGCGAGTTTCTGCGGTCGCTGCTCGAACTGACCCGCGACAACGAACACACCGTCCTCTTTTCGACCCATATCACGTCGGATCTCGAACGGGTGGCGTCGCATGTCGCGCTCCTGCGCGAGGGCCGGATCGTCATGTTCGACGAGCTCGACGTGATGAAGGACCGCGTGAAGCGGCTACGGGTGTCGTCGTCGCGGCCGTTGCCCGCGAACTTCAGCATCCGGGGTTCGTTGCGGACCCAGGTCGAAGGGCATGAGGCGCTCGTCGCGGTCGCCGATCTCGATGACCGCTTGGTCGATGAAGTGGCCCAAACATGGCAGGCCGACGTGGCGGTCGAGAACCTCAACCTCGAAGAGATCTTCCTGGAGCTGCATCATGCGTGAGGAACGACGTTCGCCGCGGCTCACGCCGCATCCGGCCGCCTCCGTGACCTACACGCTGATCGCGGTGTTCATCCCGG
>CAYRVS010000016.1:0-5568 GCA_964427725.1 uncultured Planctomycetaceae bacterium | reverse complement strand
GTCGAGCATGCGCCGGGCCGCGGGGTTGACCTACACCGCTCGACGGTCGTACTGGCTCATCGGGTTGTCGCTGGTCGTCTGGCATGCCGCGCAATGGATCGAATGGCGCGTCAACGGACGGACGTCTTCGGTGGCGCTGCCGGATCTGGATCGGTCGGGGCCCGTCTGGTCGATGGCGGGGCGATCGGCACAACAAGCCGGGGCGGAGTCCGCCCGCTACGCCGATCTGATGGGGGAGCTCCCCGTCTTCCGTCGCGAATACGAGCGGACCGGCTTTCCCCAACTCGAGACGCTGCTGGTCATCGCGCAGGTCGCGCCCGCCGATCTCGAGCTGATCGCCCGGTTGCCCAAGCTCCGCGAGTTGACGTTGATGCAGACCGCCGGGCTGAGTGCCGCCGATCTCAGCCTGCTCGCGGCGTCGACCAGCCTGAAAGCGCTGCGGATTTACGACAACCGCGGCTATCGCGAAGCGACGGGGCCGATCGCGTGGCCGCCGAATCTCGAGTTCCTGGCGTTCATCAGCCCGCAAGGGCCACTGCCGCCCGAACGGATCGCCGAGTTAAGCCGGTTGCCGCGACTCCAACGGTTGAGCACCGAACTGCGCGGCGAACGGTGGGGCCTTCCGCCGGACCCCGCGATCTTGGAGCGTTTGCGGACGTTTCCGGCGCTCGAGCGGCTGGACCTCTACGAGTTCGAGGAACGCGACCCGCTGCTGGGACAAGTGCAACGGGCGCTCCCGGGCGTGGTGGTTCGGCCGAGCTTCTATGACGGCAGCCGGTTGCGCCGCGGGTGGGGGGCGAGTGTCTGGCTGTGGTTCTTTCTCGCGGCGTTGTTGAGCCACGTCTCGACGCAGTTCGTCGGGACGCAGGCGGTCTCGCTGCCCGACTACACGCGCCCCCACGTGGCGGTCTGTCTGGGGCTGCTGGGACTGGCGCTTGGGAGCCAACTGGCGTTGTTGCTCGCCGCCGGGTTCGGCTTGGTCGGCGCGATCGGTTGGCTAGCGGCGAGTCTGGCGATCTTCGGACTGCTGCTGGAAGGCATCCGTCGGATCGAACCGGGACTCCCGGGACTGGCGAACCCCTACATCACGTTTCCGCTCATCATGGCGCCGTTGGGGCTGTTGCCCTTGCTGATGCTGGGCGGAGGGAGCGAGTGGGATTGGTTCGCGCGCGGCCGGCTGCCGCTGTGGACCGGCGGCTGGGTCTTGGTCGCGGGCGGCTTGGTTTGCCGACAAGGCATCTGGCTGATCGCTCTCGCGCGGCTGCAAGAGCGATATGGGCGCGGCGGGATGCCGCTGGGGGGCTTCAAGCTCAGCGCGTGGAAGGAGTATGAACTCGCGCGACTGCGGAACGTCTCGGGGGCGAGCTGGAATTTCCGTGATTGGATGACGGGAGCATCGCAACGGCTCGATCAGGTCTTGCGATTCTCGGGGCACCGACCAGTCTGGCTGCGACTGAATCGCGCCGCCGATCCGGTTTCGACCGGTCGCTTCCTGCTGGTGATGTCGTGTTTTCTGATCGTGTTTCTCGGTGTGGGCTGGCTGTCGTCCCAACTGATGAACAACCCGGCTTTTGTCCAAGAGGGCATGAACAAAGGGATCATCTTCGGCGTGGGAACGCAGCTCATCGTCATGCCGCTCTTCATGCCGTGGGGCCACTTGTGGACGCGCAAGCCGCAGTTGGGCATGGAACTGTTGCGGCCGATTTCACGCCGGGATTGGGTCCGCGGCTGGTTCCGCGATATGGCGGGCCGCATGCTGCCGTGCCTGGCGACGACGGGCTTGGTGCTGAGCGTGGCGACGATGGTCGAAGCGGTCCCCCCCTTGTCGATCACGAAATGGGGTCTTGTGATCGCGGCGACCGGCGGGGTCATGCTGCTGTCGCTGGGGCTGGGGTGTTGGATCGTGACCTGGCGACACGGCATGCTGGCAATGCTCTTCCCTGTGCTGCTGACCGGACCGTTTCTAGCGCTAGCCGTGCTGGCGCCACACCTATCCCCCGACGAGGACCTGCTGACGCATCCGGCGACCCCGTGGCTGGCTTTGGGAGTGTTGTACGTCGTGGGCGCGGGAAGCATCGCGCTCGCCTACCGCCGTTGGCTACGCTGGGAACTGGGACGGCTGAGCTAACACGCGCCTCAAGAGCGGGGGGACGTCAGTCCCCCCGGTGATGCCGTCCGCGGCGAAACACACCGGGGGGAGTGACCTCCCCCCGCTCCTGGAACGCGTTGAGGATGATCATCCAATCATCGCAGGCCCTTCGGCGGCTCGCCGTGGGCTAAGTCATGGGGTCGTCGCGAATCGGGTTTCGCATCACGCGCTGCGACGATGGTTCGGCAGCGGGACGAGCTTGGGGATCGGGAGTTTCACGCCGACGATGCCGCCGTGGCGGCGCTGCAGTTCGTCGAAGCGATGCTTGAGAAAGCTCCAAAGCCGGTCGTCGGGGTTGGTCGCGAGGTACCGCCGGGCGAGGACCGCCATCTCGCGGTCGTACTCTTTCTGACTGTGACTATGCACGTGATACCGCCCGTCCATCCGGCGGATGTCCCCGTCGAACCGCGGGCTGATGTGGAACAGCTCATGAAAGATGGTGATCAGTTTCTCCTCGAAGCTCTGATCGAGGAACCGCGGTAGGTAGAACGTGAGGATGTAGAGGATCTCGGTCTCCCCCTGAAACATCCGCCGCACCGTCCAGCGATGCCGCTGCCGCGTGGTGACCAGCGAGCCCTCCTCGAACCGCAGCGGCGTCAGCTTCGCCTGCAAGCCGTGCAGCACCCGGCGGCGAGCCTGCGCGAAGGCGACCGCCACCTGCGGCATCCGCACATGTGTCAGCTCGGGGGTCCGTAATACGATGTCGTCACACAACCGGCGCATCGCGGTGGTGAAGTCGAGCGGCTCGGTCGACATCGGTCGGGCTTCCTGCGAACGCGCGGTCCCTTTCGACACGAAATCCGCCACGTCCCCGGCGACTCCGCGACCGCGGGCCTGTTGTAGACCGAACCGCGAGACAAGGCCAGATCAACCGGGGTGTCCGTGGTCCGTCGTCCGTGGTCCGTTGGAAGGATCGGACGACGTCGGATCGGTTTCCGTCGCCACGGACGACGGACGACGAACCATGGACACCTCCCCCTCCAGGATCGCCCGCACCGTCATCCACGGTTGGATGTACGTCAGAAACGGGAGACCATCGACGGTCGGTTCGCGACGCCGGGTCACGCCGTCAACGGCGGGGCCCTGATCGACCAGTGACTTGAGCCGTGATTCCTCGTGGTCTTGTGTGAGGCCCCGCCAGACGTCGTCGCGGCCGCGCAGTCGGCAGACCGCCCCACCCAACGCCAGTCCCCCCCAGTTGCTCACCCCGGCGAGAATCGTCCAATCGGCCGCCAACCGACACGGAATCAGCGACGCGGCGGGTTCGGCGAGGCGGCGGCGCAATTCCGCATACGGAACCGCCCCCATTCCGATCTCGTTGCCGCCATCGCCGATGCCGATGGTGCGGCAGCCGAGCTTCGTCGCGACGACCCATTCCCAGGCGCGATGCAACGGGGGGGTGACGTCGTCGAGAATCACCCCCCGCATGTTGTGGCAGCGGTTCCAATGCTCCCCCGGCACCCGGTCACGGAAGGCCGTCGACAGCTTGGGATCCGACCA
Organism: uncultured Planctomycetaceae bacterium; assembly: GCA_964427725.1. Lineage (GTDB taxonomy): Bacteria > Planctomycetota > Planctomycetia > Planctomycetales > Planctomycetaceae > DSVQ01. The sequence goes on along the minus strand of CAYRVS010000016.1, from coordinate 1,919 downwards.
ACTCGCCGGAGTGTGCGCAGGCCCGACCCGTTCCAAAGCGATCAGATGAGTGAGGGGGAGCGCCGACAACCCATCGCACGCCAGCACCCAAGGTTCGATCGCCTCCGCCACGCTCGGACAGACGAGGACGCGGTCCTCCGGCAGACCATAGAGCGCCGCGGCGCGGCGAACGGCGGACGAGCACGGGGCGTCGGTGAGCAACCACGGCTCGGCCCCCGCCCCCGCCAAACACGCCGCCAGCGCGGCGGCCCCGGGAGGGCCGTCAGTTTCCGCGGCGGGCGGGTCCGCGGCGGGGATGTAGAACCCGGTCAGAATCCACACTCGTCGCGCGAACCGCGCCAGATGATCGGCGGCGGCGGCGAGATGCCCCGGCACCAAGGACTCGCCCGGCGCGCTCAACAACCCACGATGCGCCGGATCGCGCCGGATCGCCCGCTCGATCCGCGCGAGCCAATCCTCCTCGGGCGACGACGTCGTCATCGACTCGACCCCATCATAACGTCTCCCCTTCGACGGCGACCTCGGGGGGCGTCAGCGGCTCGAGCGACTGCGGCAGGTCGCGCCACCACCACCGATCGGGCGGCGGACTCCAAGGGATCGGCATCGCGGCGGCGGGAGCCGGCGTGATCTCCGGAGGCGGACGATCGGGCGCGATGAGCAGCGGCGGGGTGTTGTCGCGACGAATCTCCCGCCGCCAAGTCTCGGCGTCCGTCCCGAAGACTTCGGTCAACTGCCGTTCCGCCTCGGTCCGTTCGGGCGACACGACCAGTCTTCGCCACAATCGCCGCGTCGTCTCCCACAATTCCTGATGGGTCGGTTCATACTTCAACCCTTGCAGCAACTGCGACCACGCCTGCAAGGGGTTCTCGTCCAGAAGTTCGAGTTCGGCGAGCCGCAGCCGTAGCGGACCCAACGAAGGATCCCAAGCCAGCGCGCGGCGGATGCGGTCGAGGTCGGCGGGCTCTTGCGCGCGCCCCTGTTCGTCGAGAGTAGCCAAGTACCAGTGATAGCGGCCGATCCAGAACGGATGGACCACCGCCCAATAAGGAATCACCAGCAAGCCATGGGCGAGAACGAAGCCGGTCATCACCGCGCGCGGGGCCTGCCACGGCGTCGCGACGACCTTGCCGACCAGCCAGCCATAGCCCAGCCCCGTGAAGTGGGCGAGGTTGCCGATCCGCAGGATGTCGAGTTCCGTGAGGACGACCATCCCCACGAGGCATAACATGGTCCAGGCGAGGTTGTCGTTGGTGACTATGTCGGCGACGGCGGGTCGCCGCTCACGCATCCCCCACAAGGCCCCATAGATCGCGCAGCAGACGCCGGAGTAGCCGATCGCGTAGCTCTCCACGAGATACTCGGGAAGCAGCGCGACGAGTCCCGCCCCGCTGATGAAGATTAGCGTCCGCCAACTCCCCCATAGCCGTTCGAGGAACGCCCCGTAGCTCCACACGAACAACCCGTTGAGCAGCAGATGCAGCCAATTGACGTGATGGAGGTTGGCGACGGGCACCCGCCACCATTCCCCGCTCCACAGATCGAACGGGCCGTAGAGCTCCGGATGCCAGATTTCCGCGCGATCCGGGTAATGAGTCACCCAGGTCAACCGCTCGGCGGTCCCCAGCGCGCGCCGACTCCACGGGGCCGCTTCCCCTTCGATCCACGTCATCGTCATCGCGCCGATCACGATCAGCAGGAGCAACACCCCCGCGGTGACCGGCGCGCGAGCCACCCGCCGCCATAATCCCATCGCACCATCCGACCGCATCCCCCGGGCGGGGTCAATCGTGCGGCGGAATCCCTCAGGGCCTTCGTTTAGTTGACTTTGGATGGTTTTTTGCGGTTGGCCCAGTGCCGAGAGCCGAGAGTCTAGTGCACTGTCACATCAAGGAACGGGGGTAGACGGACTTGAGTTTGAT
>CAYRVS010000015.1:20044-52756 GCA_964427725.1 uncultured Planctomycetaceae bacterium | reverse complement strand
CATGCCTTGTCGACCTCGTCCGACAAGCACGTGCGGCTGCACAACCTGAATGACGGCGCGCAGATCCGGGCCTTCGCGGGACACACCGATTGGGTCTACGCGGTCGCCTGGCACGCGGGCACCAAACGGGTCTTCAGCGGGGCCCACGACGGCGAAGTCCGCATCTGGAACTACGACGACGGCCAAACCGTCAAGGCATTCGTCGCCGCCCCCGGGTATGTCCCCGCGACCACCGCGGCGAAGTGAGAAGAGGTCTGTGGTCACGGGTCACTCAGTTCCGGCGACCCGGCATCATTTTGCGATAATCGCCGTGCTCATTTAGGCGATGTGAGGGACTGGTCACTCTTGGCGATCAGTTCCATGGAATGGATGTGAAAGATCAGGACCGCATCAGCGGGCACCAAGCCGCCGGGGCGGTTGCCAAAACAGAGGTGTGGACTGGCTTGCACCACGCGCGTCCCGCCGATCCGCATCCCTTCCAAAGCGTAGCGCAGACCGGCGATGAATTCACGATCATACAGGGTCAGTTCGCTGACTCGATTGCGGGATATGTAGTCGCCGCGATTCAATTGAATATCAAAAGTAATCCGGACGCGATCTCCTCGACGGACCTCATACCCCGTACCGATCGTTTCCCTCAGAATCTTGATGCCGGGCTTGGCCATCGTGACAGCGTCTCGTCTGGTCAAACAATGTGGTGGCCCGCGCGAACTTCGTCGTTATTCCCGTCGTTCGCGCGCATAACGCACCCGGCAGCCGCGCGCGATCGTTTCGGTGATCTCGGGAGTCTTTCCCGCGAGGGTCGCTTCGATCGCGGCCTCCAGGTATCGCACCTTCACCATCGCGGGATCGGTCGCGTCGTCCAGCGCCCCCATGTAGACCACCTTGCGATCGCGATCCAGCAGATAGAACTCCGGCGTGAAGATCGCGCCGTAATCTTTGGCGATCCGCTGCGTTTCGTCATACAGATAGTGGAAGTTGAGCGACCGCTCCGCCACGCGCTTCGTCAAGGCGGGCAACTGATCCGCCGCGACGCGGTTCACGCAGATCGGCACGACGGCGACGGGCCCGTCCGGTCCCCCGCGGGCGTTCACCAACTCGCCGATCCGCCCCTCATAATCGACCGCGGTCGGGCAGCTCGCACAGGTGAAGATCACCACCACCAGCGGCTTGTCGCGCAGGTCGGCGAGGGCATGCCGCTGCCCATCGGTCCCCGGCAAATCCCTCCACGCGGGAGCGGCGTCGCCGATCGAGAGGACCGTGTTGAACTCTCCCGCATGGCCGCCCGCGGTACAGCCGAGCAGGACCAGCGAGAGACAGGCGGATCGGATGCGCCGGATAGAACGCGAAGTGGTCAAGCAGTCACTGCGGCGGCTCATCGGTAACTCCATCCATCCCGGTGCCGCGATCGCGCGAATGTCACCGGGTCAGGGAACGTCATTGTGACACGACGATCCGGCGGACTCCATGCTCAAGCTTCGCCACGGTCAGTCGCTCGCAGTTCGGTCATGGTCTTGGAAAGAACGCAAGCCTTCCCGGCGACACGCCCGTCCGGCATGGGTCAGGTCCTGAGTAAGCCCGGAATTTCGACGTCGTATGCCTCCCCGCCAATCGGCCAGTGCCTGCCGCTGCCAAGTCATGGTTGAGTCGGACGTTGGCTTGGATGATCACGGTTGGCGGCACCGATGACGTCGATGAAGATCGCCCTCCGGGACATGGCGAGCGCGTGCTGCGCAGGCGTCGCGAGTCATCCGGCGATGGTCGGGCGGAGTCTTGATCGACTCCCCTTGGAACGTCTCAACAGATCGCCGAGGCGAGGGCGGCCCATCGCTCACCGCCGTTTCCCACCAAGAATTCGATGTCGGATGACTCCGCGGGCGACCCGCGGAATCAGGAACTCCATCGGCCAACGGCGGGTAGGCGGTCGCGCCGCGCCAGACGATCGCGCGATGGAGACCAGGTTCATGGAAGCCTCGCGCGGTCACGGTCGTGACGCCGCCGGGGGGCCCCGGTTAGCATCAGCCGTGTGAAACAGCCCATTCGCCGGCAGTTACTGACGCCTTTGCTGATGGTTCTCGTCACAACGGTGACGGGGATCGCGGCGCTCACGGCGTGGTTAAGTTGGGCGCGGCAATTGGGACAGCTTCGGGAGCGGCAGGCGCAAGTCGTGCGGGTTCTGGAGGAGGCGAACTTTCCCCTTTCCGCCACGGTCTTGCGGCAGATGGCGCGGCTGTCCGGCCAGGAGTTCGTCGTCTGGAACCGGCGCGAGAGGCGGATCGTCGAGACCTCGTTCGAGGCTTCGCCAACCGCATGGGAGAGCCGTTTCGACACGGCACTCGCGGCGACTGTCCGCCCGGCCGAACGCGCGCTGATGTTGGCGGGGGAGAGCTATTTGCTGCGGGAAATCGGCCTGAGACAGCCGCCGGAACACGCAGTGATCGTCCTCACGTCACGGCGGTCGCTGAATGCGGCGCGGTGGGATGCGGTCTGGCCACCGTTTGCGATCGGTGGGGGTGCCTTACTGCTGCTCGTCCCGTGGCTGTTGTCGCTGACGCGGGGTTGGTCGCGGCGGATCGAAGGGATTCAGCGCGATGTCGCCGTGATCGCGAACGGGGGGACGTTGACCGACTCTCAGCCCCCCGACCACGATGACGAATTGACGGCGTTGCTCGCCGACATCCGGCGGATGGAGCGGCGACTGCGCGACCTGCAGGGGGAGTTGGTTCGCTCGGAGCGGGAGCGGCTGGTCGCGCAATGGGCGGCGGGGTTCGCCCATCAGATTCGCAACGGGGTCGCGGGGGCATCACTGGCCCTCGAGTTGCATGCGACGAGGTGTGGCGCGCCGGGTGAGCCAAGCCTGAACGTCGCCCGTAAACAGTTGCGGCTGCTGGAGTCGGAAATCCGGGGAATCTTGTCCCTGGCGCGCAGGGAACGCGGGCCGCGGGCCGCCGTGTCGATCGCGGAGTTGTTGCAAGAGACCGTCGAATTGCTGTTGCCGACGGTGGAACATCGACGGATCAATCTGGAAGTCGATCCGATCGATCCGACATGGGTCCTCGACGGCGTACGGGATGGTTTGCGGGCGGCGGTCCTGAATCTGCTGCTGAATGCGATCGACGCGGCGGGGATCGGAGGAGTGATCCGATTGCGCGCTCGCCCACGGGAGGGCGGAGTATCGATCGAAGTCCGTGACAACGGCGCGGGGCCCGCCGACGCGGCGCGGATGCTGGAACCGTTCTTCACGACGAAGCCCGAAGGGTTGGGGCTCGGCTTGACCATCGTGGGCGCGGTCACTGAAGATCACGGAGGGCGCTTCGGCTGGCGGCGCGAGGAGCCGTGGACCCTCGTGGAACTCTGGTTGCCGTGTCGCCGCGCGGCGGGAGCGAACGAGCCTGATGAGTCGCGTGTTGGTGGTGGATGACGAAGCGGCGGTCTGCTGGAGCGTGAAAGAGCTGCTGGCGGACCGTGGTCACGCGGTGGAGGCGGTCGGTTCGGTCGAAGAGGCCTGGGACCGCCTGTCGTCGTTCGCGCCGGACGTGGTGGTCCTCGATGTGCGTTTGCCGGGGATGGATGGGCTGAGCGCGCTCCCCGAGTTTCGTCGGCGGTGTCCCGCGGCGCCGGTCATCGTGATGACGGCGTTCGGGGATTTGCCGACGGCGGTGACCGCGTTGGGGCGCGGGGCGTACGATTACCTGGTCAAACCGTTTGAATGGCCCCGGTTTCTGGAGTTACTTGAACGCGCTTTAGGGGGCTCCGCGGCGACTGAAGCCCCCGTGATGCCCGTCAACGCGGACGGGCTCGTCGGTCGCAGCGCGGCGATGCAAACGGTCTTCCGGCAGATCGCGCTGGTCGCCCCGACGCCGTACCCGGTCCTGATTGTCGGCGAGACCGGAACGGGGAAAGACGTCGCGGCCCGCGCGCTGCATCAGCATGGTCCGCAACCCGGGGCTCCGTTTGTGCCGGTCTGTCCCGCGGCGCTCAATCCCGCGGTGATAGAAAGCGAACTGTTCGGGCATGTGCGCGGGGCCTTCACGGGGGCGGAGACCGATCGACGGGGCCTCTTCGAGCAGGCGGAACACGGCACGATCTTTCTGGACGAAATCGCCGACACCCCGCCGGCGGTGCAGGTGAAATTGCTGCGCGTGCTGGAGACCAGGCGATTCTGTCCCGTGGGGAGCGGAGTGGAACGCCAGACGCACGCCCGCTTCATTGCCGCGACACATCGCCATCTGCCGGACATGATCCGCGCGGGGACGTTCCGCGAGGATCTGTATCACCGGTTGAAGGTCTTCACGATCGCGATGCCGTCGCTGCGCGACCGCCGCGACGACATCCGACCGTTGGTGGAATCGTTCCTGGGTGGACTGGCTGAGCCGTTGCGTCCGAGTGGTGTGCGGCCCGAGTTCTGGCAGGCGCTCGAACGGCGCGACTGGCCCGGCAACGTCCGCGAGTTGCGGCACGCGATCGATCATGCGGTGGTCTTGGCCCGCGGGGGCGTGTTGGTGCCGGACCATTTGCCACCGCCTGAAGCGTCGCCGACAGCCGAAACCTCGCATCCCGAGCATGAACTTGCCGATCGCGTGGGGGTGTGGGTTCGCCGACAACTGACGGCGGCCGAACCTCCGGGCGACCTCCATCGTCGGTTGCTGGAGGTCATCGAGTCCCGACTTTTCGCGGAGGTCTTGGCGGCGACCGACCAGAATCGGACGGCGGCGGCGAAGCTGCTGGGTGTCGACCGGGCGACCTTACGTTCGCGGTTAAAGTCGCCGATGGAAGATGGCGATCCGCGGGACTGATGCCGATCCGACGAGGCCACCAGGCGCGGCGAGACTTTCGCCGCGCGCGGTGATGGATTCCGCGTCCCGCGCGGGTCACGCCGGAAAAGCGTGCGATCCACAGGCCCGGAGGTCGCGGTATGTGATTTGCCTCTCAGGGGAGTGACGGGCCGCATGCCGCGCACCCCATGGAATCCCCGATGACCTCACGCTTCGAATCTCGCCGATCCGGTTTCACGCTGATCGAACTGCTGGTGGTGATCGCGATCATCGCGATTCTGATCGCGCTGTTGCTCCCCGCCGTCCAGCAGGCCCGGGAGGCGGCGCGGCGGACGGAGTGCAAGAACCATCTGAAGCAGATCGGGTTGGCGATCCATAACTACGCCGACAACTTCCGAATGCTGCCGCCGAGCGTTTGCCTGAATCTGAGCGCGACGGCGACCGGCAACAACGGGGCGTGGTCGATTCATGGCCGGATCCTGCCCTATCTCGAACAGAGCAACCTGCAGAATCTGGTTGATCCGACGATCGCGTGGGACAGTCAGATGGTGATCCATAATGTCCGGTTGCCGTTCTATGCCTGCCCCAGCGATCCGGGGGCCGGGCGGGTCCGTGTGGTGGGAACGGGTCGGCCGAACGTTTACGCCACCACGTATGGGTTCAACTACGGCACGTGGTTCGTTTTTGATCCGACGACGGGTCGGCAAGGGGATGGCGCGGTCGCCCCGAACGCCCGACATGATTTCGCCGTGTTCACGGATGGGACCAGTCAGACCCTGTTGGTCGCCGAAGTGAAGGCGTGGACCCCTTATTTTCGGAACGGCGGCCCCCCCACACCGATGCTTCCAACCCTCGCGACCTGGCCCGCGGTCGTCTCGTCGGGGACCGAATTCAAAGACACGGGACATACGGAATGGCCCGATGGACGGGTCCATCACGAGGGAATGACGACCACGTTCGGCCCGAACGCCCCGACCCCATGCGTCAACGGCGCGAACACCTATCCGGAATGCGACTACAACTCATGGCAGGAAGGCCGCAACGGCGGCGCCGGTTCGCCGAGCTATGCCTCGATCAATTCCCGCAGCTACCACGAAGGGCTGATCCAGGCGTGTCTGGTGGACGGCTCGGTCCGGAGTATCAGTGAAAACATCGACCTGACGATCTGGCGCGCGCTGGGGACCCGCGCCGGCGGAGAGCTGCCGGGCGAGTTTTAAGCCCCGCGGAATCAGCGCCGCGTCACCGAGGTTCGCAGGCGGGTCTTCGACGAACACACGCGAAGCCACCACTCGGGTTCCCGCAACGGGCGGCAGCCTGCCCCGCGGAACTTCGATCGGATCATGGCCGAGCAACTCGCTCCACCCGCCGATTCGCCCATGCCCGAGGCAACCGCGCCTGTTCTCGAATCGCATGTTTGGGCGACGGTCGTTTTAGAGGCGGTTGATCGGGTCGAGCATCGCGCCGAGTGGTGGACGGATGAAGCCCACGCTCTGGTGGTCACGGATGTGGGAAATCAGCGTCTCAATCCCCCGGATTTTGCAGCCGATAGATGCGGCCGTCTTCCGCGCCGATCAGCAGGTCGCGGCGGCCGTCGCCGTTCCAATCGACCGTCGTCGGGCTGGTGTCGTGCCCTTCGATATTCCGGTCGCTGACGTTGACCGGCGCGGCGAATCGCCACGTCCCGTCCGCCGAGTCGACTTGCCGATGCCACGCCGCGTTCTGACTGTTGGCGAGGATGTCGAGTCGACCGTCACCGTCCCAATCGAGCACGCACAGCTTGCGGCGACCGCTGCGGCCGCCTTGATGCCCATTGAATCGCAGCGGTTCGCCCGCCTCATCCAGCAGCAGGCGTTGCGGCGGGGACAGTTTGCCATCGACCTGGCGTTCCCAATAACACAACCAGCCTTCGTGATCGAGCATGATCAGGTCGATCCGGCCGTCGGCGTTCCAATCGGTCGCCGCAGGGGTGGTCCGCCATTGGGTCGCCAAGGTCTCGGGGTCCGGCATCCACCACGTCCATATCGGTTTGGGCGGGGGCCCCGGCCATGCGACGGCGACCTCGCGCGGCGCGGCGAGTCGCGGCGCGGTCGCCGAACCGACGTTCTCTAGCCACACCACGCGGCCCCAGATGCTGTTGTGGACGATGTCGAGATCACGATCAGCGTCCCAATCGACGACGCTCAGGGTCGTGTAGCCCCACTTCGCCTCCGCCGGCCCCTGAATCGAACCGTTCGGTCCCGCCATGACCCGGTAGGGCGCGGTCTCCCCCGTGATCGAGAGATGCCGCGGTCGGGCGAACCGAGGGGGATCGACGTTCGGTCCGCTCAGATTCTCGACGAACAGCAGATAGCCCGCCGTGTTGCCGCAGACGAGGTCGTCGTCACCGTCGCCGTCCCAATCACAACCGATGGGGGTGACGAGGGCCCCGACATCGATGTCCGCCGCGGCTTGCTCGAAGTAGTCGGGCGGGCGGAACTCGGGGACGCCGTCGTTGAGGCGGCCGGTGTGTTCGATGAGCGCGACGCGCCCATCTTCATCCCCCACGACGAGATCGACATCGCCGTCGTCGTCCCAATCGACGGCGTGCGGCACGACCATCTGCAGGTCCATGTGAACGGGGAGCCGGACCCCGTCGGCATACTTGGGGGCCTTCCGCGTGCCGACATTCCGATAGTAGGTGAAGCCGTCGAGGAACTCACCGCAGACAAGGTCGAGGTCGTCGTCGCCATCGAAGTCGGCGAACTGGGGCGAGGGCGCGCCATAGGTTTCGACGTGGACGCTTCCCGCCATCACGGGGACCGGTTCCTGCCATTGTGGTTGACCGTTCGAGCCGGTGTTCTTGAGGAGATAGACCTGCCCGCGCAGTTCGCCCCCGTGCCAGACACCTTGAGGATCGAATCGCTTCCACCAGTCATTGGTGTCGAACGAGCCGAAGTCGTCCCAGCTATCGTGACCGACGATCAGGTCATGTCGGTCGTCGCCGTCGTAATCGACGAGGTGCCAGGTGTTGGAGCGAAGGTACTTAATGGGGGCGACACGGTCACGTGGGTAGAGATCGACCTTGGTCGTCCAGTCCCCCTCCGCGAACTTCGGATACTCGCGCTGACTGCCGAGGACGCGCGGCCGGCCGTCGATCCACGACAGCGTGAGGTAACTCGGCGCCGGTCCCCCGAGCTTACGCGGCGGCTGGAAGACGGGTTGCTTCGCTCCCCGGGGGCCGGGGTTCTCGAAGAGCCATACGCCGTTATGAGGTTTGTCGGGGCACCCGACGATCAGGTCGCGATCGCCGTCGCCGTCGTGATCGTAGACGATCGGAAAGGCCCACAGGCCGACATGGAGATCGACCACCAGGCCGGGATGGTTGTAGGTGATCGGCCGGAGTGTGGCCGGCTCGGCGGCCTGAAGCATTCCGCCGAACAGACAGAGACCACACCACAACTTCGCGAGCCGCGGCATTGGTGATACCTCAGGGAAGATCGTCGAGCAGTTCGGATCGGTGACGCCGGGCTTCGGCCCGGCTCCGATGAGGCTACGACAACCCCGTCAAGAATGCATCGATCGAAGCTGCCGCGCGGTGTCGAGTCGCGACGCGGCGTCATGGGGACTCCGCGCGCACGCGTGGCGCGGCGGGTCGTGCCGGATCGCCGGGAGAGCGCTCCCGCAGCGTCGACGGCGAACGGCCGTACTCGCGTTTGAAGGCGACCGACAGGTATTCGGTGTGACGAAAGCCGGTACGGCGGGCGATCTCGCGCAAGGGGAGATCGGTCTCGATGAGCATCTGCTCGACCCGTTGCAGGCGGACTCGCAGGATTTCCGCATGGGGCGTACGACCGAGCAGTTTGCGGAACTTGGCCTCCAAGATGCGGCGGGAGACGGGGATGGCGCGCAGCACGTCGCCGACGTCGATCCCATCCCGCGCGTGTTCCCGTATGTAGCGCAGCGCCATCGCGACGTCGTCGTCTTCGATCGCGAGCGTCTCGGTCGAGAGTCGCGTTTCGACGCCCAACGGGGGAATGAGATACGGCCGCGGAGCGACGTGCTCGCCGCGCAGCATCCGCTCCAACAGTTCCGCCGCGACATAGCCCGTCCGATACGTGTCGGGGGCGATGCTGGAAAGCGGGGGCGTGCAGAGATTGCACAACAGCGGATCATTGTCGACCCCCAGCACGGCGACCTGCTCGGGGACGGCGAGATCGAGCTCCCGACACAGGTCGAGGACTTGCTGGGCCTTGATGTCGTAGCAGCAGAAGAGGCCCACGGGCTTCTCCAAACTTTGCAGCCAGGCTCCCAGTGTGGGCGTGACGCCACCACGCTTGTGGAGCGATGACGGCGGGGCCGGGGCGACGCGGACGTCGAGGCCGCGGGCTTGGGCGGCCACCAGAAACGCCGCCTGGCGGAACCGCGACCAGTTGAACTGCGGTTCCCCGACATACGCGACACGACGAAAGCCGCGCTCGGCGAGGTGTTCGGCGGCGAGCGTCGCGATGGCGTGGTCGTCGGTTTCGACCCAGGGGACGGTGTCGAGCGGGCGGGCGGCGCTGACGTCGACCACGGGGAGCTTGGTCCGCCGAAGTGTCCGGGCGATCTCTTCGGTTTCAATGCGGGCGATGATGCCGTCGCCCCGCCAGCGCTTCAGCCAATCCGGGGGGGACTCGCCGCGACGTTGTTCGGGGAGCCAGATTGACCAGGGATCATGGCCGCGGACATACCCGACGATTCCCTCGAGGAGCCCGCGAGCGTAGCTGTTCGAGGTTTCGATGAGGAGCGCGACGGCGGGACGACGCATGCCTGGGATTCCGGAGAAAATCTCAGTTGGAACCGATCAGTGTCGGTGACGGCTTCGGATTGTTGTTGAGATGTGGCGGTTCACGCCAGATCGTCCCGGGAAATAATCTCATCGAATGTGCGCATTTCCTCATGGCGATGACGCCCGCGACTGGTATCTTGTAGGCTCTTCCGAGTGCGTTCGATCGCGTCGCGTCACTGTCCCGGTCGACCTTTCCTGATCCCCCGCAGCCCTACCGAGAGACCGCATCCGATGGCCCCCACCCCTGTTCGCGTGGCGATGATTGGCTTGGGCTTTGGCGCCGAGTTCATTCCGATTTACCAACGGCATCCGCACGCCGAGGTCGCCGCGATCTGCCAGCGGAACGAGCAAAAGCTGAATGAGGTGGGGGATCGGTTCGGGATCGCGAAACGCTACACGAAGTACGAGGAGGTCCTCGCCGATCCGCAGATTGACTTCGTCCACATCAACTCGCCGATTCCCGATCATGCGTGGATGTCGCTGCAGGCGCTCGACGCCGGCAAGCATGTGATGTGCACCGTCCCGATGGCGACCACCATCGAGGAATGCGAACAGATCTGCGACAAGGTCGCGAAGACCGGCCTGAAGTACATGATGGCGGAGACCGTGGTCTACAGCCGCGAGTTCCTGTTCATCAAGGAGCTGTATCAGAAGGGGGAGCTCGGGAAGATTCAGCATCTCGCGGCGTCGCATCCGCAAGACATGGACGGCTGGCCGAGCTACTGGGAGAAGATGATCCCCATGCACTACGCCACTCACGTCGTCAGCCCCTGCCTGGGGTTGCTGAACGGCCTCGCCGAATACGTGAGCTGTTTCGGCTCGGGGACGGTGCGGGACGACATCGCCCGGAAGTCGGGGAACAAGTTCGCGATCGAAAGCTGCCATATCAAGGTGAAGGACAGCGACGTCACCGCCCACATTTGGCGGTTCCTGTACGACGTCGCCCGGCAGTACCGCGAAAGCTTCGACGTCTACGGCACGAAGAAGAGCTTCGAGTGGACCCTCGTCGAAGGGGAACCGCACGTCCTGCATACGGCCAAGAAGCCCGAGCCGGAGATCGCGTCAAAGGTGGAGGTGCCCGATTACGCGCATCTGCTCCCCGAGCCGATCCGGAGGTTCACGCAGTCGATCCAAGACGCCGACCATCTGTCGTTCATTCAAGGGGGGGGCCATGGGGGTTCGCATCCGCACTTGGTGCACGAGTTCGTCTCGGCTTTGGTGCAGAACCGCGACCCGTGGCCGAACGCGGTGACGAGCGCCAATTGGACGTGCGTCGGCATCTGCGCGCATCAATCGGCCGAGCAAGGCGGGAAAATCGTCCCCCTGCCGGCGTTCACGCTGCGGTAGGATGGGCAAGGTAAAGATGCGGCCCTAACCGCAGTGCATCCGCCGACAGGAATGCCGCGGATTGGTGGAACCTGATTTCGATTGGAGTGTCATTCGTCCCACACGCCCTGCCCGCCGCCATCGTGATGGCGGCCGGAGTCCAAGGTCGCGGAGAGTCCTGAACCTGGAGTGAGCGATGTCTCAAGAACCTGCTTCGCACGTGGTCGCCGACTATGGGGATGGTGTCTTGACTCCGCTTGAGCCGCTTGACTTACCCGAGAAAACCCGTGTCGACCTGACGGTGAAAGTGCTGGATGACGATGCCGCTGACGCCCGGTTGAAGGCGGAGCAAGCGGCGTGGCGGGCTTATCGCGATCATCTCGTGAACGGCAAGAAGTATCATTTTGCCGGTCTGTGGGACAGGGACGCTTTGTATGATCGCTTTTGACACCAATATCTACGCCTACACTCTGGATGAAGATTCGCTGGTAAAACGCCAACGAAGTGTCGACCTGATCTTATCCCTACCGGATGACATTCGGCAGCGTCCGGTCCTCTGGCAGGTGGCTTGTGAGTTTCTGGCTTTTCTCCGTCGACAACAGAACAAAAAGCGGATCGACCCCGTTGACATCCGTCGCGAAATGCGGGCGGTGCTCACGGGTTGCCGGCTGGTCTTGCCCGCACCCGATGTGCTGGACGCCGCGATTCAGCTTCAAACCCGCTACAGCCTTTCCCACTGGGACAGTCTGCTCCTCGCCGCGTGTCTGCACGCGGGGATTGACACCCTCTACAGCGAAGACATGTCGCACGGGATGACCTACGACACCGTTACGGTCATCAACCCCTTTAAGAATCCCTGACACCGCTTGTCCGATCGAGAACTCGCTCCATGTCGCGCCGGCTTTGTTTTCTCGCGTTCCTCTGCCTGTCGGTCCCGGTCGTCGCCGACGAACCCTTGTCGCTGCTGTTCCTCGGCGACAACGGGCATCATCGGCCCGGGGATCGCTTCGCCGAGCTCGAGCCCGCGCTGCGGGACCGGGGGATCGAGCTGAAATACACCGACGATCCGGCGGTGGCGCTGAATGTGGAGACCCTCGCCGCGTTCGACGGGCTAGTCCTTTACGCCAATCACGACACGATCACCCCCGCGCAGGAGACGGCGCTCCTCGAATACGTCGCCTCCGGCAAAGGCTTCATCCCGCTCCATTGCGCATCGTTCTGCTTTCGCAACTCGCCGAAATTCGTCGCCTTGGTGGGGGGGCAATTCCAGAAGCATGGCGGGGAGGTTTTTCAGGTCGAACCGGCGGACGCCGACCACCCCATCCTGCGAGGCTACGGCGGCTTCCGCAGTTGGGATGAGACCTACATCCACACCAAACACAACCCCGAAGGCCGCACGGTGCTGGAGTATCGCCGTCAGGGTGAGCAGGCCGACGGGGTCGAACGGGAGCCGTGGACCTGGGTCCGTACGCATGGCCAAGGCCGCGTCTTTTACACCGCGTGGGGCCATGACGCGCGGACCTTCACCCATCCCGGGTTCGTGAATCTGGTCGAGCGAGGGATCCGCTGGGCGTGCGGTCGCGATTTGAGCGGCGTGCCGTCGTACCACGGCCCGCGGACCTTTACGCCGTTGCCGATGACCAAGATTACCGCGGACGCCCCGGCGTTTTCGTACGTCGACGTCGGCCCCAAGATTCCGAATTACACCCCCAGCGCGAAGTGGGGGACGCAAGGGGCCCCCAAGACCCTGATGCAGCAGCCCCTCCCCCCTGCCGATTCGATGCGGCATTACGTCGTGCCGGAAGGGTTCCGGCTGGAGCTGTTCGTCAGCGAACCCGATTTGCAGGGGAAACCGATCGCGATGACGTGGGACGAGCGCGGCCGGTTATGGGTCTGCGAGACCTACGACTATCCGAACGAACTGCAACCGGTCGGCCAAGGCCGCGACCGCATCCGGATTTGTGCGGATACCGACGGCGACCATCGGGCCGACACCTTCACCGTCTTCGCCGATAAGCTGAGCATTCCGACGTCGATCGCGTTTTGTCGCGGCGGGGCGATCGTGCAGAACGGGTCGGAGACGTTGTATCTCAAGGACACCGACGGCGACGACGTCGCCGATGTGCGGGAAGTCCTGGCGAGCGGCTGGGCGATCGGCGACACCCATGGTCAGGTGAGCAATTTTCAGTACGGTCTCGACAACTGGTACTGGGGGATGCAGGGGTACAACAACTCGTCGCCGACGATCGCGAACGGGGTGCAGGTGCCGAGTTTTCGGATGGGGTTTTTGCGCTACCGCATGCAGGAATTGAAGAACCCAGGGGGCGTGGCCCCTGGGCTTCCGGGGATGACGGCGCTCGAGTTCGTCCGGTCGACGGACAACAACACCTGGGGCTTCGGGATGAGCGAAGAGGGGCTCATCTTCGGATCGACGGCGAACCGCAATCCCAGCGTCTACATGCCGATTCCGAATCGCTACTACGAACGGGTCCGCGGGTGGTCGGCGGAACGGCTTGGGACCATCGCCGACACGTTCCTGTTCAAGCCGATCACCGACAAAATTCGGCAGGTCGATCAGCACGGGGGCTACACCGCCGGCTGCGGCCACGCCCTGTACACCGCGCGGAACTATCCCGAGCGGTATTGGAACCAGACCGCGTTCGTCTGCGGACCGACGGGACATCTCGTCGGCACGTTCCATCTCTCGCCAAACGGGGCCGACTTTTCGTCGACCAGCCCGGCGAATCTGGTCGCCAGCGACGACGAATGGGCCGCGCCGATCATGGCCGAGGTGGGGCCCGACGGGAACGTCTGGATCCTCGATTGGTACAACTACATCATTCAGCACAACCCGACCCCCGCCGGCTTCGAGACCGGCAAGGGGAACGCCTACGAGACCGACCTGCGCGACAAGAAGCACGGGCGGGTCTATCGGCTGGTGTATGGAGCTGAGAGTCGAGAGTCGAGAGTTGAGAGTCGGCAGGCGTCGACTCCGCTATCGAGCGAGCGGCCGGAGGAACTGGTCGCGGCGCTCACTCGCGACAATCTTTTCTGGCGGCGGCATGCGCAGCGGTTGTTGGTGGAACGCGGCCAGACCGATGTCGTCCCCGCGCTGCTGAAACTGGTGGCGGACCCGTCAACCGATGCGATCGGACTGAATGTCGGGGCGATCCATGCGTTATGGACACTGCATGGTTTGGGCGTCATCGACGCGAAGCATCCCGCGGTCTTGTCGGGAGTGACGGCGGCCCTGAAGCACCCCTCGGCGGGTGTCCGCCGCAATGCGGTCCAGGTGTTGCCGGTCGCGGCCGAGTCGGTCGAGACGCTCCTCACGACCGAGACGTTGGCCCCGCAAGCCGACGCGCAGGTCGATCTGGCGCTTTTGCTGGCGCTCGCCGATCTCCCCGCAACGGACCGTTCGGCGGAGTATTTGGCGACCCGTTCGCTCGGTCCGAAGAACGCCGATCGTTGGCTGCACGAAGCGTTGGTCAGCGCCGCCGCGAAACAGGGGACGGGCTATCTGACGGAGGTCCTGGTCGGGATCGAACGGTCGGCCACGGCTGTCACCCAGGATGCCGCCTGCCATGCGATCGTGCCGATCGTGGCCGAGCATGTGGCCCGCGGGAAGCCGGCCGGCGAAGAACTCGACGCGCTCATCGCGGCGATGCCGAGCGGTGCCGAGCGGAAACCGTCGCGACTCGTGCCGGCGGTCTTGGAGGGATTGGCGCGGGGTTGGCCGCGCGACCATACGGTGAAGATTTCGCCCGCGTCGGAAACGGCGCTGATCGCGTTGTTCGAGGGTTCGACCGGCGGCGTGCGGAGTCAACTCGCCAAGCTCGCCCCCGCGTGGGGGAGCCAGGCGCTCGAACGGTTCACCACCGAGATCATCGCGGCCCTCATGGCGACCGGAGCCGATGCCGCGAAACCGACGAGTGAGCGGATCGCGGCGGCGAAGGAGCTGATCGCCTTCCAACCGCAATCGACCGAGGCGGTCACGCGGGTGCTGGGGCTCATCACGCCGCAAACGCCCCCGGATGTCGCCGCGGGGCTGGTCGAAGCGCTCGGCGGCAGCACGGCGGAAGGGGCGGGCGAGCAATTGGTCGGCCGGTCGTTGTCGTTCACCCCCGCGGTGCGCACGGTGGCGATCCGCGTCCTCCTCGCGCGACCGCAATCGGCCAAGGCGCTCCTCGATGCCCTCGATCGTGGAGCCCTGCAACTTTCTGACTTGGCGCTCGATCAGAAGCAGGCCCTCGCGACGCATCCCGATCGAAGCTTGCGGGACCGAGCCACCGCGCTCCTCAAGCGGCAGGGCGGCTTGCCCAACGCCGATCGTCAAAAAGTGCTGGATGAGCTCCACGCCGTCACGGAACGGATGGGGGACGCGGTCGCGGGGAAAGAGGTCTTCAAGAAGCAATGCGCGAAGTGCCACATGCACTCGGGGGAAGGGCAGAAGATCGGCCCCGATCTCACCGGGATGGCGGTCCATCCCAAGCACGAACTGCTGATTCACATCCTCGATCCCAACCGCAGCGTCGAAGGGAACTTCCGGGTCTACACGGCGGAACTCTCCGATGGCCGCGTCCTCAGCGGGATGCTCGCGGGGGAAAGCCTGACCGCGATCGAACTCATCGACACCGAAGCGAAACGGCATCCCATCCAGCGGGCCGACATCGAGGAACTGGTCGGGTCGACCAAGTCGGTGATGCCCGAAGGGTTCGAGAAGCAGCTCACGCCGACCGACTTCACGAACCTGCTCGAATTCCTGACGCAGCGCGGCCGGTACGTGCCGCTGGATCTGCGGAAGGTGGCGACGATCGTCAGTACGCGCGGCATGTTCGTCGCGAAAGAAAACGACGTCGAGCGGCTGATCTTCGACGATTGGTCGCCGAAGACGTTCGCCGGGGTGCCGTTCGTGCTGGTCGATCCCCAGGGCGAGCGGGTGCCCAACGTGGTGCTGCTGCACAGCGACAGCGGGCCGATTCCCGCGACGATGCCGCGGTCGGTCACGCTTCCCTGCAACATGCCCGCGAAGGCGGTCCACTTCCTCAGCGGGGTCAGCGGCTGGGGCTTCCCGTATGGCGAGAAGGATACGGTCAGCCTGATCGTCCGGTTCCATTACGCGAACGGGGCGACGGAGGACCATGCCCTGAAGAACGGCGTCGAGTTCGCGGACTACATCCGCGTGGTCGACGTCCCGGGTTCGCAACTCGCCTTCCGGTTGCGCGGTCAGCAGATTCGCTACTTCAGCGTGCTTCCCGAGCGGCCCGATCCCATCGCGACGGTGGAACTGGTGAAGGGCCCCGACCGCAGCGCCCCGGTGGTGATGGGGGTCACGGTGGAATCGCGGTGATTGTGGTGATGGGAGCGAACGATGCCCAGGGAAGGCCTTCCATGAGTATCCACTCATCTCCGCACGTCTGTGATCGAGGGGGCCAAGCCCCGGAGGGGCGACAGATCGTAGCCCCACCCGTGAGCGTGGGGGGAGAGGAAGCCACTTGGTCAAAGCCCCGGAGGGGCGACACTTTCCCATCAACAAGTGTCGCCCCTCCGGGGCTCCAGACCACCATCGATCGACAACCCCACGCTGACGCGTGGGGCTACAGTCTATCGCCCCTCCGGGGCTGATCACTCCGGTTCATGGGTCTGTCGATGGTGGGAACATCATGTGTGGGTGCCTCAGTGAGGCCTTCACTGGGCATCATGTGTCGACATCATCACGCCGCGCGCTGCGCCGCGGATTGCCCGATCAAACGATCGCGCATCCCGTTCACGGCCTGCTCATGCAGCCGGCGTAAACCTTCGCCCAGCATCGGCAGACTGAGCCCGAGCGCCCGCCGCACCTTGCGGGTCTGCAGCGAAGTCTCTCCCAATCCGAATCCCAAGGCCGGATCGATGAGCGCGTTGCGGGTTGCCGGCGGCGCGCACCCGACGCCGAATTCGTGCGCCAGTCGCTGCGCGAATTGGAGCGGATTGACCCGTTCCGCCCCGGCGACGTGGTAGACCCCCGCGAGGCCCGCCTTCCACGCCGCCGTCAGCACCTCGGCCAAATCGGTGGCCAGCAGCGGCGAGGCATGCCGCGTCCCATCCCAAGTCTGAGCGGGAGGGAGTCCCATCGCGGACAGAATCGCATCGAGCTGCGACAGCTCGCGCCCGCCGCGCGGCGACCAGCCGAACGCGTGCGTCCGCAGGACGAGCGCGTCGGGCCGCGTGGTCAGCACCATCTCCTCCAACCGCCGCAACAGGGTCGCTTCGGGGGAGCGGCAGAGGCTATGACTGTTCTCGGCGTGGAACATCCACGGCCCGGTGAAGACCGCGTCGGACGAGATCAGCGTGAACCCCGCCCCCACGTCGCCCGCGGCGGCGAGCCATGCGGCGAGATCCTCGACTTCCTCGTTCCGGGGGGCGACCCCGGCCCAGCCGCTCTCCGCGCCGGAGCCGCAATAGACGATGCGTTGCGGTCGCCGTCGCTGCACGAGGTCGCGACAGCTCGTCGCCGCGCCCCAGGGGAGCAGATCACACGCCGTGAATGGTGAGAGCCCGGACTGACGCGCGACGCCCTGTACGGGCCGGGTTGCCGAGATGACCGCCGCGAGGTTCGCCCCCACGACGCCTTCGACGCCGATGATCAAGACCGAATCCACACGGAGCCTCCTTGCTCGGGGAAGATTCTCCCGGTGAGGGCGTACGCCCCCCGGTTCGCGCGGGGAGTATAGGTCCGCTCGCAGGCCTCCGCCAATCCCAGTTCGCGGAACCTGGGGCCGTCGAGCGCTCGTCGCATGTTGCGTGCCCGCGGTGATCAGCGAGACCTGGGATGGAGATGGCCGCTGGGATCATCTTCGGACGTGGAATCGGCGGCGACAGTCCCTATTCGAGGATGCCAAGGAGGGCGTTCACGACGCAGTCGATCACGGCGAAAGTCAAGGATCCGACGACGGCGAGGCGGCCCTCCCGCGGCTCGCGTCGACCGACTCGGCACCTGCCGATCGATGACCGAACGCCGGCGCGCCCGTTCCAACCGCCGAATCAACTGCCGCGCCGACGCCGGATCCACGCCTCAATACCGGCTCAAACAACAAGGTACGTCGTGTCCCCCCGGTCGTCGGGTTCCCGACAGAGCGCCGCGGCGTCGGTCCGCCGTGTCGGCTTAGTCCCATCCCTCACCCCGGACTCCCAAGATTGGAGGGGCTGACGTCCTTTCAATCTTCATGTCGTCCGGTGTCCACGCCCCGTCAGAACGGCGTCGGCAAGAGGAGCGCGTGGTGCTCGAAGAGGACGCGGCGGCCCGCCGCGCCGATCGCCGGCGTGAAAAAGACGAAAAAGAGATACGCGAACAGCAGCGGGGCCAGCACCAATCGACAGGGCCAGCGCAGCAGGAACCACGCGCGGCGGTCCCGTAAGCGGGCCTGGGCATAAGCCCAACCGATCAGCACCTTCGCGGGGTAGATCGTCGTGATGAAGATCAGCGTGATGAACCACATCGCGTCTTGCGGCGGCGCGACGATCTTGAAGAGATACAGCGGCAGCGCGAGGGCATATAACAGGATCGTTACGACCAGCCACGACAGCGGCGCGTGGTTGAACAGCCGGCGGACACGGCCAAGTTCCTTGAACGCGCCGAAGCGTTGCTCGCAGGCATAGTGCGCCTGCAGGAACGGGGCCCACGCCAGGACCGGCATCAGGACGCAGGCCCCCAGCAGCGTGAGCAGAATCTGCCCCGGCTGGTTCACATCCCGCAGCGCCGCGAACAAGGCGGTCGGTAGGATGAGCCACAGGAACGTTCCCAGAAAGCCCAGGAAGCCCAGGCGGAAGTGATGCCACAACCGCAGCGCGGCCACGAACTCACCAATTGCCTGGCCCGCCGTCGCCCAGTAACGACCGGTCGCGAGTTGCTCGAAAACCCAGCGCAGATTCTTGATCGGGCGGACGAAGGTCCCCGGGCCGCCGCCGCGCGCCAGCGCGAGGATCATGTGCCCCGCGACGCCGATCGAGACGACGTTGAGCGCGAGCTCCCACCCGGCGGCGACGTTCGAGCCCGGCGCGATCGTCGCGGCGTCGGTGGCGGCATCGGCCACCAGCCGCACGATCAACAGCCAGCCCCAGCAGCCGAGAAGAATGCTGCCGAGGCGCGGGGCCAGGGCGAGCAGCGGGACCGCGTAACGGAATTTGCCGGTCCGGGCGACCCGCCCTTCCGCTTCCAGCAGGAAGCCGAGCGCGAGGAAGTTGACCAGCGGAATCGCGGCGATGATCGCCAGGACGATGATCAGACTCACGAACCCGAAGGCGAGCGACACACACCAGCCGATCGCCCGCAGCGGATGTTTGAGGAAACGCGGACACGGCGGGAGCTGATCGAACGAAAACCCCTCGGTTTCCGGGAGAAACTCGGTGACGGAGGTCGGCTCCGCGCCGGGGGACGACAACGCGGCCGTTTCCGGCTCGATGGTCGCGAACGTCACTTCCTCCCTGGCGGACCCATCTTCCGCGAGGAAATCCTCCTCCCGCAGCGTCTGTCCGGCGGGTAACAATTCCGGCATTTCGGCCCCCATGGTCCGCGCGGCGGCATCCCTTGGCGAAGGGTCGGGCAAGCTCTCCGTCATCGATTGTACCCCGGCGGATTGGGGAAGGTTGCAGCGGGGAACACAGCGGGCGGTGTGTGTTCTGCCAAAACCGAACGAGATTGTCGTCCGTTGTCCGTTGTCCGTTGTCCGTGGAAACTTAAGCTGATGGGCGATGTCGCACTCGACGCCTCGATGCCACGGACCACGGACCACGGGCCACGGGCCACGGACACATCCACTCTTGCTCCGCCGCGCGTGATCGGCTAGACCGAGCCTCAACTCCCAAGGATACGACATGCGAGCATGGCGGGCGGCGGTGGTGGGGACCGGCTTTATCGGGCCGGTCCATGTCGAGGGGCTCCGCCGGGCGGGGGTGACCGTCGTCGGGATCCTTGGTTCTTCGGCGGAGAAGTCCCACACCGCCGCCGGGCGGCTGGGGATTCCGCGGGCCTATGCCGATTATCCGGCGCTCCTCGCCGATCCCGAGGTCGACGTCGTTCATCTGACCACGCCGAACCGGCATCACTATGCGGAGGTACGGGACGCAATCGCGGCGGGGAAACACGTCCTCTGCGAAAAGCCCCTCGCGATGAACGCCGCCGAATCGGGCGATTTGGTGGCCCGCGCGGCGGCGTCGGACCGGGTCTGCGGCGTCAATTACAACGTCCGTTACTACCCTCTCTGCCACGAGGTCCGCGAGCGGATCCACCAGGGGCTCGTCGGCGACGTCTTTCACGTCAGCGGGGCCTACGTGCAGGACTGGCTGTTGCACGAACACGATTTCAATTGGCGGGTCCTCGCGGACGAAGGAGGCCCCCTGCGGGCCGTCGCCGACATCGGGACGCACTGGCTCGACCTCGTGCAGTTCCTGATCGATCGCCCCGTCGTCGCGGTCTGCGCCGATCTTGCGACGATCCATCCGATTCGGCATGCGCCCCTCGGCGGCCGCGAAACCTTCACCACCGCGACCGCCGCCGCGACCAAGCCCATCCCGATCGACACCGAGGACTACGGCTCGATCCTGCTCGAATTCGCCGGCGGGATTCGCGGCGTGGTGACGGTGTCGCAGGTGACGGCCGGACGCAAGAACGCGCTGCGGTTCGAGATCGCCGGGCGGCGCGAGGCCCTGGCATGGGACAGCGAACGACCGAACGAGTTATGGATCGGCCGGCGGGGCGAAGCGAACGCGCTGTTGCCGCGCGACCCGAGCCTGCTGCAACCCGCCGCCGCCGCGCTCTGCAGCTATCCCGGCGGACACAACGAAGGCTTCGCCGACACGTTCAAGCAGCTCTATCGCGCGTTCTACGGGTATCTGGAGGCGGGGGATTGGTCGGCCCCGCCGCCGTTTCCGACGTTCGCGGATGGGCACCGCGAGATCGTGCTCTGCGAGGCGATTCTGCGCAGTCACCGGGAACGACAATGGGTGACGGTGTGATTGTGTGACGGCAAGAAGCCCAGGGAACGCGTTCCCTGGGCTTCATCATGATCAATCGCGACACACACAATTCGTTACCGATCGCGGATCCGCAGCTTCAGTTCGTCGCTGTTGCCGCGGAGCTCCGGGGCGTACATCGCCGAGGCGACCGTCGGCAGGGCGCTGAAGCGGCCGGGAATCTCGGCCCGCAGGCGATAGCTCACCGAGTGCTTGCCGCGCGGCAGCGACCGGACGAAGAACGCCGTCCGTTCGTCGCGGAACTCGACATACGCCCCCAGCCCGCCGCCGAGATAGCCGCTGCGCAGGTCGACCGGTTCGCAGCCGCTCGCCTTGTGGTCCTCGAAGACGAGGTACTCGTAATCGTTCTTGCTGTCGATTTCGAGTTCGACCTCGAGCAGGTCGCCGCTGGTCACTTCGTCCAGGTTCGCGAGTTCCGTCCGCATGAACTTCTCGACGGCCTGTTCGACCGCCTGCCCGCGCGAACCCGCGACGGCGGCCGCGGCGTCGATCCGCGTCAGCTTGTAGAGCTTGCGCTGCACCCGGACCTCCAGCCCCGCCTTGGGGATCAGTTCTTCCTGCGTGAATGTGGTGACGTAGACGTTGGCGTACAGCGGACCCGTGCCCCGTTTGCGGAATTCGAGGACGTGCTCGCCGTCGGTGATGGCGTCCCCCTCCAGCACGAAACGGTTGTCGAACGTGAAGAGATTTTCGGCGGTGATCGCGACTTCCTTCTGCTTTGACCCGTCGAGCCAGACTTCGACCGTCAGGTCGGGCCGGTCTTCGCCGCTGGCGACGAGATAGTCGGCGAGCGCTTCGATGCAGAGGGCGGTGTCGCGGGTGCTCGACCAGTAACTGCCGTTCCGGCGGTTATTGAGGAGATACTTCACCAACCGCGACGCCCGAGGATCTTGCGGATTGACCGCCGCGAGGAGCTTCAGGTAGTAGGCGTTGGCTTCGATTTCGTGGCCGTACCACGCCCACCACCAGTTGTCTTCCGGCAGCCGCAGATAGGCGGTCTGGTTCTCTTCGTCCTGCACGACGAACTGTTCGATGTTCCGCAGGAGCATCGCGAGTTCCTCGCCGCGCTGTTGCCGATGAAGCGCGAGCCCGAACAACACCTTCGCCGAAACGGGGAGCCCGATGCGATCGCGATACAGGAACCCGCGCATCGCGTCGTCGGCGATGTCGGCGTGGATCAGAATTTTGTAGACCAGGGCGTCGAGGGCGTCGGCCTGACCCTTCCACGGCGTCTCACGCTTTTCGCCCGGTCCCGGCGCGTTCTTCAGCAGCGTCACCTGCTCGTCCTGATACCGTTTGAGCCAGGCGATCCCGCGCTCGAGCGTCCCCGGAACGAGCGCGACCTCGCACTGCTGGGCCGTTTGCAGCCCCTGCACCACGACGGCGGTGGTATGCGGAGACGACCGTTCGCCGAATCCGCTGAACCAGCCCCACCCGCCGTCGGAGAGTTGCATCGACGTCAGCCGTTCGACGCCGTCCTTCGTCATGCGGGTCACTTCGTCGACGCTGAAGACCGGGTTGGGCTTCGTCCGCTTCCAGCGATCCCCCGCCGCGTTCAACTCCTGGGCGTTCAAGTTGGTATGGGCCTCGGCGATCGCGGCGAGATCGACCTCCATCCGCTGTAGAATCCGGTGCGTCACCACCGTCGGCAGGAACCGATTGAGCGTCTGTTCCGTGCAGCCGTACGGGTAATCGGCGAGATACGGCAGCGCGTCGACCAGCGCCCCGGCAAGGGTCGGCGAGAACTGCGCGACGATCCGGCTGTCATTGATCTTCCGCGCCGCCGGAATCGTGAACTTGAGCGGACTCATCGCGTCGGCCGGCCGCATGGCGGTCGAGAACGATTCGGTCCGCAACATCCCATGGACATAGACCGGGAACGACTGCTCCATCGCGTCCGACTCTTCGTCAGTGAGCGCCTTCATCCGGACGACGGCGGTCCCTTCCTTGACCACCTTCACGCGCCAATCGACCCGTTGTTCGCCGTGGGAATCGATCTCGACGCTCGTCTCGGTCGAACCGATCGGCTCGAGGCAACCTCCTTCGAGCTCCAACACGGCTCGGACCGACTTGCGACTCGTCAGATCATTCAGGATGTTCGCCGAGAGGACGACCTCGTCGGTCTGGACGAAGAACCGCGGCGCCTGCAGCCGGACCAGCAGATTCTTCTTGGTGGTGACTTCGGTCGTCCCTTCACCGACCTGCGCGCCGCGGCCCATGCCCCAGGCGCGGACTTTCCACCCGGTCAGGTTCTCGGGCATGGTGAAGCGGACCGTCGCGACGCCGTCGGCGTCGGTGGTGAGTTGGCCGTTCCAATAGGCGGTGTCGGCGAATTCCTTGCGGATGGCGGGGCTCACGGTGGCCCCCGCGCCGCCATCGGCGAGCGCCAAGGCCGATTCCGTCTTGCTGAAGAAGACCTCCCCCGCCGCGTCCATCATCGGGGCCGCCGCCGGCATCGGCACACCCCCGCCGCCGCCGATGCCCCCCATCATCGCCCCCTCGCCGCGCAGCATCGCCCCTTTGCGGCGAATCCCGGGGCGATTCACGGCGGACAGTTCCTCGCGCAGCGATTCGGGTTGTTCGCCCAAATAGAGATCGATGTCGCCGAACAGCCCGATCTGCTGCATCCCGTCATCGCCCGGCTTGAGGACGTTGTAGGTCGAGACATCGAGGCTGGTTTCACGGTGTGAGTTGTGCGACCGCCGCCATTTCCAGAAGAACTCCCGAATCTCGGGGACGTTCGAGCCCCCCGCGATGTAGTCGACGCTGCGGTCGTAGACGCTGAGGACCGTCGACCCGACGAACGGTTTGCCCGCCGCGTCGGTCAACTTCACGACGAGTTCCGCCGGCGCGCCGGGGAGGTACTCGGTCCGGGAGGGCGTCACCTGCACGTCCAAAACGCGCTTCGCGGGGGGGACCACCACTTCACGGACCGTTTGATGGAACCGCGCCTCGGAAATCGTCACCGCCTCGACGAAGAAGTTGGGCATGTCGGCGGCGGTCACTTCGATCTCGCGCAAGGCCGATTGGCCCTCGAACGTGAAGACCTCGGGGGCCTGATAGTGGCCATGCGCCGGCCGAAGGAACAACGCGACCGTGCTGTCGGGCCGCCGGGTATTGATCAGCAGCTTCACCTTCTCGCCCGGGGCGTATTCGACCTTGTCGGTCAGGAGCTCAAGATCATTGAAGCGGAACTGCCGCCCGTCAAAGCCCGCGCCACGGACGAGGAAGACGTATGCCCCTTCGATGCTCCGCCCCTGATCGTCGGTCAGAACGTAGGCGAGACGATATTGTCCCGCCGCGGCCGCCTGAAACTGCTGCGTGATTTGTCCCGCGGCGTCGGGATTCAAGTCCCAACTTTCGACGACGGTTTCCTGCGGCGTCCCCGCGGCGGCGTATTCGATGCGGTACAACGTCAGCTTGCCGGTCCCCTTCACGGGGCGTTGATCGAGGGTGAACGCGGCCGCATGGGCGGTCACGGTCTCGCCCACCTCATGGAAGCCATGGTCGATCCAGGTGGTGATCTGAAAGGGTTGCCGCGCGACGAGGACTTCGCCCGTGCCGACGATCGTCCGCCGCGATTCATCCACGACCTCGGCGGTGAGGGTGTAGGCGTGATCGACGTCGCCGTGCAGTTCTTTGGCGGGGAGCGTGTCGATGCTGACGATCACGGTCCCATCCGGACCGATGTCGACGGTTTGTTCGGTGATCAGTTCGGGAGGCTCGGGGGAATGGGGCGCCCACCACGGAGCCGGGGCGAAACAACCCCACTTCATCCAGCCGGGGTACCACGCATAATCGAGCCCTTGCCAACGATAGCCGCGCCCATAGAACCAGTCCCACGGGCCGCTGGGATACCAGCGCGCGGCGTGACCGCGGCGCTCCACCTTGTACTTCACTTGGGCATTCACGACGGGCGAACCGAAGTAATATTTCGCGCGGATCGTCGCCTGAATCGTTTCGCCCAGTTGCACCGGCGTGGTGGGGGACTCGACGGTCACCTCGAATTCGGGCTTCTTGTACTCCTCGACGCGGAAGCTCCCGCCGCCGTGGTCTTTGATGAGGAGTTGATAGCTCCCCAGCATTGCCCCCTTGGGGAGGGGCCAGGTCCCTTCGATCCCGCCGTAGTCGTCGGTCTCGCGGACCTCCTCGAAGACGGTTTCCCCCTGCGGATTGAAGATCTGGACGGTGAACTTCTGCCGGGCATAGGGCGAGGCGTCGGGCTGATCGTACTTCGCCTGCTGCAACCACAGCTTGTACTTCACCGTTTGTTCGGGGCGATAGACGGGCCGATCGGTGATCAGATAGGTCTTGCGTTCGAAGTACTCGCCCGGGAAATGTCGCCCGTACCAGACGCCGCTGAAGCCTTGGTAAGCGAAGCGGCCATCATCGGTCCGGGCGATCACCAGCCATTGATGGTCGCTGGGGAGTCGCTTCTCGTCGAGGAGCACCTCCCCCGTCGCGGAGGTGAACTCGGCGAACTGCTTGGTCTGAATCCGGACCTGGTTCGGCCGGTTGTCCTGATAGTCTTGCCGCCAGCCGAAGAACTCGACGTTCGCCTTGGCGAGCGGCGCGCCGGTGACGGCGTCGGCGACGAAGTACCACATCCGCTGATCGAGCGGCTTCTTGACGATCGCCGTGTCGGCGATCCATAGCACGATGTGGCTGGTGTTGCCGTCCGCCAGTTTCGCCGTGACAAGATAAGCGCCGGCTTTTTCCAGCGGCGTGGTGATGTCGATCCGGCGATCGGCGTGATTCGGTTTCGGGTCCAGGTCGACGCCCCACCGGGCGACTTCCCCGCCGCGATACTTCTCCTGGTTGTCGACCACCAGGCGATACCCCAGATCGCCGATGTTGAGCGTCTGCCAGTCGAGTTCCTTCGGCCGGGCCTTCAGGGCCCCCTTCACGTCCTCGAGGAGCTCGGGGACTTTGATCGCATGGGCCACGAGCTCGAGCCGCTTCGCGTTCCGGAAGCGGAAGCCGAGTTTCGGACTGGTTCCCGCCGGGTGAACGCCGCTTCCCTCGAACTGACCCCACGCCCCGGTGATCTGCGCGAGCTGCTTCTTGCGCAGCCCATCGTCGCCGAAGCGGTCGAGCGCGGTTTGCCATGCGGCGGCGGCTTGCACGTACTGCCGCCGATTTTCGTACATCCGGGCGATGGCGTCGGCGGCGACGGCGTTCACCGACGTGTCTTCGCTCGCCGCGATCAACCGATACTGCGCCAGCGGATGGAATTCGTCGGCGAGCTTGAACCGTTTCACCCCGGTCGCGAGCCGGGCGATCGTCTCGTCGTCGGCGAGGGTGTGCATCGCGAACGGACCGGTCGCTTCGGCGGAGTCGTCCGCGCCGCCACCACCCCAGAGATTCGCGACCGTTTCGGTCCCGAATTGACTTTGCAGGAACTGCGCCCAGCGCATCCGGGCATCCTGCAAGATGGGGGGATGGACACGGCCCGCCTCCTCGAGCAGCCACCGCCAGCGTTCGCCGTCGTTCTTCGCCTCGGCCCACGACGGGGGGAGCCGCATCAACCAGGGGTTTCCGTCGGCGTCGACGGCCGCACCGGTGGCGGGATTTTGCCAACCCCAACCGCGCCACCGCTCGGCCGGTTCATAGTCGGGCAGCGTCGTCAGATCGGTCAGTTGTTGCAGCCGCCAGGCTTCGTAGCCCGCGAAATTCCCCAAGGCCGCTTCCGCGAAGTGGAGATAGAACTCCCCGGCAGCTTCATGATCTGGGTCTTCGGCGACCAGCGGCATCGCCTGCACCAGCCACCGGAGCACCTGCACGCGATCCCGCGCCGCCGCGCTGACGTACTCGCCCGTCCCTTGATGATCCCGCACGAACGCGCCCGCGATCAGTTCCCCGGAGTGATCCAGCCGCATCAACTGTTCGGCGGCGGCGTGCAGCACTTGCCACGTCTTGGGATGGGTCTCGACGGCCGTCCGTAAATAGGCGTCGACTTCGACCTGTCGTCCGAGTTGATGAAGCGCCTCGACCCCCTTCACGACGGCGGCGACCGAGGTCGTCGGCGCGGCGTCGGTCTTCAGCAACAGTTCGCGGTATTGGTCGTACGCTTCCGCGAAGTTGCCGTCCTGAAAGAGTTTTGCGGCCCGGTCCAGCATCGCGGGCTCCGTCTGAGGTTCGGCGGCGACCAACCACCAGACCGACGCCAGGCAGGAGATGAGGACTCCCGCCGACCACGTTTTCAGCATGATGCATCCTTCGAGAGGCCGATCGTGATCGACCGGCCCTGCCGCGCCCTCCGTGTCCGAACGGACAGTCTACCAAGAAATCGGGCCGCGACCGTCGGGAACTCGGACGCGGCGGCACCGCGATTAGTTCCCGGCAAAGCGCCGGAAGCGTCTGCGCCCGGAATCTTCCATCAAGGATGACTCACGCGTCCGAAACGCACGGCGCCCATCGCCCTCCCGCGCCGTGATACGTTTCGACCGCCAGCGAAAACTCCTGCGGGCATTCGCGGCACCGGAACCGCAAGCTGAAGGCGTCGCCGGGCCATGGACGCTCGGGCTGCAGTTCCGCCAGCGAGCAGGAACCGCCGACGACCAGAAGCGTACCTGCCCCCACCACCACGCGAATCTGCTCCAGCAATCGCCAGATTTGGGCCGGATGCCGCAGTTCGTGCACGTCAACGAAGCCCTGGCACACGGGACACATCCGGACGTCCTCCGTATCGATGTGGGGTTATTCCTTCTTCGGTTCCTCGGCGGGCTTGGGCTCTTCCGGTTTCGGGGCCGCGAGCTCCGCGCCCCGGTTGATCTTCAGCTCGGGCAGTTCCGCCTTGAGCGCGGCGACGCCGGCGTCGGTCACCTTGGTTTCCCACAGATAGAGCTTCTTCAGCTTCTTCAGGGGGACCAGCGCCTTCAGCCCTTCGTCGGTGACCGCCGTGCCGTAGAGATTGAGATACTCCAGATTCTCCAAGCCCGACAACTGGGCTAACCCCGCGTCGGTCACCTTCGTCTTTTCGAGATGGAGCTTCGTCAACCCCTTCAGATCCTTAAGGTGCGCGAGCCCCGCATCGGTCACTTCGGTCCCCCGCAGGTTCAGATGCGCGGTCTGCGGCAACGCGGCGACGGGGACCAACTCCGCATCGGTGATCTTCGTGTCCGCCAGATGCAGCCCGATATCGAGCCGCGGGTCATTCTGCGCGATCTCCAACACCAGCCCCCCCAGCTTTTTGAGGGCGGCGATCGCTTCCGTCTCGGCGGGCGTCGGCGCGGGTTTGTCCTGCGCCCCCAGCGATCCCAGTCCCCATCCGCACAGCAGCATCGTCACGGCCAGTCGATTCCACGGCATGGTTGAGTCCCCCAGTTCCAGCAGTCATCCATTTCGATAATGGTCTCACCCTAGACCATTTTGTGCGCCATCTCGGCAAAGCACCGAGACAACGATCTCTCGGAAATCGTAACACATCGCGCGGCCGGTGTTGACCAGACGGCAGGACGGCGTTGGTCCCCGACTGGCCGAGACTGAACGATCCGACACCCTTGCCCATGGTGCGCATGGTCGGTTAGAACCGTGCAAGATCGGAAGCCG
The DNA here is from genome assembly GCA_964427725.1 of uncultured Planctomycetaceae bacterium. GTDB lineage: Bacteria > Planctomycetota > Planctomycetia > Planctomycetales > Planctomycetaceae > DSVQ01. Next base: position 24,286 of record CAYRVS010000015.1, on the reverse strand, counting down.
CTGCCGCTTCCGAAGCCAGGGCGATGGGCCGCGCGGACGGAGTGTGTCGGATGAAAGTCTGGTGTGTCACGTGGGTGCTGGGGTGTCTGTGGGGGGTGGGGACGGCGGGCTTCGCCGCCGACGTCGAGATTCCCGATCCGCAGCTTGATACCGCGATTCGCGAGCTCCTCAAGAAGAAGCAGATCGACAAGCTGGACAAGGCCGTCAAACTGACCGAGGAGGATCTCGCGACGATCTTCATCCTGGAGTTTCCCAAACGCGGCATCGAATCCCTCGTCGGGCTCGACAAGTGCAAGAACCTCGCGCAAGTGAAGTTGACGGGGAACAAGATCACCGACGTCGGTCCCCTGGCGGCCTGCGGCAATATTCAATCGCTCGACTTGGCTCAAAACACCATCGCCGACATCACCCCGCTCGCCAAACTGGTCAAGCTGCAATACCTGCAGCTGGAGGGGAATCTGGTCGCCGACCTCGCCCCGCTCGCGGAACTGAAGCCGCTGACGGCCCTCTATCTCGGCGGCAATCAGGTCGAATCGCTGGCTCCGTTGGCGGGGCTGCCGAAGCTGACGTCGCTGTATCTCGCGAAGAATCGGGTCCGCGACCTCGGCCCGCTGTCGGGGGTCAAATGGCTGTCGAGCCTCGACCTGCGCGAGAATCAGATCGTCGATGTCGCTCCGCTGGCGAGCCTCACCGAACTGCGGTACACGTTCCTCGATCGCAATCAGATCGCCGACATCGCTCCGCTGGTCGCCGCCGCGAAGAAAGACGCCGAGGGGGAAAAACGGTTCGCCCCGTACTGGACGCTGCAATTGTCGGGGAACCCGCTGAGCGACGGCTCGAAGGGCGCGCTCGCGACCCTCAAGGAATTGGGCGTCCGCGTGAAGTTCGAGTAGTCCGGGTCAGCGAGCGTGCCGGATCGATTGCCTGGGCACCCCGGCGGGCTGACGCCGCGCCGCTCACTGTGCGGATTGGATCAGTTGCAGCGCGGCGTAGTAGCGGGCGATGTCCTCCTCCGTCAGGTGATAGACGACGATCGACGAACCGATGCGGGCCGTCGGCTGGAAGAAGCGAAAGTAGCCGAAGTCGTCGAGATTCGCCTGATAACTTTGGCCGTTCAGATCGCGCAGGTGATGCGGCCGTCCCGCGACGAACGAGACGCTAAGGGCGTGCCAACCGGGAGTCGGAGCCAGCGGCGGCGGGAACCGATACTCCAGCCCCAACGACGAGGGGGAGACCGTGCCGAAGTAAGCCAGATGGAGTGGTGTTGCTTCGGGATGTTCGGCGAGCCTATCCCGTAAGGCGTGCAGGTCTTGCCCCCAATCGAGATTCGAGTCGACGAGGTGCTCACGCGGTTCGCCGGCGATCAATTCCTGCCACGCGGAGAAGTGATCGGGGTGGTGCCGCAGCATCGCCACCGCCGTCAGCCCGCAAAGGATCAAGCCGTAGCGTCTCCAAGCGGGCGGCCTCCCTTGTGCGGCCCGGGCGGCGAGCAGGATCAACACGGGGACGACCGGCAGGACATAGCGGACCCCCAGTTGATTTCCCGCAAGGCTCGGCGGAACGAGCAGCATGACGGCCACCCATAGCAGCGCGAGCGCGCGCCGCCGTTCGATCGGCTCGCGCCAACGGGTTCGGATGTCGGTGAGATTCAGCGCGAGCGCGGCCCATAAGCCCAGCGGCAGGACGCACCAGAGCGCCCCCAGGTAATAGCCGCGAAAGCCCGCCAACCGCCATTCGCCGTTCCAGAAGACGGGATGCGACGTTTCCAGATCACGTGAGACCCGCGCCAGGCCGCGCCAGATGGGTTTTGGAATCAGGGACCAGTCGCCGGTGGTCCAAGTGTCGCCGAGATAGCCGAGCTGACACACGATCCACACGGTCAACGTCAGGCACCCCAGTCCACGAAGCGAAGCCAGCCATCCCGGATGCGGCCTGCCCGGCACGAGAAGCCAGAACCCGGGGAGGATCAGGACCAGATTCAGCGCCGAGAGTTTGCTCAAGACCGCGACGCCACACAGCGTGCCGATGACGAAGGGCCCCGACCAACGCGGTCGCTCGCGATACCACGCGGTCGCGGCCAATGTCAGCAGGGTGGCGAGGGTGACGGGATAGTCATGGGCGACCAGGCTCGCATGGACCAGCAAGACGGGTGTGCCGGCCCACAAGCACGCCGCCAGGAGCGCCGCGGGTCGCCCCCACCAATGACCAGCCCAAGCCGCGACGACGAGTCCACCGAGACACAAGCCGGGAATCAGCATCCAGCGCGCGAGGGCATACCGCGCGCGGTGCGCCGGGCCTTGTGCCTGGAGGAACGCATCTCCCACGCGGTACGTGTCGGGTGGTCCCGCGAGCCTCCCGCCGTCGACATCGAGCAGCCAAAGCGGGAGCGCGGCCCATAATCGCGGCAGCGGCGGATTGATCGGATCGGCCCGCAGATCGCCCGTCCGCCAGGCATGCAGTCCCAGCGGCAGATGCCAATACTCGTCGTGGGTCGGTGTCCAACGGCGGGCGCTGTCGACCGCGAGGATCGTCTGGAGCAGCAACAAGCCCCCGAGGATGATCGGCGCGAAGCGTGCGACACGGGACGGTACGGCGGACAACGCGATGGCTCCGAAAGTCGTGACGCCTCAACAAGGGTGTCGTCGAGCGCGATGGTCAGAGCTTTTCGGATTTCCGCGAGATCGGCAAGGGGGGCCCGGATCAGTCTCCAGGCGCTAACGCTTCCGGCTCGTGGCGACGGGGTGTGACGTCGCTCAGTAGTTGATCTGGAACTGCGCGCGCAGGAGTTGGCCGTCGAACTGGCGATACGACTGGCCCGCCGCGAGCGGAATGACGTTCGTACGGTCGGTGAAGGTGTACATCGTGGTCAGTTCCATCTGGGGGTTGAACTGCCATTCGACGCCGAATTCGTACTCGTCGATCGAGGTGTTGGGGGCGTTGCGTTCCGCCTTGTAGCCGCCACGGAATTGGTTGTAACGCAGGAACGGGAACATCGTCCCCCAGCAGTCGGTCTCGTGGCGATACATCACCATCGCATAGCCGCCGCGGACGTCGCCGTCGATAATCTGGTTCTGCGCGTCGTTCAAGACCGGCCCGGATCCGGCGTTCCACTCGGCCTGAAAGCCGAGGGGTTGCGGATACCAGACGAACGTGCCGCCGACGCGTTCGTCACGGAAGCCCGCGACATTGCCGGTATCGACCGCGCCCATCGGTCGAACGGCGGGTCCCACTCCCAAGGGGGCAATCGGGGCGGACAGGACCGTATATTTCCCTGTGTAGGCCATGACGCCCCCTTCGACGATCTGGCCATTCTCGAACTTGTGGGGGATGGCGAGCCGGCCGACGAGATGCAGATTGTCGTTTTGTTCGCTGAAGGAGCCTCCCTGTCCGTTGTAGACCCCCAGCCCAAACACGCCGTAATTCCCGGAGCCTTTGAGTCCCGTATCGAGGACTTCCTTGAAGAGATCCTGAGCGGCGGTGGGAGTCCAGTAGTAGAACACCCCCAAATCACGTTCATTGCGGGCGGCGCTGTTCAGCGATTCCGAGCGGTCGAACGGGAGCCGGTTCGAGCTGGATTGCAGGTTCTCCCAGCCGTACGGGACTTTCGATTGACCGATCCGGACCCGATGGACCTTGTCTTCATCGATGTAGAGGTCGCCATACCAGTCACGAATCTGTGCGTACTGATTGGCGTCGGTGCTGTTGGGGACGCTCGCGGCGAACTCGGGCTGAATGTAGACGTACATATGGTCGGAGACGTCCCCCGACAGGATCACGCGCGCCCGACGGATGAAGAATTCCTGATTGGGGCCCACCGAGCGATCGGCGGCATGTTGGGCCGGCGCGGAGCCCGGCTCCTCGACGGTCGTCGTGTTCAGCCGAAACTGGGCGTAACCGCGAATGCTAAGTCGGTCGTACCATTTCTTGGGAGCCTCTTTTTTGACCGCGTTATGGGTCTGCTGATCGACCGTGGTGATCGAGGGATCCCGCACCTGCTGCCAGCGCTCCTGCCAAGCTAGGTGGAGGGCGTCTTGTTGACGCTCGGTCGTGAGGGCTTCGAGTTGCGACTCGGTCCGCCGCAACCGGTCGAGCAGTTCGTCGCTCGAGACGATCGGCGGGGGGACGGTGGCTTCCTCGACGGTCGCGGGCGGAAACTCGGCCGGCGCGGGGACCAACTCCTCCGCGCGCGCGCCGGAGTCGCCACAGACTGCCAGCCAGAGGGCCAAGCTCCAACGCGGGAGC
>CAYRVS010000015.1:1704-20034 GCA_964427725.1 uncultured Planctomycetaceae bacterium | reverse complement strand
TGAAGGGGAATTCTTGCGATCTTCATTCGGGGCGTGGTGTGCGGCTTCATCCGGCCGATTCCGCCGGTCGACGACCGGCGGCCTAATGGCTTGAACACTCGCCCGGGCCAAGTTCTTCCGCAAGCGTGACGGAATCACCCTTTCATGTTCCCTGGTTAAGTGTGATCCCGCGGTGGAGTTGTTGTCTTCGAGCATGGTGGTGTTGAGTACCCAGGAACGGCTCGAGGCTCCTGGTGATCCCCCAGTACCGCGGTCTAGGACTTGCGGCAACCAAGCGATCATACGGTGATGACCCGTCACAAAACCACGTCTTCGGTCGCGGGCGTCTGCGAGGTCGCGGCTTCACGAAACAGCGACATCCCGACCACGATCGGGCCGACCCGCCCCAGGAACATGAGCGCGATGATGATCACTTTGCCGGCGGGGGTCAGGCTTCCCGTGATCCCGCGACTCAGTCCCACGGTTCCCACGGCCGACGCGCATTCGAAGACCTGATCGGCCAAGGGTGCGACCTCCACAAGTGCGAGCAGATACACGCCGGCGCTTAAGGTCAGCAGATAGAAGACCGTATTCGCGACCGCGGCGCGCAGCCGGGTGTCTGGGATCGTCCGGCCGAGGAAGGTCGGCGTCGGCCGTCGCCGCAACACCGCCATGGCTTGCGCCCACAACGCGGTGACGGTGGTCGTCTTGATCCCCCCGCCCGTCCCGGCGGGGGACGCCCCCACCAGCATCAGCAGCGTCAGCAGCATCACCGAGGCCGACGAGAGCGCGCCGATTGGCAGCGTGTTGAAGCCGACGGTCGTCTGCGCCGCCATCACCTGAAATAGGCTCGCCTGCCACGCCTGAAAGTGCGTCAGTCCCTGGATGGTCGGCTCCTCGATCACGAACAGCAGCGTTCCCAACCCGGTCATCCATAACGTGCTCCACAGGATGATGCGCGTCGTGAAGGTGATCGCCCGGCTGCGGCCCGTCAACCGTCGCCACAGATCATGAATCACGATGAACCCGATCGACCCCAATTGACTGAGCGTGATCAGCACGAAGTTGAGCCAGGGATCGTCGCGGTAATCCTCGAAGCTGTTATTAAACAGCCCGAAGCCCGCGGTGCAGAACGCGCTGATGCTGTGAAACAGGCTGAGCCACATCGCCTCGGTGGTCGGCCGATCCGAGAAGACCGGGTATAGGGCCGCCGCTCCGAGCAGTTCGATCACGAGCGTGAACCAGCAGACCACTTTGAGGAACGAACCCAGCAAAAAGTCGTCCGGCAGACTGAGCGCCGCCGTGCTGACGCGTTGTCGCGTGGGCGACAACCCACCGGTGACCGCCAGCACCAGAAACGAACTGACGGTCATGTAGCCCAGACCGCCGAATTGAATGAGCGCGGCGATAATCGCCTCGCCGAAGAAGCTGTAGCGATCCGCGGTGCTCACCGTCGCCAAGCCGGTGGTGGAGACGGCGGAGGTCGCCATGAACAGGTGATCGAGTGCCGGCACGCCGTCCCCTTGCCCCGACCAAGGGAGCGCGAGGAGCCCCCAGCCCAAGAGCACGTAGGATGAATACCCGATCAGCAACAACTTGACCGTGGACTGGCGCGCGATGATCCGCACGCAGCGTTCCCAGAGAACCCGCATCTGAAGGTCCGACACGACGCGCGTCGATCGACGGTACGCATGAGACCGGATCGACGGCTGGTATTTGTGGGGACCATGCCGGCTACGTACGACGTAGCGGAGAGGGTCGCCCTTCCATCGTGCCTACGGAGTTAGCTGACGGGCTGGGTCGTGGAAGTGACCTGTCCTGCCGATCGCTCGGCCGACTACGCCCCGTCTTCGCATCGCGAAGAATTTGGTTCCCCCGCGCCCACCATTCGGAAACCATGGTCGGCTTAGGCTGCGTGATCTCATTCTACGACGCTGGGGCAGAGGGTCAAGAGGGCTGCCACGCCGTCGGGCGATAGCGGGCCTCACCCAGCGCCGTAAACTTTGATATCGGCGAGTGTTATCGCCGGTTTGCAAATTCCGTGGCCAACCGTTGTAGCGAATGCGGTCACGGGTGATCCATCCGACCGAGCGTCCGTCGAGCCTGCATTGCGAGGCTCTGGTCATTACGGTCTGATGTCGCTCAGCCAGCGGCTCCACGCGTCGATCCGGCGGGGCGGTTCACGGGTTCTTCGAGGCTTCCAGCAGTGCCTCCACCTTCGGCAGCACGTCCGCTTCGTAGGTGAATTCCGCGTTCTCGTTGGTCTGGTTGTCGAAGGTCGCCCGCAACGTCCCCTCACGGTCGTAGACGAAGACCGCCGGGATCGAGTCGATCTTGAGCGCGACGAACAGCTCATCCGCCGGGTCGGTGCACAGGATGTTGACGACCTTCGCGGCCTTCTCGTTCAGGACTTTGGTCACCCGCTCGCGATAGAACTCCGCGGGTTTCTTCTTGATTCCCGCGTAATCACAGTTCAGGCCGACGCAGACGATTTGGTCCGCATGCCGTTCCTGCAGCGCCACCAGCGCCGGGAACTCCCGCAGGCATGGCTCGCAGGCGGTCGACCAGACATCGACCACCACCAACTTGCCGCGAAACGTCTTCAGCAGCTCGCGGGTCTCGGCCCACGACTTCGCCTCCAGCGTCACGGCTTTTCGCCACGCGGGAGGCTCGGCCGCCGTGACGCCGGCGGAAGCGGCTGGATCGGACGTCTCAGCCGCCGCCGCCATGGCGAGCATGCCCGTCGCGGACGTCGGGAGTTGCACGGCCGTGGTCGAACGATTCGATCCCGCCTCGCCGCAGCCTGCGAGCACACAACACAACAGACCACGCCTGAGTCGATCGAACCAAGTCGACCGCTCCGCGACCATCGTCACACGCCACATGCCGTCATCTCGCAAGCCACGTCATCATCGGGCGACACCGCGCCGCGGCGACCCGTTCCAAATTCTCGCCGATCCAGCGCCCCGAGAGCAATCGTTGACGAACGAGCCGATTCCCCGACTCCACCTGGCTCTCCACACTCAACTCTCGACGCTCAACCCATCACCCTTGCCGCGACGCCCACAGCGCCCGACCCGCGATCCATAACTTTTTCCACGTCGGCAGGCTCACCCGCTGGCTGAAGACGTCGTACCGTCGCCGTTCGATCTCTTCGAGCAGCCCCCCGTAGATTTCGAGGATCGCCCGCAGGATCGGCCGCCCCGTCGGATGAAGCCAGACGAACAATCGCTCGGCCCGCTGATACGAGGAACGGGCCCGGTCGGCTTGAAACCGCATGAGGTCGCGGAACCGATCGTCGTAGACTTGATTCGACAGATCCTCCAACGTGTAACCGAAGCGGGCCAAGTCCTCCGCCGGCAGATAGACCCGTCCCAACGACCAGTCCTCCGCCAGATCACGCAGAATGTTGGTCAGTTGCAACGCGAAGCCGCAGTCAATCGCGATCGGCAGCGCCTCGTCGTCGCTGAACCCCCAGATGTGGATGCAGCACAGCCCCACCACGCCCGCCACGTGATAGCAGTAGTCCGACAGCTCTTGGAAATTCGCGATCCGGACCGGTTCGAGATCCCGTTCGACCCCCGTGAACAACGCTTCGAGATATTGATGCGGAATCTCGTGCCGCGCCACGGTGTCGGCGAAGGCCGGCAGCGCGGGATGGGCATCGGCCCGGCCCTCCAGCGCCGCATGGACCGCCTCGCGCCAGGCATGCAGCGCCTGCCGCCGGGCGGTCACCGGTTCCCGCGGATCGTCCCCCAGATCGTCCGTGATCCGCATGAAGGCGTAGAGCGCGCACATCGCGTCGTACTTGTCGCGCGGCAACGTCAAAAACGCGAAATGAAAGTTCTGCGCGGCCCGCTGCGTCAACCGACGGCAGTAATCGTACGACGTCCCCAGCGCCTCGGCCGACATCTCGCCCGACCTGATTCTATGCGGCATTCCTGACCAGGAACGCGCCCCAGCAACCGTGACCAACGGGGGACGCTTCTACGAAGATTCCCGGGGAACCACAAGGACCACGACCGCCGATGGCGCCGGACCACCCATCCGAATTCTCTGCCGCGCCTGCCCAACCGGACTCCCGACCGGCAAGGTCCGCCGATGAGGAGACTTCCCGCCGCCGTCGGGTTGATGCGCCCCGATCCGCCATCCGAAGACAGGAGGGGCCGACCAACTCATCCGCGATGCAGGGCGTATCGCGGCGTCGACTCCGCGCGTCTCGGGGACACAGGACGGCATGACCCGCGTGGCGACCCTTCCCGCCGGACGACGGCCCGGGCTCGATCTTCTGCGCGGCGGGGTCGCCCTCGCCGTGCTGGGGCTCCACGCCGCCGTCCCGTATGTCGCCCACCCCCTGCCCGGGTTGACCTGGCCCACGCGGCACCCCGCACCCAGCCCCCTGCTCGATCTCGGCTTCTGGGGGGCCTACCTCCTGGTGATGCCCCTCTTCTTCTGGTTGAGCGGCTACGGTTCGCAGCGGTTGCTCGACCGGGACGGCGTCGCCGAATTCCTTCGCGGTCGCTGGCGACGGATCGGTCGTCCCGGACTCCTCTTCGCGACCATCCTTTTGCCGATCGAACTCTATCTCTGGGTCGGCGGGTGGATCCTTGACGGGCTGATCCCCCCCATCAAATTCTGGAGCCTGAAGCTCGGGGTCTACGAGCAGGGGCTCTGGGGACCCAGCAACCTCTGGTACCTACAGTACCTGGGGATCTACGTCATACTCTGGGCTGGTTGGCGACAGCTCGCGCGGCCCATCACGCCGCGAATCATGACCGGCGAACCCTCCGTGTCATGGCGGCGACTGTGGCAAACCCAAGCCGAGCGACTCGATCGGCGGCTCCTTGAGATGCCGCCCCGTCACCAACTTACGTTCATATGGCTGACGGGCGCGGTGTGTCTGTGGTGGCGACCCGAGATCCAACTCGGCTTTACGCATGACTGGTGGCCCGATCCCTTCAAGTTGCTCTGGCTCGGGGGTTGCTTTCTCCTTGGTGCTCACGCCGCGCGACGGATCGAGGAAGCCGCCGGTGATCCCAAGGAAAGCCCCCGCACGGAGCAACCCGGGTGGCCAAGCGTCATCGCGTGGTGGTTGGTCGCGATCCCGTTGACGATGACCTATCTCGCCGAAACTGCCGGCAAGACGATTCACTCCCGGCTCCACGCCGTTCCTTCACGCGACCACTACTCCGAGCCCTTCCTGGCCCTGCTGGCGTGCGCGCTGGCGGGGGCGATCCTGACAACGATCACCGTCGTGGGGACCATGGCGCTCCGTGATCGGCGGCCGATCCATCCCGCCGCGCGTTACCTCGCCGAGGCGTCTTACTGGATCTACCTCATCCACCATACCTTGGTGGCGGCGTGCCATCTCGGGCTGGCCCGCACAACCTGGTCCGCCGAGTGGCAATGTCTGATCTGCGCCGCCACTACGCTGAGCCTCTGTCTGGTCGGCTATCACTTCGGCGTCCGGCGCACCCTCATCGGCCGCTTCCTGACCGGGCATGTGTCCGGACCGAGAACCATCACGGTTCCGCCCGCCGCGAACCGTCAAGCCGCGTGATGCCCTCACCAAGGAAAGGCCCGGCGGAGAACTCGCCCCTCTACTCCATCAGCCGGGCGACTTCCGCCTCGATCCCCTCCGCCCACAACGCGTAACCCTTGGGGCTCAGATGGAGCAGGTCGGGCATGATCTCCTTCGGCAGCACGCCGTCGGCGTCAACGAACTTCGGGGCGAGATCGAGGAAGACGATCGCGTTCCCATCCGAAAGCTTCGCCAGCATCGCGTTGGCCCCTTGATTGACCTTGCGCGCGCCGTCGTTGTTGTCCGCCCCGCGCGGGAAGATCGCCAAGAGTAAAATCTTCGTCGCGGGAAGTTCCCGACGCAGCGTCTTCACGATCGCGGTCACCCCGTCGGCGATTTCCTCGGATGTGTTCGCCCCGGCGTTGTTCGTGCCGATCATGATCACCGCGAGCTTGGGCTTGATCCCCGCGATGTTGCCATGCTCCAGCCGCCACAACACATGCTGCGTCCGATCGCCGCTGATCCCCAGGTTGACGGCGTTTCGCGGGGCGAAATGCTTGTCCCACGTCGCTTTACCGTCACTTTCCCAAGCCTGCGTGATCGAGTCGCCCAGGAAAATCAGATCGACGTTCCCCTGGGCGACGCGCTCATTGAACGACCCGTGGCGATTCTGCCACCACGCATCGGTCCGCGGCACAGGTCGCACCGCGTCATGCCGCGGCTCCTCGGCGGCAGCCCCCCCGAGCGTGAGACATAGAAACGTCCAAGACACATAAAACAGCCGTCGCGCCGACATCCGGAAGCTCCTCTGTGGATGTCGGCAGCCTACCCAACGTCGCCGCCGTGAACCAGTCTTCGTGCGCGCCAAATCACGGGGCCGAAGTCTCGACAGCGCTCTCTTCGAAGCTCGATTCACTCAAGCTCAATTCACTTCGAGACACACCGGCACCATCGCTTCGGCGCGGCGGCGCTCCGTCAGCGCGGGCAAGTCCTCGAGCGGCACGCCGAGATCGAAACGCCAATCGGACGCCCGCAATGCGGTGTCGAGAATCATGACATACTTGCGGTTTCCCGGACCACCGGATTGCTCGAACCATACGGGATGTTTCCCCTCGTAAGTCCCGAGCCCGTGATCGTTCGCCCAAGCTCGGGCCGCCGCCTCGTCCAGGAACACGACCTCGCGGGGATACTCCGAGGCGATCTGCCGCGACACGGCCAGCAGTTGCCCATCGGCCAACTGCAGAATCCGCTCCGTGCGAAAGCCCGGTCCCAACCGATCAAGGTACTGTCGGAGCCCCGCTTCGCCGCTGAAAGTCGCGAGCCCCATGATCGTCGGCTGGGCGATTTGGTACTCGATCACCGAATCGCCCGCGATCACCGTATCCACCAGCCAGTTTCGCGGCCCGCCGGCGTCGGAAAACTCGTCCCAAGGCGTGGCGCGCCACGCCACGCTCGACGCCCGCAGCGCCACCACATAGCGTGTCTCTGACGTCGGATCATCCCGCTCGGGAATGATGCGGTAAGGGGCGAGGGCGATCGGCCGCAGCCCGGGATGTCGCTGGCGCAGAGCCGGCGGAGAGACCTCCTCCGATTTGCGCTCCGCATCGATCACCCACGTCGAGACCACATCCGACGATGCGCCACCGTCATCCCGTCGCCAAAGCACGGCGACCCGCGTCGGCGTCAACACCTCCAACTCGATCGTGATCGGCACGACGTGCCCCGCGGGCCCCGCGTCCCGCAGCTCGATCAAAATTCGATGCGTCTTGCCGGCCGCTCCTTCCCCGGGTATCCAATGCAGCACACCGGTGTCCTGGTTCAACTCCAAACCCGGCGGCGGGTCGCGCAGTCTGTAGGCGAGCTTGTGGGGCGGGAAATCCGGATCGCGTGACTCCAGCCGCAGCATCCAAGGCTCGGCTTGCCGGGCGAGTTGCTTCGCCACTTCCGTGTAAACCGGGGGCTCGTCCACTTCGGTGACGATCACGCGACACTCGGCCGACAACTCTTTGTTGCTCATGTCGTTCGTCATCGCTTGGATCCGCACGACCTGGGGCTCGAGCCCTCCAACGTCCTCCCCCGGGGTCCACGACAGCGTCCAATCCTCCGTCGGCTTGGTCGGGCGGTTCAACACGCACCCCGCGGGGGCCGGTCCGTCGAACCGGTAAATCCAGCGCGTCCGCGGCGGGGCGACATGCGCCAGCCGCAACGGCATGACCCATGGCCGGCCCTCCGGAATCCGCACTTCCTTGGGCACATCGATGCGGGGCCTGCGATCGGTCTCCGGAGGTTTATCGGACTTCGTAACCGGACCGGTCTCCGACGACCGCGACCCGACGAAGAATGCGATGAGGCCAATCAACACCGTGATTCCCACCAGCCCACCCCCGATGACCAGCAGCCACGGGACATCGGACCGCCCGGCGTCGACCACCGGTTTCGCCGGTTTCGGTCGCGGCGGCTCCGCGGGGGGATCCGGGGGAGCAACCTTCATCGCGCCCGATAAGGCCCCGGAACGCTTCGGCGAGGCTTTCGGGGTCACAACGACGGGTGCCGGCGGCAACGGCTCCTCGGGACCCTCCTGCGCTTCCCGCAAGGACTGTTCATACGCCGCCCGGGCCTTCGGATCCAACAGCGTCCGCCGGGCCCGCGCCAGCTCTTCGAGCAGTTTCTGCGCGGGTTCGATGTACTTCCACGCCGCACGCTGGCGGACGTAGGTCATTCGCTGATCGGCCGCCACCTCCAGCAGTTGCTTGTCCGCGGTAAACAACGGCACCCCGAGCAACCGGTAGTGATTCGGCGGCTGCTCTTCGGGCGGAATCGCCAACCATTGGTAGTAGGGGTCGAACGTGGTCATACCGAGTCTTCGCGCCGGGGAGGGCTCATTCTGGTGCGGGGATGGCGGCGTGCCGACGGTTTCGCCAACCGGTGGCGGGAGTCGTTCGCCACGCCTGGGCGATTACGGCATCCTCGGATCCAGGGGGCGGGATCACCCTGAGCACGATGCATTTCCCGCACGACAGGGCTTCAAGCTTGTTCACGCCACCTTAGCAGGTAAGATAATCGGGTCAACGCGCGCGACAATTTCCACACGGGCCAGGTCATTCGATGGCGTTGTTTCTGCGGGGCGCAGGGGGCCTTTCCTTCGAGCTCGGTCCACGCGGGCAGGAAACACTGGGGACCGCGTCCCGCTGTTCGTTGGTCTGTCCCGCGAGTTCGGGGCTCGAACCCGAACACGCCCGATTGCGCCAAGTCGGGGGACGCTGGCTCCTCGAAGCGGCCTCCCAACAGCAATTCCGCATCGGCACCCAACCCCCGTCACGCATGGTCTGGCTGACCACTGGGTCGGCAATCGAATTCGTCGGCACCAACTTCCGCCTCACCGTCAGCGATCAACCGTCCGACCAGACGGGAGGCGTGCAAGGGCTCCAAACGCTCGGCTCGCCACGGGACACCATATCATCTTCATCCCAGCCGGTTCCTCTGGGGACAGTCGCTACGGGCTCCCCCCGGCCGGCGACCGCCGACCTGCGCGGCTCCGCGGGAATACTCGCATTCGTCGCGGCGGCGCTACTGGTCGTGGGTGGGGGGGTCTATGTTTGGAGTCGCAGCGGCCCTCCCGTCGGGTCGCCGAATGGTGAGTTCGTACCCGCCGGCTCCCCCGCCCCCGTCGATCCTCAACCGCCGTCACCACCTGTGCCTCCAGTCGCCAAGCCAGATTCGCCACCGTCGCAAGTCACGCCACCGTCTCCCACTTTGCCGCGCGGCGTGGTTTGGCTGGGCTTGCAGGGGCAAACCAAGCGGCTCCTCTGCACCGGCTGGCTGATCGCGCCGGATCGCGTCTTGACCATCGGCGACCTTGCCGACGTCTTTGATCAGACCCGACAAGCGGCGGGGACGTCACTGTTTGCGTACTGCGATGCCGCCCAAGACCCGGAAATCGCCGTCAAGGACGTCCGGCGACCGCGGCAATCCTCCGCCGACGCGCCTGATCCCGACTTCCATTTCGCCGTATTTCAGCTCGATCGCTCGTGGCCCGCCGAATACGTGATCAGCCGAATGCCGGACGACCTGTTGCGCAAGGTGCGCGGGTCGACCCCGTTACGGGTGGTAGGCTACGACATTCCGATCGATCCAAAGTCCGCGCCGGAATTGTTCGATCAATTGAAGCCGCCGGAATTAGTCGCCTTGAATGTGAAATTGACCGGTTCGCGTCAACTCTTGGAGGGAACTGGCGCTCCGACCATGGCGTTCGCGCCCATCGGACCGACGCAACCTCATGGGTGGCTGGTCTGCGACGAGCGGGATCACGCGGTCGGGTTGGCCTGCCTGGCGCCCGACCGCACTTGGCAGGTTATCCCGGTCGATCGCCTGGAGTCGTTGCCGACGGCAGCGCAAAGTACCGAGACACGCCCCTAAAGTCGGATGGGACGGACGCCATGGAACGCTTTGTTTTGCCGGGACTCTTGGGACTGGCCGGGTGCCTGGGGTGGGGCTCGGCGGATGCGGCGGATGGTTTGTTCGACGCCGTGATCGAGCGCAGCCTTTCCGCCGACCGAGAGCTCACCGAGCAACGGGCGCAATTGTTGACCCGCTTACGAGCCGCCCAGCAACGGGTCGATTGGGCCGAGGCGGGTTTCATCGACGTCCGCCACACCCGGTCCGAGTTTCCCGGTCAACATCAGTATTATGAACGCGCGCGCCGGTTCCAGCAGCAGTCGCTGCAACGGTTGACCACGATGCCCCTCAGCGTAAGCCGCCACGCCACCACGAGCGGCAGTTCGCTCAACCACATGCTCGATGTGCTTGGCCCCGTCGCCATGGTGCACGAGGAGCGGCTGCGGCGGCATGCCGATCAATTGGTGGTTAACAAGGATCCCGAATATCAGGCGAAGATAAAGCTCTTGATCGACATCGAGCAAGACCTGCTCTTCCCCCCCGATCTGTTGGAACATCTGCGGTTTCTTGCCGGTCAGACCGGACTGAAAAGCTCCGTGGCCATCACGTTTCAGCAAGGGGTCGTCGTCGCGGAACGGCTCCCCTTGAATTGGAGCAGTGTCTTCCAGCGACCGCACTATCAACCGTTGATCCAACGCGTTGCCGCGGCGCGCGACGCCCTGCGACAACCTTCACTACCGCCCACGACGACCGAAGGAGAACTCTTCACCGCGTTGAAGTCGGCGATCGATGAATTGACCGTCGCCTTCAACGAAGAGTACTGGAGCCGGATGCAACGCGCCCGCGCCGGCGGCAAGGCGTTCGGTGACGAAAAGCAGGCCTACATGCTGGCCAAGCGGCAATTGATGACGCTGCGACAATCGGCCCAGCGGTGGAGTCTGGAAGGCCGTCAACCGCTCGGTGACGCCGCATTTCCCCGAAAACTCCCCGGCGATCAGATCTCCCTGATTCAAGTCTTGAGCCTGATTCACGATCGGGGCTGGCGCTTCACCGAGGCGCCGATCGCCGGGCAGCAAGACTATCAGCGACTCTGTGAGTTCTGTCGCAAGTACTATCTGTCACTCGCCATGTTGGATGCCTCGCTGAACGACATGCGCGACGACTTGGCGCATCTCGAGGCGGAACATACCCGCCACGTCACCATGCTCCAGACCGCGATGGAGACCGAGGCTCGGGTCTCGGAAGCCAACGCCAAGGCGGAAATGGCGAAGATGCTCACCAAAGGCCTCGATCTCTTCTTGCCTTCGGAATGACCCCCCGGCCTCCAACCCTCGCTGAATCTTCCTGTCGCTCGGCACAATCGGGCGGAACTGCCGTAGTGCCTCCGGTCAACACAGGCGGAACCTGCAACGTGATAAATCACACGACGGTGAGCGTATGGCCCAACCCGTGAACGTCCTCGGCATCGACCTCGGCACGACGTTTTCCGCCATCGCCACCTTGGATGTCGACGGGCGGCCGCGGACCCTCGCCAACGCCGAGGGCGATTTGCTGACCCCCAGCGTCGTCTTCCTCGACCAAGACACCTGGATCGTCGGCCGCGAAGCCGAGAAGGCCGCCGCGCTGGCGCCCGATCGATTCGCCAGCCTCGTCAAACGCGACATGGGCGAGACGCAATACTCCCGCCCGCTCGGTGGGCAGTTTTATCCCCCCGAAGTGCTCCAGTCTTTGATCCTCGAAAAACTCAAACGCGACGCCGAATGGGTTATCGGTCAGGTCGGCCCCGCGGTGATCACCGTCCCGGCCTTCTTCAACGAATCGCGGCGACAAAAAACCTGCGACGCCGGCCAGTTGGCGGGGCTCGAAGTCCTGGACATCATCAACGAGCCGACCGCCGCCGCCATCCTGTTCGGCACCCAGACGGGGCTCTTGAACGCCGCCGGGATCGCGGAACGCCGCGAGCGGATTCTGGTGTACGACCTCGGGGGCGGCACCTTCGACGTCACCTTGATGGAATTGCACGGCGACGACTACCGCGTCTTGGCGACCGACGGCGACGTGCAACTGGGGGGCGCCGACTGGAACCGCAGCCTGGCGGACTACGTGGCGGGGGAAGCCAAACGCGGCTTTCGCGGCCGCGACCCGCGCGATCAACCCCGCAGCGCCTTTCGGTTGATGCGCGCCGTCGAAGAGGCGAAGCGGACGTTATCCGTCCGGAAAGAGGCGACGATCCACCTGGAACACGGGGATGAGGATTGGAGCCTGCGGATCACCCGCGACCAATTCGAGGAATTGACCGCCCCGCTGATGGAACGGACCCGCGGCACCACCCGCGAGGTGCTGCGCGCGGCGGGTTGCGAATGGGCCGACGTGACGCGGATCCTGCTGGTCGGAGGGAGCACGCGGATGCCCGCCGTCGAGCGCATGTTGCACGAAGAGTCGGGCCTCGCGGTCGATCGGTCCCTGTCGCCGGACGAAGCCGTGGCCCAGGGGGCGGCGCTCTACGCGGGCTTTCGGAGTCGTCGCGGGGCGGGTGGCCGGACAATCCATGTCCGGAATGTCAATTCGCATAGTGTCGGGCTCCGCGCACGCGATCCGGTCTCGAGAACCTACCGCAACGCGATCATCATCCCGAAGAACACGCCGCTGCCGGTCAGCAAAGCCCGCAAATTCGCCACCGCGGCCGACAACCAGCGCCGGTTGACGATCGACGTCCTCGAGGGGGAAGCGACGCAACCCGAGTATTGCTACTTGCTGGGGAGTTGCATCATCGATCCGCTCCCCCCCGGCCTGCCGCAAAAAACCCCGGTCGAAATCGAGTTTCGTCAAGGGGACAACGGCCGTCTGGTCGTCCGCTGGACGATTGCGGCGCGCCAAGCCTCGGGGGAAGCGACCTTGGACCGACCCGCCCAGCTTAGTCCGGCCGCGCTCGAGACCTGGCGCGACAAACGCCGGCACTCCGGCTGAGCCCGCACCCGTCAGGCTTACGGATGACCCCGCATCAGGCCGCGACGGGCGCGGACTCGCGCCGCGATTCCTCATCCGGGGATGTCGCGGCCCCCTCCGGTGGGTAGCGGGACGGGGGCTGTTCCGTAGGGTGCTCCATCGGGTTGAGGCATGCGCTGCCGGCAGCGCATCGTGGGCCGACACCGGTTTCGCGCGCGGGCCGCAGCAAAATCTCGCGGAGGCGGCTCAACAGCCCGCGGCGTTGCCAGACACGGAAGTGGCTGTAGACGGTCGCCCACGGAGGGAAGTCGTGCGGCAGCATCCGCCAGACGCAGCCGGTTTGCCAACGGTAGTTGATCGCGTCGACGACATCGCGCAGATCATACCGGCTGGGTCGTCCGACGTCGGTGGTGCGGGCGATGTGGGGGGCGATCGTCGCCCATTGGCCATCCTTGAGATCGCTGGGATAGCGGTGCCGACGGGGGTTCGTGGAATCGGGCCATGCGGCAGGGGTGGGGGAATCGTGCGACATGAAGCGGACCTCATCCTAAGGAACGAAAAAAGGAAGCCAGGAACAGCGGGTTTCGTCAGCCAAGGAGCGGGTCATGCCGCGGTGGCGTCATCGTCATCATCCGCCGCATCAGGGACGCTGGTTTGGCGGAGATCGTTAAGCTCGGGTTCCAGCCAGCGACGGCAGAGCTCGGTCATTGGGATCCGTCGTCGCGCCGCCTCGTGCCGAATCGCCTTCCAATCGGCCACGGGGACGAAAATCGAAATCTGTTTGCGGAACGGGGCCAGGGGCATGTGGGGTCTCCCAATAAGCGGGGTTCAGGGGCGAAAGATCATCACGGCAAGAACCGCGATTCGCGGAGGCAACTCGGTGTCAATCGCCGTTCATTCCGATCGTCACCAAGACGATGTCACGGTTCGGGCTTACGCAGCCGCGACCGCTCGGCGTCGGGCCGTCGAGGTCTGATCCGGGAGGTCGCGGGAGGCTCCGGTTCGGCGGCCCCGGCGAGATCACGGCGGTGGAGTGACTCGGAGGGTTTGCCGCGCGCTCGGGTGGGTCGCGGCGCGGGGTCATGGGGAAGATCACCCAGCCCGCGTGTGGGGGTGGCCTGCCAAGGACGCGTGTAGGGATCACTCCAGAGAAATCGAACCGTGCGAACCATGGGACAGCTCCTTCCTGCCTGAGACCACAACTCGTGGGACACCGCAACGCCGGGGTGGACGGCCGAATGTTCAGTATCTGCTGTGAGGTCTTTTCTGAAAAACCGTCGAGAATTCACGAGAGACGAATATCTGAACTTGCGACCACACACGACATTGTACACACTATGTACACTACTTCAATTCCGAAGTTGCAAAGCGCGCACTTTTTTCTGAAAATGTTCAGAAATGTCCGTCCCGGGAGGTTCCATGAACGATACGATCGCAGCGCTTGTGCGGGCCGGTCGGCTGCGCAAGGGCTTGAAGCAAGAAGAGTTGGCCGATCGAGCCGGGATTTCGCGGACGACGCTGGTCCATTTGGAGCGGGGCGGGACACCGAAACCGCGGGCCTCGACGCTGTCGCGCGTGGCGTCGGTCCTCGAACTCGATCCGGAGACCCTCGCCAAAGAATGGGGTTCACGTTCCCAAACGCTCTCTTCTGCCCCGCCAGCAGCGGTTTCCCCGCTGGAGTGGCTTCGCGAGCAGCGTGACTTCGATCAACGGACGAACCCGGCTTTGGAGGCGGCGTTCGAGCGACAACCCTCGTCCTTTCAGGGGTTTACCGACGCCGATTGGGCGTGCCTCGCCAGTCAGATGGGGGTTGGCGGCGGGCTGACGGTTGAAGGGGCGATCGCGGCGGCGGAGCGGATTCAAGCCGACCGCGAGACGATCGCCCGCTTGCAGGTGGTGCTGCAAACGCATCTGCGGGAACCGGCCCGCGAACTCATCCGGGCGTTGTACCAGTCGGTGGTCATCACACCGGGATCGCCGGGGGGGCGGACGAGCGAAACTTTGCGTCCACAACTTCCAACGGCTTCCGGCGAATGACCAGCGGGACACGGGTCGGGGATTGCAATCGCATCCTTGCGGTCATGTAATGGTGTGCGATTGACCCTCCGGGACCGCCGATCGCTGCGGTTCGGTTCCGCGAGCAGCGATCAGGTCGGGCGCGTGGTCCCATAAACCACGTGTGCCCCTGACGATCGACGTTTTCCTTCAGACGAACAGGTTCGACTGCCATGCCTCGATTGACTTGGACCGGCCTTGTGTTGGCCGCCGCGTTGGTGACCGTTGGTTGTGCGAAGCCCTCGAGCGGTCCGGCCCCCGCCGCCGCGACCCCGGCGGCAGCGGGCCCGCAAAGCAGCTCGACCGCCGGTGGCGGGGCCGAGGTCCCGATGACGACGGAAGCGGCTCCCGCCGAGCCGACTCCCGCCACGGAACCGACACCGGCCGCGGAACCGACTCCGGCCGCCGAACCGGCCCCGGCTGCTGAGCCTACTCCGGCGGAACCGGCTCCGGCCGCCGAAGAGAAGCCCGCGGAACCCGCCGCCGAAACGAAGCCCGAGTAGCCTCGGAAGTGCCCCTCGTTCGCCGAGACGCGATCGGGGATTGCAGCTTGCGAAACGACCCGCGAAGTTCACGCTTCGCGGGTCGTCGTCTTTCAGCCCCCTGAGTTTGTCCGGAATGACGACCATCCTGAAACGAAAACGCCTCGGAGTTCAGGGCTTCCGAGGCGTCACGATGTGATCCGAAGATGGCAAACGGCCTGCCGAAACGGTCACCATTACGGGGCGGGATTGTCATTCGCGCTGTTGCGCAAGACTTCGCCGGTCACCAGTTGCCGCTTGGCGTGGACCCGCTTCAGGCGGGTCACCGGGTAGATGCGGACGAGCTTGTTCTTGTAGGTCAGGCGGCCTTCGGCGTCCTTCGCGAGGTGCTGGGCGACTTCGTCGAGGGCTAAGTCGGAATACAGAGCGGCGAAGGTTTCCGGATCGACGCCGCGGCCTTCCTCCAGGTCATTCACCGCATCGACACCCCCGGAAAGGACGGCGTACACGTTCATGCCGCTGGTGGCGGGGTTGTAGAGCGATTCCCCTTTCAGGGCCTCCATCGCGGTTTTCAGGGCCTCATGGGCGGTGCGGATTTTCTGCTGGGTTTCGTCGGAGGGGCCCGCCTCGGCGTCCTGCGCCATCAGGGTGGGAACCGACGGGACGGCGTCATATCGCCCCCAGACATACCCGACGGCCAGAACCGCACCCATCACCACCCATTGCACGGCACGACGCACCACGATCGACTCCGCATCACGAGACGTTGGTAACCCAGCGTTATCGTCTCGCCATGGGGGAGCCATTGCAAGCCCCGAATCGTCTTGTTTTGGGCCATCTCGCTCGGGAGACGCGCCGAACGGGCGTTGTCGGTCGGGGGTGTCCTCTGTAGAGTTGGCGAGCCTATGTCCGCCAAATCGAATCCGTGGGGTGCTCGCCCGCGGCGATCGGGCGGGACCTTCGCGGATGACGATCATGCTGGTGAGTTGGAAGTGGCTGCGGGACTACGTCGCGATCGAGGAATCGGTCGACGCGCTGACCGACCGGTTGACGATGTCGGGCCTCAACCTCGAAGAGTTTCACGCGGTCGATGACGACGTCGTGATCGACCTCGAAGTGACCAGCAATCGGCCCGATTGCCTGGGTCATCTGGGGATCGCGCGGGAAGTCAGCGTCCTCTATCAGCGGCCGATGAAGACTCCCGCCGCGGCGCCCATTCCGATCTCCGAACCGGTCGCTTCGCGGGTGAGCGTGCGGATCGAAGCTCCGGAATTGTGCTCACAGTATCGGGCCCGGCTGATTCGCGGCGTGAAGATCGGCCCGAGCCCGGCGTGGTTGCAGGAACGCCTGAAGACCGTCGGGATCGCCTGCGTCAACAACGTCGTCGACATCACCAACTATGTGATGCTCGAGTGCGCGCAGCCGCTGCATGCGTTCGACTTCGCCAAGCTGCGCGGCGGCACGATCGTCGTCCGGCAGGCCCAAAAAGGGGAGACGCTCAAGGCGATCAACCAGAAGGACTACGCCCTCTCTCCCGAGATGTGCGTCATTGCCGACGCGGAACGGCCGGTCGCTCTCGCGGGGGTGATGGGGGGCTTCGAGACCGAAATCTCGAATCGGACGACGACGGTGCTGATCGAGTCGGCGTTGTTCGCGCCGCTGTCGATCCGGAACACGGCCCGCAAGCTCGATTTGCATTCGCCGTCGTCGTACCGCTTCGAGCGGGCGCTCGATCCGCAGGGACCGGAGTATGCCAGTTTGCGGTGTTGCGCGCTAATCCTCCAACTGGCGGGGGGCGAACTGCTGGAGGGCGTGGTGACCGCGGGAGACGAACCACCGACCGCGGGGCCCGCGATCACGCTGCGTTTTGCCAGGATTCGCAAGGTGTTGGGGATCGAGATTCCCGCCGCAACGGCGATCGCGATTCTCGAACGGCTGGGTTTGACGCTGGTCGGCACGCCGACGGCGACCGAGGCGACGTTCCGCGCGCCGACCTATCGCCGCGATCTGTCGCGGGAGATCGATCTGATTGAAGAGGTCGCGCGGATTCATGGGTATGAGCATCTGCCCGCCGATGTGGTGGTCCCGCTCTGTACGAGCATGAAATCGCTGCGCGAGCGGGTCGTGGAACGGATCGGCGAGACGCTGACGGCGGCGGGTTACTTTGAGGCGATGACTCCCGCCTTCACTTCGGCGACGGAGCGAACGTGGTTCCAGCCGCGCGGCGAGGTCCCTCCGTTGTGGGTCGATCATTCCTCGCGGCGGCAGGAGAACCTGCTCCGGCAGTCGCTGGTCCCCAGCCTGCTGACGTCGCGGCGGGCCAACGAACGGCAGGGGAACTTTCAGGCGAAGTTGTTCGAGCTCGCGAAGGTTTATTGGCAAGCCGATCCCGACGCCAACGAAGCGGTGACCGAACCGTGGATGATCGGGCTGGTCGGTCCGGCCGATTATCTCGAGCTGAAGGGGCTCGTCGAGCAGTTGGCGAAGCGGATCAATCCACGGGTGGAGGTGACGGTACGGCCGTCGGCGATCGCGCAGTTCACGCCGGGACGCGGAGCGGAGGTCCTGCTCGACGGCGTTCCCTGGGGCGTGCTGGGCGAGCTGTCGCGCAAGCTGACCGACGCGGCGGAACTGCGGGACGGCGTGTGTGTCGCCGAGTTGGATTTGGGGATCCTCGAATCCAAGGCGGACCTCGTCCCGCGGGCGACGAAGCTCCCCGAGTTCCCCGGGATGGTCCGCGATTTGAACTTCGTTTTGGACGAACGTGTCGACTGGGCGGCGCTGGAATCGACGGTGCGGCAGTCGGCGGGCCCGCTGCTGGAAGGGGTACGGTTCGGGAGTCAGTATCGGGGACAGCAATTGGGGGCGGGGAAGAAGTCGTACGTGGTGACGCTGACCTTCCGGGCGATTGATCGCACGCTGACCAGCGAGGAGGTCGACACCGCGCAGGGG
>CAYRVS010000015.1:0-1694 GCA_964427725.1 uncultured Planctomycetaceae bacterium | reverse complement strand
GGTCGATCATCGCGGCATGCGCGGCGGCGCATCAGGCGACGTTGCGCGCGTGATGTGTGTCTAAAGACGCCCAGGGAACGCTTTCCCTGGGCGTCATGCGGCGCTGGAGATCACATCGCGCACCGGGCAGAGCTTGTCGAGCAAGCACTCGAGTTCCGGCAAACCCGCGTGGAACGTGCAACGGATGTCGAGCGCCCAGACGACCGCGGCGAGCGGATGTGACGCGGGGATTTTCACCAGATCCTTGAGCGTCGTCACGAGGAGTTCGACGCCGAGCGACTCGCGCCAGATGAGCAGTTCCTCGAGTTCGGTCGGGGTGTAGTGGTGATGATCGGGGAAGACCCGCGTCTCCACCGGTTCGCCCCATGCTGCCAAAGATGCGAAGAAGCCTTCCGGATGACCGATCCCACAGAAGGCGGCGAACCGGCGTCCGGCGAGGGCCGCGGGGGTGTGTTGTCGCCGTGTTCCGGTGACCCAACCGCTCGGCGTGAATGCGGATAAGCCGCAGGCGGTCGAGCCGCGAGTCTGCTGGAGCGCGGCGGCGATCTCGGACCATGTGTCGGCAAGCGCGGCCGGGCTCGCGCGGGTCACCACGACGAGATCGGCTCGGGCGAGCGACGAGACCGGCTCCCGCAACAGGCCGCGCGGCAAGAGGTGGCCGAAGCCGAACGGTCGCAGGGCGTCGATCACGACGAGATCGAGATCGCGGACGAGTCGACGATGCTGAAAACCATCGTCGAGGATCAGGACGTCGCAACCAAACTCGGCGATGGCGCGGCGGCCTCCGGCGACCCGATCGCGCTGCTGGAGATGGGGCGTGCCGGGACACAACCGTTCGAGGACCAACGCTTCGTCATTGAGGCCGCCCTCAAGCGACCGATATCCGCGGCTGAGGATCCCGGGACGATAGCCGCGCTCGCGGAGCGTCTCGACGAGCCAAGCAACCAAGGGCGTCTTGCCGGTCCCGCCGGTGGTGAGGTTGCCGACGCTGATCACGGGCACGGGGAGACGTTCGCGACGCAGCCAGCCGTGATCATAGGCGAAGTTCCGGATGGCGATCGCCGCGCGATACGGCCCGGTGAGCGCGGCACAAAGCCCGCGCAACAAGCGGGCGGCGGGGTCGCGTCGCTTGCCGGAGAGGATCGCCAGGGCCCACCGCTCGTCCATGAGGGTTGACTCATCGTGGGGGAAGCCCAGGGAAAGCTTTCCCTGGGCTTCCGTTGGAACATCACATCGCGCGGATCTTCGCGCAGATGGCGTCGGCCATCTGCGACGTGCCGACCGCCGTCGGGTCGTGGCGATCGGCCTTCAGGTCGTAGGTGACGTCTCTCCCCTCGGCGATGACGGCGGCGACGGCGGCGTCAAGCTTGCGGGCCGCTTCGGTCTCGCCGAGATGCTCGAGCATCAGCTTCCCCGAGAGGATGAGCGCGGTCGGGTTGACTTTGTTCTGCCCCTTGTACTTGGGGGCGCTGCCGTGGGTCGCCTCGAAGATCGCGGCATCGGGTCCGTAGTTGGCCCCGGGGGCGACGCCGAGTCCGCCGACCAGCCCCGCGCACAAGTCGCTGAGGATGTCGCCGTAGAGGTTCGAGAGGAGGATCACGTCGTACAGTTCGGGCTTCTGCACGAGCTGCATGCACATGTTGTCGATCAGCCGTTCCATGTAATGGACGCGGCTGCCGTCCGGCACATGGCCC
>CAYRVS010000014.1:47474-53737 GCA_964427725.1 uncultured Planctomycetaceae bacterium | reverse complement strand
CGGCGTCTAACATGCCCTGCGATTTCTGGCAAGATTGAGTGTCAACACGACCTAGTGCCGGAGAAAACCCCTGATTTTGATACGGTTTCTTGCGCTAGACTCTCGACACTAGACCTGTCGAGTTGCTCTCACTGAATGAAAACAGCCAAGGCCCTGCAGCGTCGGTGGATCGTTGTCCGTGGCACAGACCTGATGCCCAAGACAACGGACCACGGACCACGGACAACCCGGCTTCACCGCCCCGTGCGTGATTCACCACGCAACATCTCGCCCCGTTGCAGCAGTTCCTGATTGGGGACGATCGTCGCGGGTTGCAGGGCGTAGCGGAACTGGTGGCGGTCGGTGACGTGGCCGGGGGTCAGGTTGTCGGCGAAGAATTCGACGCCCGGCTGCTGGTACCACGGTTTCCGCAGGGGCTGTGAGACGGTGAGTGTCTCGTAGCCATCCTTGATCAGGGTCAGTTCGCGGACCCCGTAGTACAGAAAATCGGTCGAGACGGGGGTGTAGCCGATCTCGCGTCCATCGACCAGCACCAACGCCCCCGGGGGATCGCTGTGGACGGTCATGCGGCGGCTGACGCACCCCGTGAGCGCAAGCACCCCCAGGGCGACCCAGCACCCGCACTGCGACAGCACGATGGACTTACGCGGTCGGACCATCTCGACGAAGACCCCCAGTCGGCGGGGTTGTAGTGCCCGACGGGGTCGGTCGCCTAGCCCGGATTTTCGTGGGTGACGGATGTGTGTCTCTGTTTGCCCAAAACTGGTCTTTGCCCCTTCGGCAGCTTTTGCTAGTGTCCGCCGTACAGAGGTTCCGCGGGATCGGCGCGGACCGCCGAAGGATCGTGTCGACCACATCGGAAAGGATTCTGCACCATGCGTCTGACTCAGACGTGCCGCCCATTCGGCGCGGCGATTTCCCGCTCCCCGGGGGGACTTTGGTTGGTGGTGGCCGTCGCCGCCGGGACTTGGCTCGCCGGGACCGACGCCTTGGCTCAAGGCTCGCGGACCCGCCCCGCGACCCGCGTTTCGTACACCCCCGACCAACAACGGGGGATCATGGACGACCTGACCAACGGTTTCATGGACGACTTTTCGCGTCGTCGTCCGGTCATCGACAACACCCGCAATACCCCCACCGACGAGATGCGGGCCCTGCGACCGCTGATCCGCGAATTCGCCGACGAGGCCTCGCAACTCAGCTATGAACTCAACGATGAAGTCCGCCGGGTCCCCGCGATCCGGCCGATGCTCACCGACGCCCTGAAGATCAGCGCCAAGGCGGTCACCCTCGACAAGAACGTCGGCACGATCAACGACCACCGCGTCGTTCTCAACGACATCGAGGAACTCGACGCCTCATGGCGGGAACTCGCCTATCGCCTCGGCAACGTCCGCGGGCTCAGCCGACCGATCGCCGAACGCGTCGGTTCGCTGAATCAAATCGGGGACGACATCGACAACTCGATCGGGATCACCCCGCAGTTCAATCGCCGCGACCTCTTCGAGAAGACCAACGACCTCGCCCAGGATCTGCGGAACCTGATCGAAGACGTCCAGGTCGAACTGGGCACCCGCGCCGCCCAGCCGTTCGTCCTGTCTTTGAACCGCGGCCGGCAGCAGGTGCTGAACATCGCCTCGATCCTCGAGGAAACCGGCGTCAGCGCCGAAGAGGTCATCGAAGAGTACAAGCAGTTCCAAGCGTTGTGGTACCCGGAACGGGTCAAGCTGCAGCAGTACGACAACCGCTACTTCGAACGCAGCCTGCGACGGATCACCCAGACCGACGGCGAAATCCATCAGTTGCTGCTCCTGCCGACCAAGGTCGACAGCCAGCAACTCCTCTATCTCACCTCCGCCCTGCGGAAGGACATCGACGAATTCTTCGATCGCACGTCGTTGCGGCTGCTGATGAACCTGCCCCGCGCCGAGCGGGTCGCCGGAGTCGCCAGCGAATTCTACGGCGTCTGCGAGCACTTCATCGATGAAGTCAACACCGGAGCCAAGTACGATCAACTGGTCGATTCGTTCCGGTACATCGAAGACGCGCAGCGGAACTTCTCGGACGTTTTCTACAACATCGACAGCGACGAAGCCCTCGCCGCGCTCCATCAGATCGAACAGACGATCGAGGCCCTCTCGGCGTCGCTGCAGGTGCAACGCGACGATTTCGATCACCGCGCGGCGATCGAGCTCGTCTCGAAGGTCGAGACCGAAATCGATCAGCTGGAGTGGGTCGCCAAGCGGTGGCTCACCGCCGATCGCCAATCGTTCGGCAACGCCTGCCTGCAGGAAATCGCCTCGATGAAGAAGCAGACGTCGGCCCTGAACCAGGAACTGGTCCGCGGCGCGACCGCCGATCAACTCCATGGCCGGACCGAACAGCTCTATGACACCTGGCGGACGGTCTACAACTACCTGGTGAAGTGCCAGACCGCCGAACGCCAAAGCCTGGGCCGGATCTCCTCGCGGATCACCCCGACGTTGGTCGAACTGCGGACCCTGATGGCGCACTAAGCCGCGCTGCAGCGACCGCATGAGCCCATCGAAGCCCAGGGAACACGTTCCCTGGGCTTCTGGCATTAGCGCGCCGCAACCGCCACTCGGCGCGGCCTGGCGGGGGCCATGTCCCCCACGCTGATCCGAATCTCTTTGCCCAAGGCCGCCGCGATTCGTTGCAGGGTGTTCAATTGCACGTTCGGGGCGGGGTCGTTCTCGAGTCGCGAGAGGGCGGGCTTGCCGATCCCGGTCCGCCGGGCGAGCTCATTCAGACTGACCCCCTGCACCTTTCGCACCGCGCGCAGGAGCCAAAAGACGCCACGCAACTCAACCTGCAGGGCTTGATGGGCGGCGAAGACCCGTTGCGACTCGGCGATCAGTTCCGGACGATCGGCTTCCGTGCGCCGCCGCAGTTCCGCGACAATCGCCTGCTGTTCGGGAGTGAGCGCGAATTTCGGGGCTTTTTTCATGGGATCAGCCTCTCACGGGACATCAAAGGCGGTGATCGGATAACAGGTGAGATCATCGATCGGTTCGTAGACACAGGCCAATTTTCGCCCGGTCGCCGTATGCCCGAACGCGATCAGCCGGTCACTGCTGCGTCTTAGCTCGACGCTGAACGCGTTCAGCACCACCTCTTCGAATTCCGCGGGTGTGACGCCGTGTCGCGCAAGATGCTCGTCGTAGACGCCATCCCAAAGAAAGAGGTGGAAATACGGCATGACGGTCCCACCGTGGGTTGCATTCAAAGATAACCATGATGATGGTCACCGGCAAGACCCCGATGCCGGTCAACCTGACGGGACGGATGTTGTCCCACAGGATCGCCGGTCCTCCATGACATCCCGGAAGCCCAGGTAACACGTTCCCTGGGCTTCTTCGCTATGTCATCCCGGAGAGCGCCCGCCCCAGGACCGCGGCGAATTCTTCGAGCGCGGTTTCGTCATGCTCGAGCGTCAGCGAAATTCGTAACCGCGACGTCCCCCGCGGCACCGTTGGCGGCCGAATCGCCCCCACCAGATAACCCCGCGATTCCAATCGTGCGGCGAGCTCCATCGTCCGGCCCGGTTCGCCGATCACCAGCGGGACGATCGGGCCGACCGACCCGGGATAGACCGCGATCCCCTCCGCCGCGAGCGCGTCACGAAACCATCGGCAACGTGTCCGAAGTCGGCGGATTCGCTCCGGTTCCTGTTGGATCAACCGGAGACTCATCGTCGCGGCGGCGGCGACGGCGGGGGGGAGCCCCGTCGAAAACATCTGCGACCGGGCCGAGTTCCATAAGGTCTCGATCAGCGCGTCGGACCCCGTGACGAAGCCCCCCAGCGCGCCGAGCGCCTTGCTCATGGTCCCGATCCGCACCGCGACCCGTGCTTCGACCCCCAGCTCCTCGCAGACCCCGCGGCCCCGTTCTCCGAACACCCCCGTGGCGTGCGCTTCGTCGACGATCACCACCGCGTCGTATCGCTCGGCAAGCTCGCACAATTCCGGAAGCGGCGCGAGATCGCCATCCATGCTGAAGACGCCGTCGGTGATCAAAAACCGCCGAGAACCAGGTTCGACCCGCGCGAGGTGTCGTTCCAAGCTCGCCAGATCATCGTGACGATAGACCCGCAATTTCGCGCCGGACAACCGGCAGCCGTCGACCAAGCTCGCATGATTCCACCGATCGCAGAACACGACGTCTTGCGGCCGCGCCAACGTGGTGATCGTCCCGAGATTGGCAGCCCAGCCGCTGGGGAACAGGATCGCCCTCTCGGCACCCTCGAATCGCGCCAATTCCTCTTCCAGCGCGACATGCCACGACGTGCGCCCGCAGACCAGCGGACTGCCGCGCGCGCCGCACCCTGTGGCGATCGTCGCCGCATGGGCCGCTTCAAGCACCCGCGGATCGCCGGCGAGCCCGAGATAATCGTTCCCGGCGAAGTTCCGCAGTCGCCGGCCATCGACCACGCACCAACCATCGGGCTGCGGATCGTAGACCCGTCGCCGCCGTCGCAATCCCGCCTCGTCCCAGGCGGCCAAGTCGTCCGCGAGCCAAGGGAGCGTGGACATCAACACGACTCCGAGATATGCATGGTCCCTCGGAATCCGTTGTCCGATGGTCTTGGCAACGCGAGCGATGGAACCGTTCGCTGGGTCGCCATGGCATTCCAACTAGACGGCGGATTTACCATAGGCCGGGGCACCCGCCCCGGCCGGGAAAACGGAGCAGGGTCGCAAACCGCCAATGAGTGGGCAGGTTGAGCCACGATGAGTAGCGCAGCAATCCGCCAACGACACGCGCCGGGGGCGGGTGCCCCCGGCTATGGAGCATCGAGAGCGGACCAGAAAAATGCTCAGCACAGCGAAATCGCGTGATGGGTCAGGCGTTCGTAACCCGTGTCGGTGATCAGGTAGTTGTGTTCGATGCGGATGCCGCCGATGCCGGGGACGTAGAGCCCAGGCTCCAAGGTGATGACGTCCCCCGCCATCAGGAAGTCGTCGCTCTCGGGGACCAGAATCGGGGGTTCGGGATGGCCCAACCCCAAGCCGTGGCCGGCGTGATGGGCGAACCGCTCGGCGAGTCCCGCCTCGCGCAGCGGTCGTTCGACGGCGTCGAAGACGTCGCGCGCTTTCGTTCCGGCGCGCAAGGTCTGCTCGCCCGACTTCATCGCCGCCGAGACGAGGTCGTACAGCTGCCGCTGCTGTGCGGTCGGTTCGCCGACAGCGAGAGCGTTGGTGAAGTCGCCGCGATAGCCGTCGAGCACCACCGAGTAATCGAGAACGAAGAAATCGCCAGCTTTCAGCACGTAGTTCGTCGGCGGGCCGCCGGCGGAATGGAGTTCGGGATGCGTCGCGCGGAAGTCGCCATAGACCATCGCGGGTCGACCGGCCGCCCGGACCGCCGCCTGTTGGACTTCCAGAAAGACTTCCAGTTCGGAGACGCCGGGCCGGACGATCTCCCGGGCCCGTAAGTGTCCCGCTTCCCCCGCCCGGATGCAGGTCTTCAGCAAGGCGAGTTCGTCGGCGTGTTTGTTCCGCCGCAGACTGCGAATGACGGTCCCCAAATCGACCGGGCCGCGCCGCGCGGCGATCCGCTTTTCCTTCCGCACCGAATGGGCCTCATGATCGAGCCCCAACGACTCGAACGCCCCCAGCGGCAGCCATTCCGCCTCCACCACGCCGTTGCGGCCGAACAACCGCTCCGCGACCCGCGCGGCGGCGTCGATCAGCGCATGGTCGCGGTTCTTCACCGCATGCCGATGGTCGTACCAGGTCGATTCGACGACCTCGTCGACATACGGCGTCGACGACGCGGCGATCCGGGCAAAGTTGTCGCAGAGCAACGTCGCCTTGCCGCCGCGCTCCAACAGCAGCCAACCCCGTTCCCCGCCGGAGAAACTCAGCGGGTTCACCAGGAAGTTGGCGAAGTAGTTGACGTGCCGGGGGTCGGCGACGAGGGCCCATTCCAGGTCGTCGGGAACGGTCTCCCATAGGCGTTGTCGGCGGGCCAGACAACCTTCATGGGTCAACATGTTGAGCTCGCAATCCACGAATCAGCGGGGAAGAGCGGAAGCGATAAGGGACATGGCGCCGGAACCGTGGCTTAATGAATCCCCTTCAAGGTCAACCAGCGTTCGGCGTCGAGGGCCGCCATGCAGCCGGTCCCCGACGACGTGATCGCCTGCCGGTAGTAATTGTCGGCGACGTCCCCCGCCGCAAAGACCGCCTCCACGCTGGTGACCGTGCGGAAGGCTTCCTTCCACAGGATGTAGCCCTTGT
>CAYRVS010000014.1:0-47464 GCA_964427725.1 uncultured Planctomycetaceae bacterium | reverse complement strand
GACCTGACCCTTCAGGAAATCGGTGTTGGGGGTATGGCCGATCGCGCAGAACATGCCGGACGCCTCGACCGTCGTCACCTCGCCCGACTTGAGGTTTTTCAGTTTCACCCCCGTCACGCCGGCGTCGTCGGTTCCCAGCACTTCCTCGACGGCGTGACTCCACTTCACCGTGATCTTGGGATTTTCGAGCACCCGTTGGGCCATGATCTTGCTGGCGCGGAATTCATCCCGTCGATGGACGAGGTAGACCGTCGACGCGAACTTGCTGAGGTAGCTCGCCTCCTCCATCGCCGTGTCCCCCCCGCCGATCACCACGAGGGGTTTCGCACGGAAACGCGGCAACGCGCCGTCGCAGACCGCGCACGCCGAGACCCCGCGGTTCTTGTAATGCTCTTCCGACGGCAGGCCGAGATAGTTGGCTCGCGCGCCGGTCGCGATGATGAGGGTATGCGTCTCGACCCCTTCGCCTCCCAGCGACTTGAGCCGGAACGGCCGCTCCGAGAGATCCACCTCGACGATGTCGTCGGTGATCACGCGGGTGCCGAAATTGCGCGCCTGTTGCCGCATCAACTCCATCAGCTCCGGCCCGGTGATCCCGTGCGGGGCCCCCTTGCCGCGATAGGGGATCAGATGTTCGGGGAGGGCTGATTTCAAGAAGGGCGACACATCCCCTTCCGGCCAGCCGGGGTAGTTTTCGACCTCGGTCGTCAGGGAGAGTTGCCCCAACGGCATGGTCCCCTTCAAGCGGTTCTCTTCCGTCTGCGCCCCTTCAAAGACCAACGGCTTCAGCCCGGCCCGCGCGGCGTAAATCGCCGCCGACCAGCCCGCCGGTCCCGAACCGATAATCACCACCGCTTCCGTCACCATCCACTCCTTCACGTCAGTCCATGTTGTCAATCCTCACCATACTCCGCCGCGTCCCAAGCGACAACGACCGACCCGAGGGTCACCGGCCCTATCCCATGCCGGCACCCAAGCCGCGTCGACCGGTCTTCGACATCGTTCTCCCCGGGCCCGGCAGGAGCGTGATCAACCGCTGCGGTCGCCCGACACCGATGAGTGAAGCGCTCTCCAACGTGGGATCCGCCTTACCGATACGTCTCGACCGTCAACGTCCCGTCCGGAGTGATGACGGTCCGGATGCGGCCGTGGGCGGCGGTGTTCAGGAGCGGGGTATCCGAGGGATAGCGGCCCGCGAGCTTCGTCGTCTGGCGGGGATCGGCGGCGGAGAGGACCACCCAGCCGGGATGGGCCCAGGCCCCCAAGAGATCGATGTTCGACCGCGGGCTGCCGTGATGCGGCGCGAGAAACAGGTCGATCGGGTCGCGCGGCCGGGCGAGGAGATCGCCCAGGCCCCCCTGCTCGAGATCCCCCGTCAAGACGATCCGCCGACCGGCGTACTCGACCGCCAGCACCAGACTGTTGGCGTTGTCGCGCGGATACCGCGTCTTCAGTGCCGGCAACCAGACCGTGGTCGCGACCGTCCGATCCCACACGATGCGGTCGCCGGCGGCGATGGTCGTTTCGGTCCCACCGGCGTCACGCCAGGCGGTGCGGACGACGTCGACCGTCGGTTGGGGGCTGTCGTCGAAGGAACCATGCTTGAGGAGCAGTCCCGGTCGGAACCGCCGGGTCAGCTGCGCGACGCCGTTGCAATGGTCGGCGTCGGCGTGCGAGAGGATCAGACCATCGATCCGCGCGAAACCCGCCTGCCAGAGCGCGAGGGACATCGTTTCGGCGGCGAGTTCCCCGCCGGAGAGGCTGCCGCAGTCGTAAAGCAGCACACGACCATCGGGTCCGCGCAGCACGATCGCCAAGCCATGGCCGACATCAAGGAAGTCGCAGACGAGGCCCCGCGGCGCGGTCGGCAAGAGGCCCGCGGCGAGACCGACATTAACCCACGTGAGCCCCGCCCGCCATTGTCGCCGCCACGTCCACCACTCAGGCGGGCGCAGCATACACCACAGGCCGAGATAGAACCCCGCGATCCACCAGCCCGGCGGACCGACGAACCACCCGGCTCCCCCGTCCCACGCGCCGACCCAGGTGATGACGGTGATCAGCCCGCGCAGCAGCGCCGCGAACGCCCATAACAAGGGCGGACTGAGCATCGGCACGCAGGCATGGACGAGCAACCACAGATAGCCGACCCACAAGAGGACGCCGATCCACGGCCCCAGGATGATGTTGAGGAGCAGGCCGCTGAACGAGACGAAATGGAAGCGCCACGCGACCAGGGGGGCGGTCGTCAGCCAGACCGTGGTCGAAGTCACCGCGCCGTCCCGCAGCGACCGTTTCATCCCATCGTAGCACTTCACCAGCAGACTCTGGGGCAAGGCGGCTTCGAGCCGATCCACCTCGTCCAAGTCGCGGGCCCACAGCCAGCGCTGCGACAACGACAAGACCCCCACGGCAAGAAACGACAACCAGGCGCCGGGGTTGAAGGCGTCGGTGGGGTTCCGCGCCAAGACGACAATCGCGGCCAGCGACAGCGCCTGCCACGCCCCCACCCGCCGACCCGACAGCTCCGCGAGCTGCAACGTGATCGCGAACGTCACCGCGCGGACCAACGGCGGATTGGCGTCGGTCAGCCAGGCGTACAGCAGCAGCATCCCGATCACGACCCCGTCGCCGACTCCCGCGCGCAGACCACAGAACCGCACGGCGCGCATCAGGCCCCACCACAGGATGGCGATGTTGAGCCCCGAGATCGCCAACACATGCAACGTTCCGCTGGCAAGGAACGCGTTCCGCAACTCCTCGCCCAACGGCGAACGGGTTCCCAACAGCAGCGCTTCGGCGACGGTGGCGAGCGCGGGATCGGTCCCCGCGCGCAGCTCCGCTCCGGCGCGGGTCCGCCAAGCATGCCGCCAGTTCCGCAACTCTTCCCATGATGTCGGAGAGGATTCGAGCACCCGCACCGCGACCAGATGTTGCGAGCGGACCAACGCGGTCACCCCCTGGGCCCGCAGCCATTGACGATAGTCGAACCCTCCCGGTTGACCGGCGACGGCGGGTCGTACGAGGCGACCCACGATTTCGAGTTCATCACCGGCGAACCAATCCGGGGGCGAAGAGAGCGGCTGGGCGAGATCGACCATCAGTCGCAGCCGGCCCTCAGTCTCGCGCCACGTCCCGGCCGTATCTCGAAGGGAATGTGCCGCGACCAGACACACGACTTGCGGGAGCTCGCCGGGGCGTTCCCGCAGCCACGCCGGTTCGACGACGCGGCCCCGTAACGCAACGACTTCGCCCAGCTCGGTGGCGTGATGATCGATCGAGCCCGGCGGAGGATCGGCCCACCACGTGTGATGCCACAGGCCGAACAACGCCCCCCAGCTCACCAGCAAACTCGCCGCCGCGATCCGGGGCCGGCGTCCATTCGCCAGAGCGCACCCCAGGCCGAGCAGCAACAGACTCCACCCGACGATCACCGGCGGCTCTTGCCAGCGATCGAGCGCGATCCCCACCAGCGCCGCCCCCAACAACCACGCCGCCGGCGCGCGCAACCGAGCGGCGACCGGCGCGGCGGGGAGCGGCTCGGTCAGCATCCATGAACGCCTCTGGGGGAAACTCGAAATCCGAAACTCGAAATCCGAAGGAAATCCCAAAAGTCCAAGAGGAAAACGTCATGGAGCGTGCACTGTTTGGGATTTCGAGCTTGGGATTTCCTTCGGATTTCGAGTTTCGGATTTCGGAATTCAGGTTTCAGAATTGGCGCACTGGACTTCCTCGTCACGGCCGCCGTTGCACCAGCCTTCCGTGGATCACCAGCGCCGTCAGCAGGACGATTCCCAGCAGGAACGGCCTTAGCAGATCGAACTGCGTCACCCAACTCGCGTCGAGCCAGGCCGCTTTCGTCCCTTGGGGCAGCGGACTCTGCTTGATGAGCCGTTCGACGTTCGTCAGGTTCAAGCCGACTTTCAGCGTCGTGAAGGTCAAAACGCCGATCACCGTGCGGCCGATGCTCCCCACCCCGCCGAACAGACTGGTCCCCCCCAGGACCACGCAGGCGACCGCATCAAGCAGCAGGTCGGCGTTTTGATCGAGGCTGACGCTGTTGAGCCGCCCGGCGTTGACGAGCCCCCCGATCGCCGCCGTCAGGCCGCAGATCGCAAGACAGTGAACGACGACGCGATCGGTCCGGATCCCGGAGAGCCGGGCCGCTTCGCGATTGCCGCCGGTCATGTAGACGTATCGACCGAACCGCGTGTGTTGCAGCACCACATGGGCGACCAGCATCACCACCGCCGCAAGGAGCGCCGATTGCGGCAAGCGGAGTCCGCCCCCCAACCGCCAGGCGTCGTTCCCCACATCGCTGAGAAACGGCGGGACCGCGAACTTTTCGCTGCGGGTGAGAAACCGCGAGAGCCCCAGGGCGATGTTCATCATCGCCAGCGTGATGATGAAACTCGGCAGCCGCGACGAAACCGTCAACCGGCCCGACAGATGGCCCGCCGCGGTCGCGACGATCATCGGCAACCCGATCACCAAGGCGGTGATGCCCAACCCGACGGTCTCTCCTCCCGCCCCTTTCGGCCCGGCGGCGAACGGCTGTTCCCACATCACGCCGCACAAACACGCCGCCAACAGCGCGACCATCCCGACCGACAAATCGATCTCGGCGCACAGCAAGACGAACGTGAGCCCCGTGGCGACGATCGCCAGCACGGCGCTCTGCTGCAGGATCAGCGACAGCGTCCCCAGGCTCCAGAAGTTCTCGACGAGGAGCGTGAAGACTCCGGCGATCAGCGCGAGACTGATCAGCGGGGCGTAATCTCCCAAACTCCGGCGACGGATCAGCGGGGGACTCGCGGGCGGATTCGCCGGAGAAACGGCGGCGGGAGCGCGTGGCGCCGGGGTCATGCGGATTCCTCTTCCAACTCGGCGGCATGCATCAACTGCGCCTTCGTCACGGTCTGGCCGACGAACTCCCGCGTCAACCGCCCGCGACTGAAGGTCACAATCCGTTGGGCATACGCCAAGAGCATTTCCGGTTCGGTCGACGCCAACAGGACCGCGGCGCCCGACGCCTGCTGCTCGGCGACCAGCCGCATCACCTCCGCTTTGGCATGGACGTCCATCCCCCGCGTCGGTTCCTCCAGCAGGAGCACATGGATGGGCCCCAATAGCCACTTCGCCAGGACGACCTTCTGCTGATTCCCGCCGGACAGTTGTCCCGCGAGTTTGTCCGGATCCGGGGGCCGACAACCGACCCGTTCGAGCAGCGGCCGCGTGACCTTGGCCTCTTTCCCGCGGGTGATCCACCGTCCCACGCTCCGCGTCAGATGGGCGAGCGTGACGTTGCGGGCGATCGTCGCCCCGCGGACCACCGTCCGCGCGCGATCGGCGGCGACCAGCACCATTCCCCGATCAACGGCGTCGCTGACCCGGCGGATCGTCACCGGGCGATTGTCCAACCGCAACTCCCCATGATCGACCGGCCGCGCCCCCGCGAGGGCCTGCACCAGTTCCTGATGCCCCGCCCCCACGAAGCCGTACAACCCCAGACATTCCCCGGCCCGCACGCGGAACGAGACGTCTTGAAACGTACTCCCCGCCGTCAGGTTGTCGACCCGTAGCCGAATCGGTTCCTTGGATTCGGGTGGGAGCGCGGCCTCCAGTTTGTCCTGCCCGGCGGCGTCCGAAGCCCCGCCCACCATCTCCGAGATGATCGTCGGCCGGTCGAGCTCCGCCGCCGGCTTCGTGAGGAGCTTGCGGCCATCGCGCAAGATCGTCACGCGGTCGCAGATCGCGAGGACGTCTTCCAGAAAGTGACTGATGAAGACCATCGCCACGCCGCGCGCCTTCAGCCGGCGCATCAGCTCGAAGAGCCGGCGCGCCTCGGGCAGGCTGAGCGCGCTCGTCGGTTCATCCAAGATCAGCACCCGCGCGCCGCTATGCAATCCCCGCGCGATTTCGACCATCTGCCGCAGCACCAGCGGCAACTCGCCCAAGGGCTGATCGACATCCAGCCGCAGATCAAGTTCGGCCAGCGACGCGATCGCCTCGCGCCGCATCCGCCGCCAATCGATTCGTCCGAATCGGGTGACCGGTTGGCGGCCGAGAAACAGATTCTCCGCGACCGAGAGTTGCCCGATCCCCGACAGCTCCTGATAGACCATCGCGATGCCGCAGGCGAGGGCGGTCCGCGGAGAATCGAGGCGGATCGGTCGGCCGTCAAAGGTGACCTCCCCCGTGTAATGCGGCACGACCCCCGCGAGCACCTTCATCAACGTGCTTTTGCCGGCCCCGTTGCAGCCGACCAGCCCATGCACCTCGCCAGGTCGCAGATCGAACTCGACCTCACGGAGCGCGGGGACGCTCTCATACGCGACGCCGATTCCACGGCACGACAACAGCGGTGGCCCGGCGTCGGTCACGGCGACGAATCACTTCCCAACCTGACGGAGGCGTGAACCGCCCCCTGATGTGGCAATCCCGGATGTGCGATCAACCTACCGCCCGCCGCACCCCGCGGAAAGCGCCGTTGGCTTGAATCTCGGCAGACTTGGGCTGATTACGACGCAACATGCGGTTCCGACACGGAGCGGCCCGACCCGAGGAAT
Organism: uncultured Planctomycetaceae bacterium; assembly: GCA_964427725.1. GTDB lineage: Bacteria > Planctomycetota > Planctomycetia > Planctomycetales > Planctomycetaceae > DSVQ01. The sequence continues at coordinate 40,895 of CAYRVS010000014.1, read as the reverse complement.
CCGGATCCATCCGGCGTGCGTATTCTCTTATGCGATGTTCCAGCATTCAGGGAGCTCGCTGCCGGAGTACCGCATGAAGTCCAACCGATTTCGGGTTGGACGGCGGTCGCCGTGCGCGCGGCGGGAGCCTGTCGTCGATCAGCGAGCGTCCTCCCGTGCCCTATGCCGTTGAGCCCCCTCCGACATGGCGATACAGTACCTCGCAGGCCAAGTCATCGGGGGTCTTCCGCGCCGTGTGCGAGCTGTCCGATCGGGAACTTTTGGAGCGCGTCGCCCAGCGCGACCAAGCCGCATTGGCCACCCTCTACGATCGTTGGGCCGCCAACATGCTCGGCGTGATTCGGCGCTTCTTGCGTGATCCCGCCCTCGCCGAGGATGTCCTTCAGCAAACCTTTCTGGAGGTCTGGCTGAAAGCGGCATCCTTCGCCCCCGAGCGGGGACGGCCGGAGATATGGATCAGCCTGATCGCCCGTTCCCGCGCGCTCGACATCTTGCGAAAACGACGCGAAGCCCAGCCCGAGGAACCGCTCGACTGGATCGGCGAACCGGCCGTTGCCGATTTGATGGAACAACGCGAAACCGGGGCGGTTCTCGAAGCCGCGCTTGACCGGTTGCCGATCGATCAATCCCGCGCGATCCGACTCGCGTTCTTCGACGGTTGGACCCACGAGGAGATCGCTCAAAAGCTCATGCTGCCGCTGGGCACGGTCAAGACTCGGATTCGCCTGGGCATGAAGCGGCTCGGTCAACTCCTCACACAAGGGCGGACGGGAGTCTTTCCATGAATCCACTCACTCCCGACGAAGATCGCGCGACGATCGCGGCCTTGTATGCCGCCGGAGCCTTGCCTCCTGCCCCCGCCGCCGACTTCGAAGCGCTGCTTGACGCGGGGGATCCGGCGGCGTTGGCCGCCTGGTCCGAGCACGCCCCCTTCCTGACCGCCGCGCTCGAGGCCGTCGTGCCGGTTACGCCTGATCCCGCCACGCGGCGGACGCTCCTCGCGTCACTGACCGACGAGACTCAAGGGGCCGCTCAGTCACCGTGGCCGCCGACCGAAACGGCATTCTTTGTGCAACGGGGCGCCGCCGCCGACTGGCAACCGACCGGCGTCCCCGGCGTCGAGCTGCGCACGTTGTTCGAGGACCCCACGCGGGCCGCCCGCTCGATCCTGCTCCGCATGGCCCCCGGCGCCTGCTTCCCGTCCCACCCGCATCCGGGGGTCGAGGAATGCTACATCATTGAAGGGGCGGTTGAAATCGGCGGCGTGGTCTATGTCGCCGGCGACTACATGCGCGCCTCCGCCGGCACCGACCATGAACCCACCCACAGCCCCCACGGCTGCCTGATGCTGCTGACGATGGCGGGGTGATGGGATCCCGGGGAATCTCCGTCACGAGGGCTCCACGGTCGCCACGCTCTTTCGCATCGCTCCCACCGAGCGGGTGGCGATGGCTTGGTCGAACGGCACCGCGCCATTCGGTAACTCGACCGGCCACGTATAACGCAGGCCGTCGGCTTCCATCACCACTTCGGCCGCACCCCGCTCCAGCTCCACCGGGGTCCTGGGAATCACCTCGTTCGGGCCGATGCTGGCCAGTACGATCGACCCGCGGCCGGTGATCAAGCTGAGCCGGACGTTGCTGGAGAAAACGGCATAGTCAGGGGTTGCGATCATGAATCCGCTCCCGTTTCCGGTTTGGGATCGAGCCGTGATGTACGTGCAGTCGCGCGGCTGCGCCATCGTCAACCAGTTGGGCGGTGGTTACGACGGCGCGGTCTATGGAACCGATCGGGGTACGGCGGTCAAGTCCCTGATCCATCCCATCCTGTATCGTCACGAACGAGACGTCTACCTGCACCTCCGCGAACAAGGTATCACGAACGTTAAGGGCTTTCAGGTGCCATCCCTCATCGATTACGACGAGGAACTCCTGGTCGTGGAAATGACGATCGTGATGCCGCCGTACGTCCTCGATTTCGCCGGGGCGCGGCTGCAACGTCGGCACCGGTATTCCGAGGAAGATCTTGCGGAGTGGAAGCGGGATAAACAGGAACAATTCGAGGCGGACTGGCCGTTGGTTCAGACGATGATCTGGGCCTTCGAGTCGCTCGGAGTCTACCTTAACGATGTTCATCCCGGGAATGTGAGTTGCCGCTGATGCTTCCCGGCAGGATGGCGCGATCACGAGCCGCCTACGTGCCGCATCGACGACGCAATCCCCGCGACGTTAAGATCAAAACCGGTTGATCGGTACCCCGGCGCTCCCCGCTGACGTGATGCCTGAAGGAGACTCTCGAATGATGATGGTGTGGCAACTTGTGGCCTCGTTCGTGGGTGGGCTGATGTTCGCCGGCTCGGCCTTCGCGGGGGACGTTTTCCCCGCCAATGCGAAGCCGGAGACCTTGTGGAACGAAGGGGAGTTCACCGAAGGGGTCGCCGTCCGGCAGGATGGGGTCGTCTTCTTCAGCGACATCGCCATCGCGGGGAAGAATCCCGGCCGCATCCTGAAGTTCGATCCGGCGACGAAAGAAACGTCCGTCTTCGTTGCCGACAGCGGCCAAAGCAACGGGCTCTTCTTCGCCCCTGACGGCAAGTTCTACGCCGCCTGCGGGGCGATGCACGGCCACCGCGCCCTCTGCGAAGTCCTGCCCGATGGAACCCTCAAGAAAGTCGCCGCCGACTATCAGGGGAAAGTCTTCAACGCCCCCAACGATCTCGTGATTCATCCCCGCGGTTGGATTTACTTCAGCGATCCCCGCTACGTCGGCCCCGAGCCCCTCGAACTCGAGCATCAAAGCGTCTACCGCGTCGATCCGCGCGGCGGCGTGTTGCGGATGACGAACAGCATCACCAAACCGAACGGCGTGATCATCGCCCCCGACGGCAAAACGCTCTACGTCGCCGAAACCGACAACGGCGCGACCGGCCTCGAACCGACGGGCACGGCCCCGAAACCCGCCCGGTACACCCTCAACGCCTTTCCGATCCGCGACGACGGTTCGCTTGGCGAGAAACGGGTCCTCGCCGATTTCGGCCAGGAGGCCGGCATCGACGGCATGTCCGTCGACACCGCCGGACGAATTTACGCGGCGATTCGGATCCCGTCACGGCAGGGAATCGCCGTGTACGACGCGAACGGGAAGGAGCTCGACTTCCTGGTCCTCGAGCCCTTGCCGACCAACTGCACGTTCGGTCGCGGCGTGGAACAAAGCGTCCTCTACGTCACCGCCGCCCAAGGGCTCTATCGCCTGACGGTGAACGCCGTGGGCTTTCATCCTTAAGCACGATTCGTGTGAGCAAGGTTGATTGTCCAGACTGGTTGGAAAGACCGGTTCTTTGGCGGCCATGGAGCGTACATCTGATCGCCTGTCGGCCTGCGAAATTGACTCCGAGGCCGGTTCTCCTATAATTCGCCATGCTCCGAGACTTGGAGTGAAGCTGGGCGGGCTACGTTGTCGGGGGGCATCCGACGGCGTGAGTCCCCATGAGGAAAGTGCTGCCATGGCCGGGAACGTTCTCGAATTCACCGACGACAACTTCGACGCCGAAGTCCTGCAAAGCGCCCAACCGGTGCTGGTCGATTTCTGGGCTCCCTGGTGCGGTCCCTGCCGGGCCTTGGCCCCCACGATTGATGAACTCTCCAACGACTTTGTCGGCAAGGTTCGCGTCGGGAAGCTCAACACCGACGACAACCCCAACGTCGCCAGCAAGTACGGGATCTCGGCGATCCCCACCGTCCTCGTCTTCAAGGGGGGGAACATCGTCGACAAATTCGTCGGTGTGCAGCCCAAGCCGAAGATGTCGTCGGTGATTGAGAGCCACCTGTAACGCCGGTGGTCCGCGTCACCGCAGGATTTGCCGATACCCGCAGCGACGGCCGTGATTTTCACGCCGTCGCTGCCGTCTTTTTACAACCCCTCTCGCGATCCTCGCCGGAGGGCCGTTAGCATGCCGTGCGGTCGTCTTGTGGGACTTTCATGATCGAAACCCGCTGATCGACCGGATCGCCCGGCGCGTCGTCGTGCCAGGATCGAACAGCCCAAGGGAAAGGATTCCCGGGATGGAAGATCGCCCCCCAGAAGACCGTCCGTCAGCGCCCCCGCGCGAGTCGGCCCCCCGTGAGCTGCGGGTCGATGGGCCGCACTTCTCGTTCGTCGGGAGCGAACCCCCGGCGTCCCGCGCCCCGCGCCGCGATTCGCAAGTGTTGATGCAAGCCAGCGCGATGCTGCAGCAACTGCAGTTCGATCTGGCCGAGCAGGAACGCCGCGACACCGAATTGACCGCCCGCGAGCAGGCGCTCGGCGAACAACAAGCCGCCTTCGAGGCCTGGGCCGCGCGGTTGCGGACCGAACTCGAAGACCGGCAGTCCGAGTTGGCGGCGGGCGAGAGCCGCTTGAACGAGCGGCTAATCGGTCTGGAGGCCCGCGCGAGCGAGCTGACTCAACAACACGAAGCCTTGCAATTGGCGTGGCACGAAGTCGCCGAGACGCGGACCACGCTGGAAACCGAAGTCGCGGGTCGTTTACGTCAGGAACAGAGTCAACTCGAACTCCAGCGACAGGCCATCGCCGCCGAAGCCGCACAACTCCTCGCCGCCCGCGAAGCCTTCGAGCGGGAACAGGCCGAGGTCGCGAGTCGTCACGCCGCGCAGCTGCTCGCCGAACGCGAGCAACTCTGGCTGTCGTTGACGACCGAATGGCAGCAGCGGCAAACCGAATTCGCCGCCGAACGCGCGGCGTGGGTCGAAACCCGGACCGTCGCCGAACAGGACGTGGCGGCCCTGCGGCAGCGCTACGATCAGGCGCTCTTGGGACTTGAAACCCAACTCACGAATCGACGGGCGGCGTTCGAGGCCGAACTCGCCGGCCTGCGCGAAACGGCGCTGCATGAACTCGCGCAGCAACGCGCGGCATGGGAGACCCAGCAACGCGCCGCAACCGCCGAATTCCAAAAGGAACGCGCCCTGCTTGAAACCCGGCAGCGGTTCCAACAGGAACATCTGGAAAAGCTGCGCGGCGAACTCGAAGCGCAGCAGCAGGCGTTCCGCCACGAACGCCAGGTGGCCCGGCAAACGCTGGAGGAGGATGGTCTACAGCTCGAACGACGGCGGGAGCAACTCAAGCTCCATCAGCAGACCCTCGATGAGCAGGCCGCGTCCCTCGACCGCGAGCGGACCGCGCTGCTGGAATGTCGCGCGGCGTGGGACAGCACCGTCCACACCGATCGGACCGCCCTCCTGGCCGAACAGCAGGCGTGGCACGAGGAACGCGATCGCCAACAGCACGAACTCGAACGGCAGCGCGAGGTCCTGACGAGCCACCTTGAAAGCCTCGAACGGAAACGGGTCCGTCTGGAACGGCTGCGGACCGAGCTCGAAGAGACCCACCGCGCGACCCTCGAACTGCGGCTTGCCGTCGAAGAGTCGTGGGCGCAGATCGCCGATGCCGTCGGCGGGGAGGAACCCGCGCGACTCCGCGTTGATCAGGCGCGGCAGGCGCTCGTCCTGTACTATCAGGAACTTCACGCCGGAATCGCCGCCCAGCGCGAGGAACTGCTCGAACAACAGTCCCGACTCGATCAGCAACGTCTGACGTTCCACGACGAACGTCAGACGCTGATGCAATGGCTCACCGACCGCGACGTTCAGTTGCGCGCGGGCGAGGAACGGCTGCGGCAGCAGGAAGCGGTCCTCGCGGAACGGGAATCGACCTGGCAGCACCGCCGCGACGAATGGCTCGCGGAGAAGCTCGAATCGGAAGCGACGCTGCGGCAGATCCTCAGCGACGTCCACGCCCCGCCGCCGCCGCGCTCCGAACCCTTCGGTCTCACCGCCGACGCGGCTTAAGCCGCTCCCTTGTTTTTGCCTGACCGAAGGCTACCCAAAGGAAGACGCCGGAGAGTTTCACCTCTCCGGCGTCTGATCGTCTCAGCGACGATGCCCTGCTACCGACCGGCCCGCTGGATGGGTTGTGACGCATCCAGCCGGGGGGCGGGCTTCACCAATGTCCGGCGATCCGACGCTTAGAACTCGCCGAGCGTTTGTCCGTCGGCGACCGAGCCGAGTTGCGTGACGGTCGCCGTGCTGATGTTCTCCGAGATGAAGCGGACGGCTCCATCCCCCATCAGCGCATGCATCCCGCCGGTGTGAACGCTCCCCGGCGAACCCCATTCCCCGAGCCGACCCGGGCGGAACTGCTGATTCGGGGGGGTGGCCCAGGCGCAGCAGTACCAATTGTTGATCCGGATGTTGGGGTTGTTGACCAGGTTGATCCCCCCGCCGACGTGCTGCGAGCAGGCCCACGATTGGGTCACACCGTCGTAGACGTCGAGGGTGGTTTCCGACACGGCGACGGTGTTGCTCAGGCCGTCACGGACGTCGCGGAAATTGGCGTTGGAGAACTGCCCGAACATCGCGCGGGTGGCGCGGTTCTCGCTGTTCCACATGTACCCGGCGCTGTTGTCCCACGGATGGGGCTGCGAGACCGAGAACCCGTAGTTGGTCCGAAAGGACGGCGTCCCGGGAGCGCAGCCGTAGGTCCCGTCGAAGCCGGGGTAGAACTGCGGGCCGTCGTCGCTGGGGCACAACAGCAGCGTCAGCTTGGTGCGGGTCGCCGCGATGTTCCCGGCGGGCATGACGCCGCCGTTGGGGATCGTGCCGCCGCCCGGATTCCACAGCCCCATCGCCGCGTTGTGGTCGATGGTGTTGTAGAGGGGGGCCTGATCGAAGTAGGGGAGCAGCATCACCCAGCCGGTGGTGTTCTTGACCTGATTCCAGGCCGGGGCGCCGCTCGCTCCCGAATAGCCCGAGCCGTTGACGGCGAAGGGAAGCATGGTGAAGCTGTCGTGATAGTTGTGCAGTGCCAGCCCGATCTGCTTCATCTGGTTGCGGCACTGGGTTCGCCGGGCCGCCTCGCGGGCTTGCTGCACCGCGGGGAGGAGGAGCGCGATGAGGATCGCGATGATCGCGATCACCACCAGCAGTTCGATGAGTGTGAAGGCCCTGCGCCGCCACGTCAGCCGCCAGCGCGGCCGTGTCCCTTGTCCGTCATGCATGAGAGAAGCCTTTCAATAAGGACCATTCGCGGACCGGCACCGAGCCGTTCCGCAACGAAGACCCGCACGGGTGCAGCACCCGATCAGCTTTTGGGAATGGCGAAGTCCAGGGGTTTGTCGTCCCCCTTGACCGTCACCGTGTTGTGCATCCCTTTCTTGGTGGGATCGGACCATTTCGGGGGCAGGCTTTCGCGCGCCCCGCCGGCGAACGGCGAGACATTGGCGGGCAAGGGGGCCCCGTCCGGAGTGAGGAATCGCGAGAAGGTCACCACGTATTCACCAGCCGCCACGCCGGGCTGGTTCGTCCGGGCGTGCACCAATTCGTAGTTGCCGCTCTCATCGGTGACGGCGAAGCCGCCGTTGCCGCCGGTCCCTCCCGTGGGGGTGAAGAGGATCTTGATGCCGGCAGTTGGTTGACCCGCCACGCGGACCGAACCACGAACCTTGACCAGATCCTCTTTGGGCGGGGGCGGAGCGCCGCCGCCACAGCCTAAAGATTGGACGATCAGACAGGCGGCCAACAGCGCGATGGACCGGCTACGCACTCGACTCTCCTTGATGAGCGACTCGGGTCGGGAGATGCACCAGCAGGGCAAGAGGCATCTAGATAGGTTGATCGGTGATTCCTTCATGACACACTTAAGTCGGGAGATCAAGAGAAATTCACATCCACGAATCCAAGAATGCCTAGAAATCAGGCACCGCACGAAGTCCGAGGACTGTGCGCCAGTGAGGGTGTCACTCGGGGATTGAACAGGCCGCCGATCGCTCTTCCTGCAACAACCACTGGGGTCGGAGGGCAAGCTCTTTCCAGCGAGAAACGGCTCCCGAGGGCCATTCGACTTCCAGCATCGACACACTCTCATCCGTCGCGAGTCCGAAATGCACGACCCGTTCGCTGGCCGCCTCGTACCCGTCTCCCGCCGTGATCTGCAACTTGCGTACCTTGCCATCCGCCCGCGTGACGCGAACCACCGCGCCGACCGCGTCGCGACCACTCCGCGGTCCCCCGACAAGCTTCACCCGCAGTGAACGGTTCTGGGCGCTTGTCCGGTTGGTCCCCAACGCGAACGGACCCTCCAAATCGGACGCGACGAAGTCGAGTTTTCCGTCGCCGTTCCAATCAAGCGTCGCCAGACCACGACCCAACCGGGGTTCCGCGAACCACGCTCCCGCGGCGGTCCCCGTTGCTTCGACGAAGCGCCGGCCCGGCAAACCCCGAAACAACTGCGGCCGCATGCGGTAGTCTTGCCCCTTGAACTCATCGATGTGGCCGTTCAAGACGAGCAAATCGTGCAAACCGTCATTATCGGCATCAAGGAATTGCGTCCCGAAGCCCAACAGCGCGAAGCTCGGCGCGCGGAGGCCCGCCGCGCGGGTCTCGTCGGAAAACCCTCCGTCGGGCTGCGATAGGTACAGCGTATTGGACTCTTGGGAAAAATTCGTGACGTACAGATCGACGCGACCATCGTCGTTGATGTCGGCGTGCGCGATTCCCATGCACGCCTGCGCGGAACCGTCCTGATCAAGCCCCACCCCCAGCAGCATCCCCTGATCCTCGAACCGGAGCCCCGCCGGGTGCTCGGCCGGCTGGTTGATCAGCAGATAGTTGGGGGTCTGATCGTTCGCGATGAAGACATCGGGCCGCCGATCGTCGTTGAAGTCGGCGACGACCAGCCCCAACCCCATCCCATGAGGCAGGTCGAGCCCGACTTCGCCTTGATACGTGCGGAACGTCCCATCCCCTTGATTGATCCGCAGGCTGTCGAGCGCGGGCTCGAACAACGTCGGCCGGCAGACGCGCGGCTCCCCCTCGTCATTGACGCAAACCTGCGTGAACGCCGGCCCTTGTTCGAGATAGTTGACGTCGAACAGATCGGGGAGCGCGTCGCCATTGAAGTCGGCGAATGCGGCGCTGACGGTCCACGTCTCATCGACAAGGCCCGCGTGAATGCTGACATCGGTGAAGGTCCCGTCGCCGTTGTTCCGCAGCAGCGTGTTCCGGCCGATGTTGGCGACGTAGAGGTCGTCGAACCCGTCGTCATCGAAGTCGCCGACCGCGAGCCCCTGACTGAACCCGGTTTCCACGATCCGCGCCGACTCGGTGATCGCCTGATACACGGTCCCCAAGCGATTGCGGTAGAGGGCGTCGCGCGGCGAAGTTCTGGGATCGACCGGCCACGGGCCCGCCTGCGGACAGTAGATGTCGGGCCGGCCGTCATGATCGTAATCGAGGACCCCCACGCCGCCCCCGGTCGATTCAAAGATGTAACGGCCGGGGACCGCGGGGTCGTCGCTGTTCCGGAAACGGAAGTCGAGCCCGACGGCGGCGGCTTGATCCTCGAAGCGCAGCGTCGTTTCCGTGGCGATCGCGGCGACGGGGGCCGGCGTCGCGCGGGGCGTGTACTTCGACCAATCGGGCAAGGCGATCTCGTCCCAAGGGAGCTGTCGCGCGGGAATCGCGTCGGGCCAAGTGCGCGGCAGCGCGGGCGATAACCGCGCTTCGAGCCGGGCGGTCTGCTCGGCGAGCCGACGATTCAGCGGCTGCTGTTGGAGCAGCAAGCTGCTCCAGGCCCACGCCTCCCAGAAGCGGCCCCCTTGCTCGAGCGCGATCACCAACGGGCCGGCGTGTCGCCAATCCTGCTGTTCTTCGATGCGCGTGGCCAAATCCCGAATCCGTTGCAGCAATTCCGCCCGTTCGTTGAACGCCGCCGAGGCTTCGTGCTCGCCGCGCATCCGCAAGGCGAGCGCGAGCTGGGTCATCGCGGCGGAGAGTTCCGGTTGACGACGGACCGCCTCCCAGAGCGATCTGGCGGCGGGCTCGAGTTCCCCTTGTCGCTTGAGCCAAATCCCCCGCGCGAGCCAAATCCGGGCCTGGTCGTCGGCCCCCCGCGGCAGTCGTGCATGCCAGGCGAGGAACTCGTCGCTATCCCGTTCCGCGAGGAGTTTGCCGAGCAGCCCCTGAGCCTCCCAGTAAGCGGGGGACGTGGCGTCGACCGCGCGCAACTGCGCGACGGCCTCGTCCAGCCGATCGGCGTTGATCGCGATTCGCGCTCGCGCCAAACGCGGCGGTGGTTCCGTCGCGGTCCCTTCGATGTCGCGCAGCCGGGGTTCATCGGCGATGAACGGATCGGTCGACGCCAGCATCGCCAGATCGGCGTCGGTGAATTGCCGCAGTTTGACGAGTTGAAACAGCGTCGCGATCAACCCATCCGAACGGCCCAACACCGACCACAACTGCGCCCGCAACCGCAGCGCGGTGACCGCTTCCGGGGCGGTTTCGAGGACTTGATTCAGCGCGGCTTCGGCGGCCGAGACGTGGAACCGCTTCATCTCCAGGCCCGCGATCCGCGTCGCCGCGTCGTGCCGTCCCGCCGCGTGGAGTTCCCCCCACCGCCGCCACGCCGCGATGGCGTCATCGGGGCGTTGGGCCCCTTCCGCCGCCTCGGCGATCAATCGCCAAATCGCCGGGTCATCGCTCGCGGTGGCTTGTAGGGTCGACGCCAGTTCCCACGCGGCGTGGAAGTCTTGCTTGGTGAGCGCCAGGCGGCACTCGCGCACGCGTCGCGCCTCTTCCGCCGCCGCGAACCAACGTTGACTCAACCCATAGCCGCCAAGGAGCGCCGCGAGGCCAACCATGAGCAGGCCCCAACCGACGGGCGTGACTCGTCCCGCGCGGGGCGCATCACCCATGCGGCGCGGCGCCGGCATCTCCCGTTTCGTGCGCGCCCCAGGCGGTATCCTCACTTGGCAGACTCTCCCCGACAACCCGAATGCTGGAGCATGTTCGTGAGCGCGACGATCATCGTGACCCATCGCCCGGGGAAATGCATCCTTGAATTCCCGGGACGCGGGGGAGGTCCTCACGGTAGGATCGACCGGACCTGCTTTGCGGGTTTCCACATCACATGCCGATCCACAGGGTGGCACGCAGTGCGTCAAGCTGCTCAGATTTCTCATCACTCCGGGGCCGTCGCCCCTGCCCAAGAACATGCAAGGGCGAATCATGTTGCGATCCAGATGGCTCGGTGGGCTCTTGCTCGGTGGACTCTCCGCCTGGACCGGCGCCGCCCGGCTGTACGCCGAACTTCCCGTGCCCCGGCTGCATTTGGTCACGCCGATGGGACAAGCCGCCGGAACCAGCCGCGAAGTCACGATCGAAGGGAACGATCTGGAAGGCTGCGAACGGCTGTGGGGCGACCATCCGGGCATCACGGCGACCTTCGTCAAAGAGCGGACGTTTCAACTCAGCGTCGCTCCCGAAGTCCCCATCGGGACGTATGACCTCTGGACCGCCGGTCGATTCGGCGTGACGAACCCGCGGGTCCTACAGGTGACCCGCGGACTGGTCGATGTTCCCGAAGTCGAACCGAACGACACGCCCTCGGCGGCGCAGCGTATCGCCCTGAATTCCGCGATCGACGGCAAGGTCGACGGCGCGCCGCGCGATCTGTATGTGGTCACGCTGAAGCAGGGGCAGCGGGTGACGTTCGAGCTGTGGTCGGCCCGCCTCGAAACCGAGATGGATGGGCTCCTGACCCTTTACCACCCCGACGGCCGCCAGCTCGCGTCGAACGCCGACTATCACGGCCGCGACCCCTTGATCGAAGTCGTGATTCCCGCCGACGGGGATTATCTGGTCGAGGCCCGCGATCTGACCTACCGGGGCGGTTATCCCTATCGCCTGTGGATTCATGATCAACCCCGCGTCGAACATGTCTTTCCGCGCGCGGTTCAGGCCGGACAGTCGACCACGCTGATGGTCACCGGCTCGAACCTGGGAGCCGGCGCGGAGTCGACCGCGGCCATGATTCAGTCGGTCCCGTTGATGCAACGTCCGTGGCCGTATTCGGCCCCGACCGATCTGGTGCCGCTCGCCCTGTTCCGCGAACGGGTCCACACCTTGCAGCATTCGGTCGCCTTCACCGCGGCGACGTGCACGCTGGTCGGCGAGCAGGTCCAACCGTTCGGCTTCGACGCAATCCCGCTGCTCGTCACCGACCAACCGACCGGCGTCGAGCAGGAACCGAACGATGACCAATCCCGGGCGATGCCCCTCACGCTCCCGGTGTTCCTCAGCGGCCGATTCGATCAGCCGCGCGACGCCGATTGGTACGCCTTCGAGACCGACGAAACCGGCGGCGCGTACGGCTTCGACGTCTACGCCGAGCGGATCGACGGTCATGGCGATCCCTATCTGGCGTTCTACGACGATCAGGGGAATCGGTTCCTGGAAAGCGACGATTTCGGCCATCGCGTCGGTTCGTTCGATGGCCATCTCCGCGATCCTTCCGGGCAGACGAACCTCGGGCCCAAGAAGAAGTTCCACGTCCTCGTGCAGGATCGCTATCAACGGGGCGGGCCGCGCTATCACTACGTGCTGCAGCTCCGCAAGGCGACCAGCGACTATCACGCGGCGGTGATCCATCACCACACCAACCCCGCCGGGTTGACCGTCTGGAAAGGGGGGGCGACGCACCTGCAAGTCGTGCTTCATCATCAGGACCACGGCAACCGTTACCCGGTCCGGGTTGACGCGCTGGATCTTCCCGCCGGCGTCCACGCCACACCGTTATGGATCACCGCCAACAATCAGGCGCATCTGGTCGTGTGGTCCGACCCCGACGCCCCGGACTTCACGGGCCCGATTCGACTACAAGCCACCTCGAACCATGAGGGCCGCGAGGTGACCCACGTCGTCCGTCCCTTCACGCGGAGTCATCCCGGCCAAGGGAGCCGCGCCATGCGGCAGTTCCCCCTGGCGGTGCGGGAACCGGCTCCGTACGCGCTGCGGATCGAACCCGAACGGATCACCGCGACGGCGGGGAAACCGCTCGAACTCAAACTCATCGCGACCCGTCTTTGGCCACAATTCCAAGGAAATATCGATGTCCAACCCCTGAACTTTCCCGGACAGTTTCAGCTCAGCAACGGCACAATCGCCGGCGGCGCGACCGAAATGCCGTTGTCGATCATGGTGCAGCCCGGCACGCAAACGGGCGACTACACCTTGTCGGTGCTCGGACAGGCGCAGGTTCCGTTCCACAAAGACCCCGCCGCGACCGATCGCCCGAACACGCTGGTCCCGCTGCCCAGCCGGCCGGTGACGATCACGGTCGAAGCGGCCAAGCCATAACATGACGGAAAGTGGTCGTTTAGGATGACCACGCAACGAAACCGAGTCATCACGCTGACTTTCCCGCGGGCCGCGACCACTGGTACGATCGGACACTCAATCGCCTTCCTTCAGGAACCTCCATGATGCACCTCAAGATGTTCGCGCGGACGACCTATTCCCTGGGATTGTTGTTGGTCTGGAGCGCCGCGGCCGCGATCGCCGCCGAACCCGTACGGGCCCTGATGCTCACGCAGAGCAAGGGCTTCACGCACGGGTCGGTCAATCGGAAAGATCAGGAGCGCGCGCCGGCCGAGATCGCCATGACCCAACTCGGTCAGCAGACCGGGCTGTTCAAGGTCGATTGCTCGCAGGACGCCGCCGCCGACTTCACGAAAGCGAATCTGAAGAACTACCAGCTGGTGATGTTCTACACCACCGGTACGCTGCCGATCGCGGAGGCCGACCTCGACTACTTCTTCAAGGAATGGCTGACCACCAAGGGGCACGGGTTCCTCGGGTTCCACTCCGCCGCCGACACCTACGGCGACTACGAACCCTACTGGGACATGGTCGGGGGGACGTTCAACGGTCATCCGTGGAACGCCGGCGAAACGGTGACCATCAGCGTCCACGATCAGAATCACCCGGCGATGAAGCCCTTCGGAGCCGAGTTCCAGATCAAGGACGAAATCTACCAGTACAAGAACTGGCAGCCGAAGAAGGTCCGCGTCCTGATGAGCCTGAACATGGCGAAGTGTGTCACCAAGGCCCCGTACATGGTCCCCGTTTCGTGGGTGAAGGACTACGGTCAGGGGAAGGTCTTCTTCACGAACCTCGGCCACAACGAAGGGACCTGGACGAACCCGCTGTTCCTGGACCACGTGACCGGCGGCGTGAAGTGGGTCTTGAACATGGAGTCGGGCGACGCGACGCCGAACCCCGAATTGTCGGAAGCCCTGGAAGCCAAGGCGAAAGCCGACGTCGAAGCCGCCAAGTGACCATCCGCGACATGCCGGATGAGCGGGGGGACGTCAGTCCCCCCGGTGATTTCACGACGAGACGCACCGCCATCGGCTGAATGCGATGGATTCGTCACGGCGTTGACCCGTCTCGACTGTTCCGGTCCGCTCAAGCCTCGCGCGGTTCGCGCCGTTCCGGCTTGTCACACAACCCGCATTTCCATCAGGCATCATCCCTTCGCGAGAGTCTCCTCATGTCACGTCCCACGTTGATCACCGGTCTGACGTTATGTCTCTTGGGCGGGTTCGCCGTCGGCAAGGAATGGTTGAGCGGCATCGTCTGGGAAGCCCCCCCGGTGGTGACGCCCGGCGAGGGAACCGCTCCGCCGTCCGACGCCGTCGTGCTGTTCGACGGCACGAACCTCGATCAATGGGTCGGGGGGGATCAATGGATCGTCGAGCACGGCCACGCCATCGCCGCCCAGGGAGGGATCCACACCAAGGAGGCCTTCGGCGATTGCCAGCTCCACATCGAATGGGCGACCCCCGCGGAAGTCAGCGGGTCGGGCCAGGGACGCGGCAACAGCGGCGTCTTCCTGCAGGGAATGTATGAGGTCCAGGTCCTTGATTCGTACGAGAATCAGACCTATCACGACGGCCAGGCCGGCGCGCTCTACAAGACGATGGCCCCGATGGTCAACGCCTCGCGCAAGCCGGGCGAATGGCAGACCTACGACATCATCTTCCGCGGCGCCCGGTTCGACGCGCATGGCACCTTGCTGAAGCCGGCGTACATCACCGTGCTCCACAACGGCGTCCTGGTTCAGGATCATCTCGAACTGCTGGGGGAGACCCTCTTCACCGAGCCCCCGACCTACAAGCCGCATCCCGAACGGGGGCCGATTTCGCTGCAGTTCCACGGCAATCCGGTCCGCTACCGGAACATCTGGATCCGCGAGATCCCGCCGGCGAAATTCCAACGCCCGGGTTGATCCCGTAACATGATCTGCGTCAACAGAAGAAGCCCAGGGAAGGCATTCCCTGGGCTTCCTGCGCATCATCACAATCATTCACCCGATCAATTGATCTTGATCAATTCGACCAGGAAGTGGAGCTTGGCGTTCGGCGGAATCACCGGTGGGGCGCCGCGCTTCCCGTAACCGAGTTCCGACGGAATCTCGAGTTCGATCATCCCCCCCTCGCCGACCAACTGCATCCCTTCGGTCCAACCGGGAATGACCTGGTTGAGCCCGAACGAGATCGACTCTTTCCGCTCGTACGAGCTGTCGAAGACCTTCCCGCCGTCGAGCCAGCCGTGGTAATTGACTTCGATGTTCGCCGTCGGCTTGGGCAGCTTCTCGCCCCCCTTCCGCAGCACGCGGTACTTCAGTCCCGACTTCGTCGTCGTGAAGGTCTTCGGGGCATCGTCGGCGACCTTCCCCGCCCCTCCGGGGAGCTTCGGAAAGGGGACTTCCTTCGCGTCATCGGCGGCCATCACGCATCCCATCAAGAGGAGTAAGCCCACGGGGGCTCCCAATAACCCAGCACGCATGCCACGGACTCCAGGAGTAAACCGTCAGGGTCGAATCCGGGAGACCACTTCGTCGCCGTGGGCGTCGACCGACGGGGAGGGTATACCGGCGACCCGCCGCCGTTGCAACTCGCGTCCCCCCAAAGCACGGCGCGGCGTCAGCCCGCCGTGGGAGGGGCGAAGGTGTGATGGTCGATGATGGTTGGCTAAGCCAAGACCCACGGCGTGTCGCGTGTCCGTCGAACGAGCCCCATCGACCATCGACCATCAACCTTCAACGCTTGTTCGCACGGCGGGCTGACGCCGCGCCGCTCTTTAGTACGGGATCCGCAAACCGTCATACGAGAGCGCGACCCCTTCCGGCAGCCGGGCGTTCGTCTGCTCGTAATCGAGATGATGCGAGACGTGCGTGAAATAGGTCCGGCGGGGTTTGACCCGCTTGACGACCTCGAGCGCCTCGTGAATCCCGAAATGGGTCGCGTGCCCCTTCTCCCGAAGCGCGTCGAGAATCAACACGTCGAGCCCCTCGAGCCGCTCATAACTTTCCTCGGGGACGTGGCTGACGTCGGTGCAGAACGCGACGTCGCCGATCCGAAACCCGAGGACCGGCAGCTTTCCATGCAGCAGGCGGATCGGCGTGATCCGCTCCCCCAACAGCTCGAACGGCGCTTCCGACAATGGCCGAAGCTCCAGTTGCGGGACCGCGCCGTAATGCTGCTCCGGGCCCGGCGGTGTGAAGGCGTACGAATACGCCGCCCGAATCTGCCGCTCGACCGCCGGTTCGCAATACAGCGGGACCGGATGCTTGAGGACGTACCCGAACAACCGCAGATCATCGAGCCCGAAGAGATGGTCGGCGTGCCCATGCGTGTAGACGACGGCGTGAATCAGATCGAGCTGCTCGCGGAGCAACTGAATCCGCAGTTCGGGCGAGGTGTCGATCAGGAAGGTCCCCTGCGGCGTACGGACCGCGACGCCGGTGCGGGTCCGTTGATTGCGCGGATCCTGCGACAGACAGACGGGACAGTGACAGCCGATGACCGGCACGCCATGGCTCGTTCCCGTCCCCAACAGTATCAACTCGCGCATCACCCGCCGCCCGTCTCCGCCATGATCCGCACGAGTCAATCAACGAGGAGCGGGGGGACATCAGTCCCCCCGGTAATGTTGTCGACCGTGTTGATCACCGGGGGGACTGACGTCCCCCCGTTCCTTATACGCCGGTTCGCACGTCACAGCGCCTGCGACGCAGTCTATGCCCCCGACACCGCCGTCACCACCCGCGCGTCAGATGTCCCCAAAGAGCGGCGCGGCGTCAGCCCGCCGTGGGAAGCCGGTTGACGGTTGATCGCCCCCAACCCGTCTTCGCAAGACCTGATTGCAAGTCTCAAGTCAACGAACCATCGACGCTCGAGCATCCATCCTTGATCGCACGGCGGGCTGACGCCGCGACGCTCTCTCCGTGATCCCGCTCGGCGATCGGCCGTTCGCGCTTGACAGCCGACCCGGACCCGCTAAGATTCTATAGAATCTAGGCTGGGGGCTTGCCGCCTCCCCGCAGCGCCCGCCCGCACTCACCGGAATCCGCGATGTCGACCACCGCCGCTCCGTCCCGCACCGAGTTCAAGGCCGTCCTCGATCAGCAGGATCTCGCCGCGATTCCCCGCGATCTGCGGTTCCATCCCACCCGGAATCCCAGCCCCAAAGTCCTCACCCCCGCGCAGCTCGACCACTTCAACGCACGGGGGTACATCACCGGGCTGACGGCGTTCGACCCCGCCGCCATCGCCGACATTCGGACTTATTTCGACGACCTCCTCGCCAAAACCATCGCCGCCGGCGGGGACAGCTACTCGATCAGCTCCGCCCACCTGAAGCATGGCCGGGTCTGGGACCTGATGAACACCCCCGCGATCGTCGACGCCGTCGCCGATGTCCTCGGGGAAAACGTCATCGGCTGGGGAGCGCACTTTTTCTGCAAACTGCCGGGGGACGGCAAAGCGGTCGCCTGGCATCAGGACGCCAGCTATTGGCCGCTGTCGCCGTCGAAGGCAATCACCGTCTGGCTGGCGATCGACGACGCCGACGTCGAAAACGCCTGCATGCGGTTCGTCGCCGGGTCGCATCATCACGGCCATATGACCTTCCGCCCCAGCGACTCGTCCGAACACAACGTCCTCAATCAGACGATCGACAACGTCGAGCAGTACGGCACGTTCGTCGACAACGAGCTCCGCGCGGGCCAGTACTCGATTCACGCCGATCTGCTGCTGCACGGTTCGGAGGCGAACCGCTCGAACCGCCGCCGCTGCGCCTTGACGCTGCGGTACGCGGCGGTCGACGTGCGGGCCCATCTCGATTGGAACCAGAAGGGAGTCTGGGTCCGCGGCGGCGACGACTCGGGCCATTGGTCGAACCGCCCTCGGCCACTCGCCGATTGACCGCTGTGCCGATTGACCGCTGTCAGGGTCGGCTGCCCAGCGGAGAGGGCTCGCTCGCGGCTCACGCCGGGCCGATCGCTTCAGGGAGGCCCGGCGGGGCGTCGCGGCAGCGCATGGTGGCTCCGGGTGGAGCGGCGAGGGCACATCGTCAGAGAACACCCGGATCATCCACGAACACGACCTCGTCGGAGCTTGCCGACCCGAGGACGATGTGCCGACCATCAAGCTGCGCCCCGGCGTCCCTCCGGCTCAGCGTTGACCCGCCGGTTGTGGTTCCGCCGGCGGTTGAATCACGAAGATGACGCGGACGGCGTCGGGGGCGGCTTGTTGGAATTGGCCCCGCATCAGTCGGAAATCATTCGTGGTCTGGTCCCCGCTGGACTGCAATTGTTTCTTGAACGCCAGATCGTTGGTGTTCAACGGGACGTACTGGTTGTTGCGGTACCCGCGACGCAGCCGCTCCTCCTCGGCGGGATCGCGTGGGGCCATGCCGCCCACGCCTGGCGCGACGGACTGCAAGCCGTTCTGCGCCGCCGCGAGTTCCCGGTACCAGTTGGTCATCGGGCCCTTCAGTTCGACCCGCTGCTGAAAATTCTGGATCGGCCGCAGGCCCAGTTCGTCGACGTAGACCTGCCCTTGCGGGTCGACGAAGTAGGAGTTGTTCTGGGTGACGACGCTCTCCGCTTCCGGAAAATTCGTCTGTCCCTTCAGCGGCGCGTTCTGCGGCAACTGATAGGCGTACCGCGGCGTCGACCCGGCCATCAGCGGCGTCAGTTCCAAATCGGTCAACGGCTGGTGATTGGCGACTTGATCGAGCGCGCTGACCGGGCCGTCGGACCACTGCCGGCTTAACCCCCGCTGTTGTTGCCCGACATACGCCTCCGCCAGTCGTTCGGCCAGCACCCGCGAATCCTCGGCGGCGTTGAGGGCGATCGTCGGCTCGGCGCCATTCGCCTCGACGAGGACGGGACTGGGGGGGACCTCCAGCGGTTGCTGCAGGTTGAGCGTGAGGAGTTGCCGGCGTTCCACGAGCGCTTCCAAGGCTTTGGTCAACACTTCGCCGTTCGCTTCGACATACAAGGCGGTGAGTTTTGGTTCGCGAGCTTCGGCTTCCTTCAGGGCGACCGTCTCGTCGCTCAAATCGGGCGGCGAGGCCTCATCTTTCGCGCGAGTCATGTCCGGTCGGGCTTCAGCGGGCTTGGCGGCCAAGAGGGGGGCCCCGGCGGCTGGGGGCTGATCGGGGGTCGGGCCGACCCCTTGTTCGAGCAACAAGGCCTCGAATTCGCCGGCGGCTTGATCGACATCGACGACCACCAGATCGACGTTCGCGATCGCCGTCGAGTTACGACAGACCAAGCTGAGATACGGTTGGGCCTGCCGCCAGGCCTCCAATTCGGGGGCTTCGCTCCAGTCCGACTTCCGCTCCGCAATTTCCTGATGCCGCTTCGCCTTCGGAGCGTCGTACGCCGTGATCGCCGGGAGCTCATTCATCGTCGGCTCGTTCGCCGCGAGAGGCTCGCTCCGCGTGATGGTCCCTTCCCCCGCCGCGGGCGCCGTCATCGGAGCGCCCCGCATCCGACCTTCGATGTTCCAGTTCCGCCCCGCGAGCCGGGCATCCCGAGTGTCGGCATCGCCGTCGGCCAGCATCGCGGACGTGGCCCCGAAGTCAGCTTGCAGGCCGTCATGAAACGGGGTCACTGCGTCTAAGTCCATCTCCGCCGCGAAGCGGTCCACGTGGCCATCACCACCGCGACCGAGGAAGTCCGCTGCGGGTCGCAGGCCGAAACTCCCACCCGCAACGGGACTCGCGGGGGCCCACGTCTCCGGGGTCGAAGACTGCCGCAGCATCAGGGCCATCAATCCCGTGGCCGCCAAGGCCGTCAGCCCCGCGATCCATTCCCGCCGCCGCGATCGTCGCGCGGCCGGCTTCGCGGGTCCGACCATGTCTCGGGTCCGTTCGACGGCGAGTCGTTGGACTTCCGGGGGCGCGGCTTCGCGCGGCAGGTCACGCAGCGCCGTGGACAGTCGCCGCAATTCGACGAGGGTTTGCCGCGCGGCGGGGTCGCGGGCCAGCCAGTTCTCGACGAGGACCCGTTCCGCCGCCGAGACTTCGCCGTCGAGGTAGGCCGACAACAATTCGTCCCAGGCATCCCCGGCGAGGACGTCCCCGGTGTGTCCGGGGAAGTCCTCGGGGGATGGGGCGTGACCATTACTCGCATGACCGGCGTTCACGGCGGACTTTCCGACCTCGATCACAGGGACCTGGGAGAATTTATCGGGCAAGATATGAATTGTGTCACCGGATTATTCTTCCGCCCGCAAGGCGATCTGCAAGCGGGCACGCAGCTCTTGCCGGGCGCGATGGATCCGACTGCGGACCGTCCCCAGCGGAACCTGCAACACCGCCGCGATCTCCTCGTACTTCAAATCGTCCATTTCCTTCAGGACCAACGCCGCGCGGTACTCTTCCGGGAGCTCGGCGAGCGCGCGCTGCACCAGCATCTGCCGTTCCTGCGTTTCCAGCCGGTCCCAAGGGACGGCCCCGGCTCGGCCGTCGACGGGTTCCTGCCCCGTCGCTTCCTTCACCGCATCGACCGACCCGGTCACCCGCTGGGTTTTCCGCTGCGCCGAAATCGCCGCGTTTAGGGCGATGCGGAACAGCCACGAGTAAAACTGCGATTGCCCGCGAAAGGTCGATAATTTCTCAAACGCATGCACGAACGCATCTTGCGCGATGTCGCGGGCCTGCTCCGTCGAGCCCGTCACATGGACCAGACTCCCATAGAGGCGGTGCTGGTAACGTTCCACCAGCAGCCCAAAAGCCTCGCGGCGTCCCGCCAGGCAGCTATCGATCAGGTCTTGATCGGGTGTGTCGCTCACGGTGGGTCATCGACTAGACGCACGGCCGACCGTCGAAGTTCCTGGATTCCGCCCGCGGCGCGGTGCCGCAGGGGGACATCATAGACCAATCGTCTCAACCGGCGAAATCGGCAGCATCGCTTTTCATGACAGTTGGACCAGTTCGTGACTCGCGATCGTCGGGGTGGGTGTCATGGTCTGGCTGCTGGAGTTTCCGTCCCTCGGCGTACGCTTGATGTCCACGGGCCCCCGCCTCTCGCGCCGCATCCATAGCCGAAGGGGGGGACATCTCGGCGGGAGATGGCAATGGGCCTCGGGCGTGTGTCCCACCAGCCCGACACGCGCGGCGGGGCGTGGCTCGCGACGGTCGGCCACTCAGCGTGATGTGGCCGGTCCGTGGACCTGGACTTTTTCATGGACCGTATAGAGTCGGAAGCCGTCACCGACGGGGAGCAGTTGGCCGCTGGATTTGTTCTCCGAGATGGGCCGTAGCGGATTACCCGGGTACTTCGTCCACCGGCGGAGATCGTCCGAGACCGCCAACCCCGTGGCCCACAGCGCGGGGTTACGGGCCCGACTGGCTCCGTGATAGACGGCATAGTAGCGGCCGCGATACTTGAGGATCTGGTTCACGGCGATCAAGTCCCGATCGTACTCCGCGGGGCCGGGATGCATGACGGGCTCGTCCTGGACGTGGGTCCAAACCTTGAGGTCGGTCGACGTCGCCAGCCAGATGCCCAGGTCGCGACGTTCGTAAAACAAATGCCAGACGCCCCCTTCGACCCAGACGGCGGGGGTGCCGTATGGGCCGGGCGGAAGCGGCGCTCCCGAGGTCAGTCGCACATCGACGAGTCCGCGCCGTTCCCACGTCAGGCCATCCGTCGAAACGAGCCGGTGGAGCCGATCAAGAAACCCTTCCGCGAAGAGATGGTACGCCCCCTCATGCTGGACGACGCAGACATCTTCAACCCAGTGCTCGCGGTACAGGGGGTTGCCAGGCGCGCGGGTCCAGGTGAGCCCGTCGTGGGATGTGGCGAGACCCAGCATTTTCAGGCCGGTCCGTTCGCCATCGTAGCCCGTGTACCACAGCCGCCATTGGTCGCCTTCGCGGTGTATCCAGCCTCGTTCGCGCAGCCGCGCGTCCCAGGCTCCGGCACCGGCGCCGTGAAAGACCGGCTCGGTCGCCAGGGGTTCCCAGCGGGTCAACTCCGGAGGGAAGAGTTCCTCGGCGACGGCGGTCATCCCCCAACCCGCAACCAACAGGATGCCGGCCAGCCTTCGCGCGTCATGAAACATCCACACACTCCTGTCGTCTCAGAAAAGGGTGCGACCCTTTCAGAGTTGTTCCGGGCGCAGCCATTTCGAGACGTCGGGGGCTTGGTAGCGATCGAGGGCGTCGCAGAGTTTCGCGGGATCCTCGTCGACGACGCACAACGTCTGATGTTCCGGCCGACAAAACCCGGCCTTCGTGGCGCGGTCGATCTGGCTCAGCAGCCCCTCGAAGTAGCCCAGCGTATTGAGGAGCCCGATCGGTTTCGCGTGGAGGCCCAACTGGCTCCACGTCAGGATCTCGCAGAGTTCATCGAACGTCCCCAACCCGCCCGGCAGCGCGACGAACCGATCCGACAGCTCGGCCATCAGCCCCTTGCGGGCGTGCATCGTGTCGACGATCCGCATGTCGGTGACTCGGGCATGCGTCAGTTCCTTTGTCGCCAGGAACTCGGGAATCACGCCGATCACTTCGCCCCCGGCGTCGAGCACGGCGTCGGCGACGACCCCCATGAGTCCGACCCGCCCCCCGCCATACACCAACCGACACCCCCGCGCGACCAGCACCCGGCCGAACTCGATCGCGGCCAGCCGATACCGCGGATCAAGGCCGACACTCGAGCCGCAGAAGACACACACCGTGAGGGAGATCGTCATCCCTGGGAGTCTACCGGGCGGTGATGACAATGCCAGCGATGAGCAAGGACGAACGCTCCCTCACCCCTCATCCTTCGGCGGGCGAAGCATCAGCGCCGTCGTCGCTTCGGCAGGGGATTTGTTCGCGAACAACACGTGATGGATTTCCGTTGTGATCGGCAGGTCGATGCCGTGCGCCTGGGCGATGTCGTAAACGCTGCGACAAGTGGCGACCCCCTCCGCGACGGCGGTCATCGTCGCGAGGATTTGCGGCAGCGATTCGCCTCGGCCGAGGCGTTCACCGACGTGGCGGTTGCGGCCGAATGGGCTCACGCAGGTGGTGATGAGGTCCCCCATTCCCGCGAGGCCGGCGAAAGTTCGCGGGTCGGCCCCGTAATGTCGGCCGAAGCGGGTCATCTCGACGAGCCCGCGGGTCATGAGGGCCGCTTTGGCGTTGTCGCCGTAGCCCAGTCCATCGCAGATGCCGGCGGCGATCGCGATGACGTTTTTGAGGGCCCCAGCGAGTTCGACCCCCACCAGATCGCGGTTGGCGTAGACGCGAAAGCGGTCGGTGCTGAACCAGCCTTGGACCTGCCGGGCGAACTCGAGGTCGTCACTCGCCGCGACGACGGTCGCCGGCAGGCCGCGGGCGATCTCCTCGGCGTGACTGGGCCCGCTTAAACTCGCGACGCGCGGTGGGTCGAGCAGCTCGCGGAGGATTTCGCTGGGCCGCAGGAACGTGCCGTTTTCGATCCCTTTGGCGACGCTGACCACCGGGACGGGGCGAGGAAGCAGGCGGGCGACTTCCCCCAAGGAGCCGCGCAAAAACTGCGTGGGAATCGCGGCGATCAGGACCTCGACTTCGGCCAGGGCGTCGGCAAGATCGGCGGTGATGACGATCGCGTCCGGAACCTTCAACCCGGGGAGCAGCCGACGGTTTTCGCGGGTGGCGGCGAAGTCGCGGGCGACGGCGGGATTGCGGGCCCAGAGGGTGACGTGGTGTTCGGGACGGCGGGCGAGGAGAATCGCGCAGGCCGTCGCCATCGCCCCTCCCCCGAGAATCGTCAACTTCGTTGTCATACGACGTAGTCACCCCGAGAACGCCCGGCCGGGATCGGATTCCGCCCCCTCGTTCGCGGAATGATCCTAGGTTTTTGATGACGTATTGTCGTCCATGGAGTTGGCGGATGGAAACCCTGATCGAACAGAGTGTCAGCGTGGCGAACGAACGATCGTTCGTGGATCGGCGGAACACTTCGGGCGAGCGCCCGCTGGGGGTGCCGGAACGCCGGCAATTTCGCGCGTCGACCTCGACCGGACGGCCGGAGGTCGATGAATTGGCGACCGCCGTCGACCAATACAAGTTGAATCACCGCCGGCGGTTCATCACGTACGAAGAGCTGTACGACGTGATCGCCGAGTTGGGCTATCGCAAGATCGATTGAGCGCCGTCACCGAGCGTTACAACGTCCGTCGGCCGGTGGATGGGTCACCCAGTTCACGGGAGGGGGTGCCATCGACCGGCCTGTTCGTGCGCAAATAGCGAACGTTTCGGTTTGCGGCACGCTCACGGGGTCTGGGCTGGTCGTCGCGACACCACCTGCCGGCGACCATCATCCTCGGGGAGTCGCGTCGATGTTCACACCGACGTGATTTCAGGTGGCCGTGATCGGCCCCAAGCCAGCCCGTGCCGCCGATCAGCAAGGACCAAGGACCAAGGATGTCGGACCGTGGTCCGGAATTTTCGGGTGTCGCGTGGTCTTCAAGATCGGTTCGTGTCGACTGAATCGATTGTGAGTGGACTGCGACTCACGGCGGGTGGGGAAGCTGGGAATGGAGCAACGGAACTCGATGCGTCATCCCCTTTTCTCCGAACCTTGAGTATGCTGCCTAGGTCGAGTTTGCCGCCCTCACCCGGAGGCCCGTGGTCACTTGGTGAGCGCGCGGGCTCGGCATCGACTCCCCGCCGCATCCTACCCACCCAAGCGCCGCGCCCAGCGGCTTCCTCAAGGGCTCTCCATCATGCGTTCGACCTCGTGGTTGTGTCTGGGTTTGATCGTCCTCCCTGTCGCGATGACGGAAGCGGGGAATCGTTGCTGTCCGCCGACGCAACGGGTCGCGACGAGTTGTTATGTCTTCCCCCTGACCTATCCGGAAGCCTTGAAGCGCGCGCAGGATGCCACGGTCGCGGAAGGGAAGGTCGCGGAGTTGACGGCGGAGCTCGAAGCGCTGCGGGCGGAACTCGTCGCCGCGAAGGAAGCGCAGGCCGCCGCGCAAGCGCTGGCCGCGGATTGGGAGTCGAAGGCCAAGGCCGCCGAGGAACGTGCCACAACGGAGGCCGAAACGGCCAAAAAGGCGCAAGAAGAGACGGCGATGGCTCAAAAGCAACGCAAGGCCGCCCGGGCCCAAGCGAAGAAGAGCCAGGAGGCCGCCGAAGCCGCACAGGCGGCGGAAAAGGTCGCGGTCGAAGCCCGGATGAAGGCGGAAGCGGAAGCGAAGACGGCGCAGCAAGCCGCCGTGGAAGCCCAACAGGCCAAAGAGTCCGCCGTCGCCGAGCTCGAAAAGGTTAAGCAAGCGTTGACCGACACCGAAGCGAAGCTGAAGGACGCCCTCGCGCCGAAGCCGGAAGACAACGCCGCCAAAAAGGAAGACGAACCGAAGGTGGAGGAGGAGCCCCCGGCGGACGCGACCAACCCGCAGTCGTAATCTCGCAGGGGCGACGGATCATGACAGCCCGCGGTCCCCGTGCCGCGTTGTCACCGGGGGGACTGACGTCCCCCCGCTCGTGGGTGGTTGAGCATGCTCGCGACATCGCCTTCGTCCGGCGGTAGAATCGGGGCATGGCTGGGAATTCCTTCGGACAAGCGTTTCGCGTCACCACCGCCGGCGAAAGTCACGGGCCCGGCAACGTCGTGATCATCGACGGCGTCCCCCCCGGCATTCCCCTGTCGACCGAGGACCTCCTGGTCGATCTCCGCCGCCGACGCCCCGGGCAAAGCCACATCGTCACGCAGCGGCAAGAGGCCGATCTCCCCGAGATTCTCTCCGGCGTCTTTGACGGCCGCACCACCGGCACCAGCCTCGCCATCTTGATCCGCAACGAGGATCAGCGGAGCAAAGACTACGGCAACCTCGCGACGCTCTACCGCCCGGGGCATGCCGACTACTCGTTCGACGCCAAGTACGGCTTCCGCGACCATCGCGGCGGGGGTCGCAGCAGCGCCCGCGAGACAACCGTCCGCGTCGCCGCCGGCGTCGTTGCGAAGAAACTGCTCGAACAAGCCTGTGGGGCGCGCATCGTCGGCTATGTCGTGCAGGTCGGATCGATCCAAGCCCGAATCGCCGATCCCACCGCGGTGACGCTCGAACAGGTCGAACAGCTTCCCACGGGCGAACCGAACATCGTCCGCTGTCCCGACCCGGTCGCGGCGGCCGAGATGGTCACGCTGATCGAGACGGTTCGCAAAGCGGGCGATTCGATCGGCGGGGTCGCCGAGATCGTCGCCACCAATCTCCCCGCCGGCTTGGGGGAACCCGTCTTCGACAAACTGAAGGCCGACCTCGCCAAGGCCCTCTTCAGCCTGCCGGCGGTGCTGGGGGTCGAATACGGCATCGGCTTCGGCTGCGCGACGATGCGCGGCAGCGACCACAACGATCACTTCATCCCCGATCCCGCCCATCCACGCGACGGTCACCCCGGCATCACCACCGCGACCAATCGCCATGGCGGGATGCTCGGCGGAATCTCGACCGGCTTGCCGATCATCCTCCGTGCCGCCGTCAAACCCACGAGCAGCCTCCCCCTCGAACAACCGACGGTGACCCAACAGGGCGAAGCGACGACGGTTCAGACGAAGGGCCGTCACGACCCCTGCCTGTTGCCGCGGTTCATCCCGATGGCGGAGGCGATGGTCGCCATCACGCTGGCCGATCACTGGTTAAGATGGCGCGGCCAAGGCACCGCGTGAGGAAAATCCGAAATCCGAAGCTCGAAGTTCGAAGGAAATCCGAAATCAGAAATCTCAAACACCCCAGGATTCGCCTGTTTTGAATTTGGGATTTTCCAATTCCTTCGGATTTCGAATTTCGTGTTTCGGATTTCTCCCTTGAGGACCTCCCAATGTCGTTGACCGAAAACACCGCCCACGGCATCGCCGAAGCGTCGGTCTATCAGCGCTACGCCGCCGCCTCGCAGGCCCGCGAGGAAGCCCTGTGTTGTCCGGTCGACTATCAGGCCGACTTGCTCAAAGTGATCCCCCAGGAAATTCTCGAACGGGATTACGGTTGCGGCGACCCAACCCGGTTCGTCGCCGAGGGAGAGACCGTCGTCGATCTCGGGGCCGGCGGCGGCAAGCTCTGCTACATCATGGCGCAGGTCGTCGGCCCGCGCGGCCGGGTGATCGGCGTCGACTGCAATCACGACATGCTCGCCCTCGCCCGGAAGCACCAGGCGACCGTCGCCGAACGCATCGGCTATGCGAACGTCGAGTTCCGCTACGGCATGATTCAAGATCTAAGGCTCGATCTCGATCGGTTGGGACAGGAACTGTCACGCCGGCCGATCGCCGATCCGTCGGGCTGGCTGGCCTCGCGACAGACCGAAGAACGGCTGCGACGCGATCACCCGTTGATCGCCGACGATTCGGTCGACTGCGTCGTCTCGAACTGCGTGCTGAATCTCGTGCGACAAGCCGATCGGAAGCAGCTCTTCGCCGAGATCTTCCGCGTGCTGAAGCGGGGCGGGCGGGCCGCGATCAGCGACATCGTCTCGGATGAGGACGTGCCGCGCCACATGCAGGACGATCCGGCGTTATGGTCGGGCTGCATCTCGGGGGCCTTCCGCGAGGATCTGTTCCTGCAGGCGTTCGAGGAAGCCGGGTTCCATGGGCTCGAAATCGCGAAGCGACAGTCCGAACCCTGGCGCACGGTGGAGGGGATCGAGTTCCGCTCGATGACGGTGGTGGCCTACAAAGGCAAACAAGGCCCCTGCCTGGAGCGGAATCAGGCGGTCATTTATCGCGGGCCGTTCAAGCAGGTCGAAGACGACGACGGGCACATCTATCGTCGGGGGCTGCGGACCGCGACCTGCGACAAGACGACGCGGTTGCTGCAACAGGCCCCGTACACGGGGCAGTTCGAGGTGATCGAACCTCTCGAAACGATTCCGCTGTCGGACGCCCAACCCTTCGATTGCCGTCGGCACAAGCTGCGTTCACCCCAAGAGACGAAAGGGCGGGACTATCACGCGACGACCGCCGCCGCGGGCCCCTGCTGCGATCCGCAGGGTGGGTCGTGTTGCTGAGGACGTGGGATCGAATCACCCCGGGGGAGCTGTCCTGATGGATGAGAATCTGTGATGGAACCCGATTCTCGATCACCCCCATAGCGAGGGGCACCCGCCCCTCGCGCGGGTTCAACACGGAACATGGTCGGCGAACGCGGCCGGGGCGGGTGCCCCGGCCTATCTGTCGTTGGAGAAAGCGCTCGAAACACCATGCAGATCCAGCGCAAGCGGCACCCGCCTCTTGTGCGAGACACTCGGTCGAAGCATCACGTTCGAGGATCATCGCGTTCCAGCTCGCGAGTCATCATGGAGCCGGCCCGTTCCACCGTTCCGACCTCCTCGCCACCGTGGCGGAAGTTCCTGGTGCTGGGGGTGATCGTCCTCGTCGCCGGCGTCGGCTACGTCCAACTCCGCGACGTCCTGACGTTTCCCTACCTGGCGTCGCAAGAGGCCGCGCTCCGGTCGCGGCTGCGGGAGCAACCGTTCTTGGTCTACGGCGCGGCGTTTCTGGTCTACGTCGCGGTCACCGGGTTGTCGCTCCCCGGCGCCTCGGTGATGACGCTCGTCTGCGGCTGGGTCTTCGGATTCTGGCGGGGGCTCATCTTGGTCAGCTTCGCCTCGACCGCCGGGGCCACCATCGCGTTTCTGGTGAGTCGTTACCTGCTGCGCGACACGATCCAACAGCGCTTCGGCGAACGGCTCGCGCGCTTCAATGACGCCTTGAAACGCGAAGGGGCGGTTTACCTCTTCATGCTCCGGCTGATGCCCGCCGTCCCGTTCTTCGTGATCAACGTGGTGATGGGGCTGACGCCGCTGCGCACCCGGACCTATTGGTGGGTCAGCCAAGTGGGGATGCTCCCCGGCACGGCGGTCTATGTCTATGCCGGCGCGAGCGTGCCGAAGCTCGCGACGTTCGCCGAGCGGGGAGCCGCCGGGATCCTCTCGCCGCAACTCCTGGTCGCCTTCATGTTGCTGGGGCTGATGCCGCTGGTGTTGAAGACGCTGGTGTCACGATTTCGACCGGCGAGAACATCCGACATCAACCCGTCACCATGACACACAAGGGCCAGACACCTCGCCATGGTGCCGCTCCGTCAGGGACGACACGTTCCATCAGGCACTCTCATGACCGACTTGGTTCCCTTGCAGCCCTATGACGCCGCGAACGAGCGACTGGAGTCGAACGTCCGGCCGCGCGATTGGGTCAATCCCGTCCCTTCAGGACGCTACCATCTGGTGGTGATCGGCGCGGGAACTGCGGGACTCGTGACGGCGGCCGGCGCGGCGGGGCTCGGCGCGAAAGTCGCCCTCATTGAACGCGAACTGATGGGGGGCGACTGCCTCAACGTCGGCTGCGTTCCCTCCAAAGGACTGCTCAGCGCGGCCCGCATCGCCCGGACCGTCCGACACGCGGGCGACTTCGGCGTCGACGTCCCACCCGGCGCGGCCACCGATTTCCCCCGGGTCATGGAGCGGATGCGGCGACTCCGCGCGGAGATCAGCCCGAACGATTCGGCCCGTCGCTTTCGGGAACTCGGGGTCGATGTTTATCTCGGGGAAGGCCGCTTCACCGCCTCGAACACGGTCCAGGTGGGCGACCGAACCCTCGAGTTCCGTCACGCGGTCATCGCGACCGGCGCGCGGGCCGCCGCCCCCCCGATTCCGGGGCTCGATCAAGTCCCCTACCTCACCAACGAGTCGGTCTTTTCGCTCACCGAGCGGCCGCGAAGGTTGGGGGTCCTCGGCGCGGGGCCGATCGGCTGCGAACTGGCCCAGGCGTTCGCCAACTTTGGATCGGAAGTCTTCCTGGTGGAGGTCGGCCACGGCATTCTCCCCCAGGAAGAGCGCGACGCCGCGGCGATCGTCCAAGCCTCCCTTGAACGCGACGGCGTGAAGCTCCTCTGCTGCGGCAAGGAACTGGCATTACGCCGGGATGGTGCTCAAGTTCGACTGTCGGTTGAGTCGCACGGTGAACGCTATGACGAAGCTGTCGATCAACTCCTCGTCGCGGTCGGACGGGCGCCGAATGTGCGGAACCTGGGGCTCGAAGCCGTCGGCGTCGACTTTGACCTCAAGACCGGCGTCCGCGTCGACGATCGGCTGCGGACGACAAACCCCCGGATCTTCGCGGCGGGGGATGTCTGCTCGAAGTTCAAGTTCACCCACGCCGCCGATTTCCAGGCGCGGATCGTCATTCAGAACGCCCTCTTTCGCGGTCGCGCCAAGGCGAGCGCGCTGACGATTCCGTGGTGTACCTACACGTCGCCGGAACTGGCCCATGTCGGGCTGTCGGAACGCGAGATCCGGGAACAAGGCGTGGCGGTCGACACCTACGTGCAGCACTTCGCCGACATCGACCGCGCGATCCTCGCCGGAGAAACGGCCGGCTTCGTCAAAGTCCATACTCGAAAAGGGACCGATCGCATCGTCGGGGCGACCATCGTCGCTCCGCACGCCGGCGACCTGATCGGCGAACTCTCGGTCGCCATGACGCACGGTCTGGGCCTGAAAGCGCTCGGCCGCACGATCCATCCCTACCCCACCCAGGCCGAAGCGATCCGCAAGCTGGGGGACCAATACAACCGCACGCGCCTGACGCCGTTCGTGAAATCGCTGTTCCGCAAGTGGCTGGCTTGGACGCGGTAGGCGTCCGCACCCTGAGCCCAAGCCCACCTCAAGCCCATCTCGGGCTCGTGGCGGAGGGCGGGTTCGGGTTTCGTCTGGACACGATGTCCGGAATTGGATTATGACCCGGCCGCCGAGAGACTTCGGGGATGATGCCCGCGGTCTCGGGGGATCGGCCGGGTGGTGCGGGATTCGTTCCGGACACCCCGTGGGGGGCGTTTGTTCGAGGTCTTCGGGTGCGCGGAGCCAACCCGAAACATCCACGTCCGGTTCCATATCCGGCGAGGCCGCGCATCCCGGGGTGGATCGCGGTCCTCGGGTTGGTCGTGTGTGGCTGTTCGACCGTGATCGGCGAGCGGCAGATCGTCCGTGGCTCTCACGCCGTTCTGGATGACGACGACGACCGACATTATCGCCGCTCGGTCAGCCAAGTTTCGCGGACGATGGTCGTCGAGCCGCCGGTCCCGCCGGCCCCCGGTTTGGAACCCGGACCGAAGACGATCCGGGACCGGACCGCCGATATTCCCTGGGATGTGACCCTGTCGGAAGTGGTCCACTTCGCGCTGCGGAACAACCCGGTCATCCGCCAGAACGCCCAATTCCTTGCCCCGAACAATCCAATCCTGACGAATCCCGACCAGGTGGCTTCGCTGTACGACCCCGGTTTGCGACAGAGCGGTGTCTTGTTCGGGAACCGGGGGACCGAGGCGGCGTTGTCCGATTTCATGCCGCAATTCACGTCGAGTCTGATTTTCGGCCGGAACCTGGAGGTGCAGAACAACTTCTTCACCGGGGGGGGGACGCCGCCGGGGAATACGCGGATCGAAGACACGGGGCAGTTCGAGTCGCGGATCGATCAACCACTGATGTCCGGGGGCACCTTCTCACTGATCCACAACTGGGATTACCTGCAAAGCAATCAGTTGGGGTTGTTGTTTCCCTCGGCGTATTCCGGTTCGTTGGGGGCCGAGTTCCGTCAGCCGCTGCTGGCGGGGGCGGGCGCGGATTACACTTCGGTCGCGGGGCCCATCGGGACGCGCAACAGCGTCCTCAGTGGTGTGGCCCAGGGGATTCGCATCGCTCAGGTCAATGAACGGATCGCCGCGGTCGACCTGGAACTGGCGATCCGCAATCTGGCGTTCGAGGCGGGGGAGTTGTACTGGCAGCTTTACGCGGCCGAGCGCGAGCATGAAGCCTACCTGGAGGTTCAGCGGGCGGCGTACGAAGTGTGGCAGCAAGTGGCGGCGAACGAGGCGGCGCTGGGCGGGGCGGTGGTGGCCCAGGCCGAGCAAACGCAGCTCGAAAGCCGCGCGCAGGCCGAAAACGCCTTCGCGGTGGTGCTCGAGGCGGAAACACGGTTGCGGCGGCTGATGGGGCTGCCCGTCGCCGATGGGCGTCGCCTGCGCGCCGGCAGCCCGCCCATCACCGAGGAACCGGCGGAACACTGGTCGTTGCTGGTCGGCGAGGCCTTCACGCAACGACCGGAACTGCATCGCCAACGGCTCAGCATTCAAAGTCTCGATTGGCAACTCCGCGCCGCGCGGAGCCTGACCAAACCCCGGATCGACTTCGTCGGCGGATACCAACTGAATGGGTTTGGCGATCGGTTGATTGATGACCGGACCGCCGACGGGATCACCGACGAAGGGTACGCGAGCGCGTACTCGAGCCTGTTGCGGGCGAAACAACCGGCCTGGAATTTGGGGGTGCAATTCTCGATGCCGATCGGCTTCCGGGCCGAATTTTCGCAGGTGCGGAATTTGGAACTGCAATTGGCGAAGGCTCGGACGGCGCTGGTCGCCCAGGAGGACGAAATCCGGTACGAGCTGTCCGCGAGCCTGCAGTCGCTGGGGCGGTGGTACACGCTGCTCGACACCGGGCGGGTGCGCAAACGGGCGGTGCAACGGCAGGTCGAAGCGCTCGAAACCGAATATCGGGTCGGTCGCGCCGAGCGTTCGACGATCGACCTGCTGCTCCGGGCGCGAACCGCCCTCGCCGACGCTCAGGCGACTTATCATCGCCACGTGGCGAACTACAACGTCGCCTTGTGGGATTTGGAATACCGCCGAGGCCGGATCTTGATGACCCACCAACTGACGTTCGAGCCCCTCAGCCCACGCGAACTCCCGCCGCCGGAACGGACCCCGCCGCCGTAGAAATCCGCGCGCCACGAGCCACCGCATGGCGCTCGAGTCCGCGTCGCTGGTTGATCGACCGGCACGACGGTGAAACCGCCCGCCCGCCGACGTTCGAGCATCACCCTTCCGATCCCCGGGGGGGGTGACGTCGCGACGCTCGTGGTGTCCTGGTTCATGCTTTGCGGTACGATCCCGCCTCATCGCGATGCGCTACCCCTATACCACCACCGTCGTCGTCGAGCGGTACCTCTCCGGGGTCCGCATCGACACGTTTTTGGCGCGGCATTTCCGCAGTTACACGGCGTGGCGACTGCATCGCATGGTGGTCGCGGGAGCGGCCAAGGTCAACGGGGAACCGGCGGAGCCGGCCCGCCGGGTCTTCACGGGGCAGTCGGTCGAGCTTCGGCTGCTGGAACCCCCCGATGACCTGATGCCCGCGGAACCGATTCCGCTCGAACTCCTCTACGAAGACGCCTCGCTGATCGCCGTCAACAAGCCCCCGGGGCTGATCGTCCATCCGTGCGGCGAGAGTCCGCGCGGCACGTTGACGAACGCCGCCCAATGGCATCTCGATCAGGCCGGTCCCGTCAAAGGGCTCTACAAGCCGGGGGTCGTCCATCGGCTTGATCGCGACACCAGCGGGGTGATCGTCCTCGCGAAGGACCATCTCGCCCATCGTTTATTGTCGGTCGAGTTCCAGCGCGGCCGGGTCGCGAAGACCTATATCGCCTTGGTCGACGGCGTGCTGGCCGACGATCGCGGCGTGATCGATCGCCCGATCGGCCGCGTCCCCGGGTGCAGCAGCGCGCTGATGACCACGCGCGGCGACGCGCTCGACGCGCGGGCCAGCGTCACCGGCTATGAGGTCTTGCAACGCTTGCCGCGCCACACGGTGGTCCGCGCGAAGCCCCGCACCGGCCGGCTCCATCAGATTCGGGTCCATCTGGCATCGCTGGGGCACCCGGTCGTGGGGGACGAGTACTACGCCCCGTTCGGCGAACTGAAAC
Organism: uncultured Planctomycetaceae bacterium; assembly: GCA_964427725.1. Classification (GTDB taxonomy): domain Bacteria; phylum Planctomycetota; class Planctomycetia; order Planctomycetales; family Planctomycetaceae; genus DSVQ01. Next base: position 6,974 of record CAYRVS010000014.1, on the reverse strand, counting down.
CGCCGCGCCCGCCCCTCAACCCCGACGGCACCCGCCCCGGCCCGCCGATCTCCCCCTACATCCCCCGCCACGCCCTGCACGCCGCCGAACTCGCCTTCCCGCATCCGGTGACGGGGGATTGGCAAGTGGTCGCCGCCCCGCTGCCGACGGACATCGAGCGGGCGATCGCGGCGTTGTCGTGATCCTCGGATCCTCGACAACACTTCATCGGTCATCGATCGCCTGTTCGTGAAAGTACTTCAGGTCGAGCGGTTTCGTCGAGCCGTCGTGGCCGATGGTCAGGGTGACTTCGGCGTCGCCCGAGCCTTCGAAGAATTCGAGCCGCAGGGGGTGGCGGCCGGCGCCCAAGCGCATGCGGCCGCTGATGGTTTGCGCGGGGTGGAGGCCGTCGTTGTCGGCGAGGAGGCGGTCGCGCACCCATAATCGGCTACCGTCGTCGGACGAGAGCGCGAACCAATAGACGCCGTCGCGGGGGAGTTCGACAAACCCCTCGAAGCGGAGGGCGTACTGGTCCTGAGGGAGGCCCGGGATGTCGGTGAGCGCGGGGCGAGGGACCACCGCGTGTCCCTGTGACGTCAACTTGGACCAATCCGGAAGCGATTGGCCCGCGTACGACGCCCAATGGGCGACGAGTCCGGGTTGCTGCGTCTCGGCCGTCACGCCCGCCGGCGTGGGATACGGGGCCGGTTCGAGCACCACCTCGCGAACGTCCGGGCCCCGACGCAGGCGGAGTGATACCGAGGTGTCTGGCGGCAGTCGATGCAGCAGGGCATACCAATCCAGGCTGTGCGCCAGAGGACGTCCTCCTGCGGCCTCCAGCCGATCGCCTGGTTCCAGCTCACACTTCGCGGCGGGACTGTCCGGGGCGACGCTCCGCACGGTGAGGTCCCAGGGGTCAAGCGTCAAACCGGTCCACACATCGCGGCGTTCCTCGGGGAGCAGCAGTTCCCGCGCCGCCGAGAGGACGCGGTCGATGGGGATCGCGTAGTTGCTGTTCTCTTCGGCGAGGACCTTGGCGCAGACGACGCCGATTTCCTGGCCCAACGCGTTGAGGAGTGGGCCGCCGGAGTTCCCGCCGTTGCTGGCGGCGTCGAATTGGAGAAAGCGCAGCCGACGATCGCCGGGGAGCTGCCGCATGACGAGGGCGGACATATCGCGAGTGATGCTCGGCGAACTGAGAATCCCCTTCGAGAAGATGATGCCGCGTCCGCCGGGGTTGCCGCCGACGAGGATCGGCTCGCCGGCAAACAGTTCGTCGCTGCGTCCGAGGGGGATACTGACGAGGGGCGTTGGTGGTGGGGGGACTTCCAGAATGGCGAGGTCGTACTCGGGCAAACTGCCGACAAGGCGGTAACGGACGGGAGGAAACTGATCGATCAAGACCACTCCGGGACGGTCTTCGACGACGTGATGATTGGTCAGGATGAGGCCGGTTGAATGTACGACCGAGCCGCTGCCGCTGACGATGCGGCCCGCGCCGGCATCGGAGAAGATCGCCACGACGGCGGGACCGGCGGCGGCGATGATTTCGACATCGCGGGTCCGGCGGGGAGAATCGAGGTCCGGTAATTCGGGCACGTCACCGCGGCCGAGGGCGGGGCAGAGCACGAGCCCCACCAGCAGCCATGTGATTGGGCCGGGGGCTTTATGGAAAAGGGAGGTCGGCATCGCAAGCTCCTCGTCCACGGCAACGTGGTCGGGCCCGTCGTGCCGATTGGGGTCACGGATCAGTCGGCGACCAAGTTCCGGGCGATGCGCAGTTCGTTGCGGATGCGCCCTTGGGCGAGCAGCGGCCGGAACGCTTCCTGCGCGAGTTGCTTGTGATGATAGCTGGTGACATGGCCGCGGAGTACGAGGTCGCCCTCGCCGGAGTGCTGGACGTGCACGTCACGGCCCCAGGTGCCGCGGTGCCGTAGCAGGACGGGGGTGAGGAGATCGGCGGTGACGTGGGGGCCATCGAGAAAGAAGTGGGCAGCCATGACGGATGATCCGACGGGAGAGGGGAACCCTCGGTCGAGCGCCGCGTGACTCTCCTGTTCGCGAAGATCGACCGCTTAGGAAACCTAGGTCGAACCGGAGCGGAGGCGGGGAGAATTTGCGGGAAAGGACTCGGAAGGGGTCGCTACAGGCAGAATCCGCCGAAGAGGCCCGCCGGTCGGAAAAAGTTGCCTTGTCGCACACGCCTTCCAGGGGAGGCCGTGGCCTCCTTGCGGGACCATTCCACGTGCGGGAAGTCTTGGCTGGTGGGAGACTTCGGTGCGGGATGTCGAGCCGAAAACGGCCGTTCGCGACCACTGTCGGCAATTCCTGCCGCGATCTTGACCCCGTTTCGGCAATCTCCTACAACCCCGCCGCTCGCTGACGGCCGGGGGCCTGATGGTGGTCGCGGCGGGCGCTCCCTCTCCCTGATACCCATCTGATTGAATCGCGTTCCCCTCCACGTCACTACGTAGGAAGAGGCCCATGCTTCGTCTGTTGAAAGCCGCGGCGTCGACGACGGCCGCTTGCGTCGCCCTTGCGGGCGGCACCGTCTCCGCCCAGTGGTTCGGCTTTGGCGGCGGGAGCGACTGCAACTGCTCCGCCCCCCAGGCCATGATGACCGCGTCGTACGCGGCCCCCACCGTCACGGCCTGCAACGCCTGCGCTCCGGTCGTCCAAACCGTGTGCGCCCCCGCCGTCCAACCGGTGATGCAGACCGTCTACCGTCAGGTGCCGGTCACCGAATTCCAGCCACACCGCGAAATGGCCCGTCGACAGGTCTTCGAGACCAAGTATGTCGATCAGGCGGTGACGGCGTATCGCCCCGTCACCGAGACCAAAGTCGCCGAAGTCCCCACGGTCAGCTATCAGAACGTGACCGAATGCCAGACGCAGTACCGCAACGCCGGGTACTGGCGGACCCGCTGCGAACCCAACTGCAAGATGTCCCCCTGCCAGTACGATTCCCGCCCGGGGATGACCGGCTGGTTCAACCGCACCACCTACGAAATGATGACCGCCTTCCAGCCGCAGTACCGCACCACCCGCGAGTACGTGCCGCAGACAATGGCCGTTTCGGTCCCCGTCACCCGGCAGGTGGCGATTCAGGGGTCGCGGCAGGTGAGCTACAACGTCACCCGCATGGAGGCCTATCAGACGACCCAAAAGGTCGCGATCAGCGTCCCCCACTGGGAAGAGTTTGAAACCACCGTCATGAAGCCGGTCACCGTCGTCAAAACGATGGCGGTCGGCACGCAGGTCGCCTACGTCCCCATCGGCGCGACCGGCACCGCGACCGCGCTCGGTCCCTCGCCCGATCCGATCGGCACCGCCCGCGGCACGTCCCCCAGTCGCTCCGCCGATCTGCTGAAGGAGTCGGACCCGGCGAGTCCCGGGAAGTCGCGCGGCTCGATCGATGGCGTGCCGCAGATTCGCCGCAATCAACTGATCCCGACGTCGGTCCCGCAACAAGATGGTTCGGGCCGGGGCCTTGCCGCCGTCGAGGATGAGGATTCGCCGTTGTTCGCCGCCGACTTCGTGGAATTGGGGCCCGCGACGCGGACCCCGTTGCCGACGGCGGTGACAGTCGCCGCCGCGAAGCCGGTCTTGCCGAAGAAGTTCAGCACCCCGGGAGCGGCGAAGGCCGCGAGCTGGGTCGCCCGGTCCGGAAAGTCCGCCGCGCCTGAGTCGGTTTCTCCGGCGATCTCCGTCGCCGGCACCGCTCAGCCGTAACGTCCTTCGCGAGAAGGACGCCTGTCTGCGATCGATGACGCGCTTCGGCGCTCGAAGCCCCTCGCGGCCCCGGTTTCACACCGGGGCCCTTTTCGTTGGTGGATGGAAATCCTGAGCGGGGGGACGTGAGTCCCCCCGGTGATTTGCATCGTCATCGTAGGGGCGGCTCCACCGGCCGAACTGTTACGAAAGAGCGGCGCGGCGTCAGCCCGCCGTGTGTTTTTCCGACATGGGCCGCCGCCATGGTCGTCGATGCATCAAGTAGATCGACAATGCACGGTTGAGGCGCGGACGACTTAGCCGTAGCAACCGGTGACAATTCGGGGCCCTTTTGAGCTTCAGTCCTGCAACCGCAAGACGCAGCCCGTTGACGTGGTACTTGACGAACCTCGATCCGGAGCGGGGGGAGGTCACTCCCCCCGGTGAAGTCTGAGTCGATCATCCGTCGGAATCACCGGGGGGACTGACGTCCCCCCGCTCTTGAGTTTCGACGAGCAGCCTTACTTGGCGACCTTCAGGAGCGGCCGCTGCGGGGTGGTGGTGCGTTCCGTGCGGGCGACTTGGGTGGTGAAGGTGATCGGGGGCTCGGCGGTCGTTTTCGCGACGATCGTCAGCGGCCCGAGCCAGGTAAAACCGCGTTCGACCACCCACCGCTTGGGCAACGGTACTAAGCCCCGCGACTCGGTCGGTGGGCAGACGATCTCCAGCCCCCATGGCAGCCGGCGCCGCTGTTTGTGGGCCACTCGTGGAGTCAACGATTGTGGGACTTGCCGCCCGCCCAGACCACCCCCAACCGCGGTGAGTGTCGGCGATCGAATTGGGCGAGCCCCCGCGGCGCGGCGGTCTCATCGCCGGGGTCAGTCTTTCGAACCGTCGCGTCCCAGCGTCGTGCCTACCGGGTTCGACGAACGCCCCAATCGATGGACCGACGGCGACATCGCTCTCCGGGCAGCCTCTGACTGCTCGATACCCTCACGGATCACGTCGAATCCGGACGCGGCGTAACTCGAACGGGTGGTCTTCCGACTGGAGGCCGATCGAACCGGAGCTGAGGAAATTCGGTTCGCTGACAGCAACGACGGTGCCGTTCAGGGTGACGGTCAGCGCGCCCCCTTTCGACACGATCTCCAGTTCGTTCCACGTTCCCACCGGGCGGAGCACGCCATCACGAACCGCGGGGTCGTGCCGGACGACGGGGGCCGCCGCGCCGCCATTCTCCTTAATCGACCCGAGCTGCACGTGCTTCCCCTGCACCTCCAGGCAGATGGGCCAAATCTTCGGCTCGCCGGTGATGTAGACCAGAAAGCCGGTGTTCCCCTTGAACGCGGCGTCCTCGGTCAACGACTTCGGGCGGGGGTACCGCAGTTCGAGCCGCCAGGTGAAATTCTCGAAGCTCTCGCGCGAGGCGAGATACCCCTTCGGCTTGCCGGTCGCGAGGAGTTTGTCCCCCGCTTCCGACCATCCGGCCGAGCCCTCGGGAAACGGGACGAAGTCGGTGAGGGTCAGCGGCTGAAAACCCTCTTCCAGCACATATGGAGTTTCGTCGGTCGTCGGTTCGGGCAGATACTCTTCCGGCTCCGTCTGCTTCGCTGCGACCGCAGTTCCAGCGGGTTTCGCGGCTGACGTCGCGGCGGGGGCAGGCTCGGCGGTCGTAGTGGGCGGCGTCTGCGGCACTTCGCCCCGACAGCCGACCAGCCCCAACGTCAGCAGCATCACCCCGTAAACCCAACGACGATTCATGAGCGCGTCCCGCATCCAGCGCACAACCTGATCAGTCCAACAGCACCAGCTAACATACCACGCCAAGACCCGCGGCGGTCCCTCTCCCCTTCACGTGACCTGGGCTTTCGCTTTTAGGAAACCGGGGCGTTTGTGATGCGTCTCGTGACGAGAGCCAAGAGTCTAGTGCCAGAGAAAACCCCTGATCCTGACAGCATTTCTTGCTCTAGACTCTAGGCACTCGACACGAGACCGGTCGAGTTGCTCTCCCAGAATGAAACAAGCAAAGACCCTGTCACGGTGCGGTTCTCGGCAAGCGCCGTAACGGGTGGATGTCCGAATCAGCCGTATCCCAGTGCGGCCAAGGTACGTTGCATCGCTTCCGCGAAGTCGTACTTGGGGTGATAGCCGAGTTGCCGTCGGGCCTTGTCGATCCCATAGTCGAGGTTGAGCCCCAGGAACTTGATCCGGGCGTTCGACAGCAGCGGCCCCTCCCGCTTCCCCAAGAGCCGATAGAGTCCTTCCAGGACCTTCGCCAGGAACTTCGCCACTCCCAGCGGCACGACACCGGTCGGCAACGGACACCCCGCCGCGTTCGCGATCGTCTCGATGAACTCGCGCTTCGTCACCAACCGATCGTCGGTGATGTTGAAGACCTCCCCATGCACGTCGTCCCGGTCGAGCGCCAGGAAGATCGCCTCGACCAGATTCTCGACGTAGGTGTTGTTCATCACCTTGTCGGGCGAACCGAGGTAGGCGAACTGCCGCGACTTCAGCCGCTCGAGCAATCGCGGCAGGATCGTTCGGTCGCCGCGGCCATAGATGAACCCCGGCCGCAGGACGACCGCCGGCAGTCCTTTCGTCCGGGTATGTTCGAGGACCAAATCCTCCGATTCGACTTTCGTCAACGTGTAACCGTCGATCCCCTGACGATTCGGCGGGGTCGATTCATCCGTCCCGTAATGGTCCATCGCGGGATAGACCCCGAGCGAACTGATGTGGACGAACTTTCGCAGTTTCCCCGTCCGCTCGGCGGCGTCGAGCAGGACCTCCAGACCGCGAACGTTGATCCGGCGATACTCGTCGATCGGTCCCCAGTCCCCCACCTTCGCGGCGCAATGGACGATCACCGTGACCCCCGCCACCGACGGGGCGAGCGTCTCCGGCTGACCGAGATCTCCCGTGACCAGTTCGGCACCCAGTTTGGCCAAGTCCTGGGCGGCGGCGGCCGAGCGGACCATCGCCCGTACCCGCCAACCTTCCGCCACCGCCCGCGCCACCACATGCCGTCCAACCAACCCGGTGGCTCCGGTGACGAGCATCCAATCCTCGGCGTTTTTCGGCATCCGTCGGTAGGGCCTTGTCTGCGGGATCACATAGAGAAGAGACCAAATTTACCAGAAACCCCAGGAGCGGGGGGACTGACGTCCCCCCGCTCCTGGTGGCGCGATCGGGAAAATTCTTTCGACGGTGGCGGATCGGCCCGTCTGTTTGCGAGATCGGGGTGTCAGGGGGTTCGCCGCGGTGGTTAAGACGACCACGAC
>CAYRVS010000013.1:0-53844 GCA_964427725.1 uncultured Planctomycetaceae bacterium | reverse complement strand
TGGGAGGAATTGTCTGGGGCGGCCCGGAGGACTGGGATACCTGTTACATTTCGTCCTTTGATCCAGAGAATGAGATGCTGATTCAGTCGTGTGGGGCGCCCCCATGCTTGAACTCATCCGACACCATGCGCTGCAGTAACTGTCTCTGAGCGGCTTGGCTCGCGATGGATCCACCGTCGCGCCATCGGGGATTCCCCGTTCCAAGGAGCCTGCGGATGTCATGTTGTGGAGCGCTGGTCTTATGGGTGACCTTCGGCCGGGGACCGGAGATCGAGATCCAAGAGCTGGTGGCCGCCCATCGACAGAACGCCCTACCTGCGAAGTCATTTCGCATGGCTTGGAGCCTCACTCGCCATGCCGGGATGGGGCGGAAGCGGTTGTGGGAGGCCGAGATCGAACGAGCGCGACAGCTGGGCGATCTTAAGCGGATCACCCATTTGGAAGCCTTGTTGGCGCGTCCGGATGAGGTGACTCGGACGGTCGTGCAGCAGGAATTCTGGACGGATGGCGACCATTTTCAGGTGCGGTTCCCGATCGATGAACGTGGTTCTCCGGAGTTGCTGGAGAGCGTTTGGAGTTGGACCGCGCTCCCCCGCGAGTTTCCCAGCCCGGAGCATCTGGCGGAGCACTATGATCGGGTCTTGCTGGTCTCATTCGGTCCGGCCACCAATCATCAATATCGCATCTGGACGGGGATGACTCTGAAGAATTATCACTCCGCACTGATTCAATCCGGCGCTCCACCCCATTTGCTGGACTGGCCGCCATTGACCCGTCCTGCAAGGGACTGGGGAGGGCGGATCCATCTGCTGGATGAGTTTTTCGGAACCAACCCTGTCGGCGAACGATGGCTCGGCCGGGCCGAACTCGAAGGCCACCCCGTGGAGGTCTATGTCCGGGCTTTCAAGAAGCTCCCCTCGGGGGTCCGCGCGCTGGTCGGATACTTCGACTTGCGGCGTCCCGTGTGGCCGATCCGGGTGGAAGTCTACGGCTATGGCCCCTCGGAGGTTCTATCCGATGATTTCGTGGTCCCCATGCCATGGGGCGAGCGTTCCATGCAGCGACCCTATGGACATCCGTTCGAGGTTGTGGATGCGGTCGAATTCGATGATGAAGGAGGGTTGATTTATCCCGTTCGCGGTCGGTATCGCCATTTCCAACCCCTCGAACTCCGGGACCAAGGCGAAGTGATCGTCCGCGAAGAGCGGAACTGGGAAATCCGGGAACTGGAAATCGTCGAGCCGCCAGCCCGGGAATTTTTTGCCCTGGAGTTCCCGGCGAGTACGATCGTCAACGACCAGACCCAAGGGGCCATCCGAATTTCTTCGGGGACTACGGATGACGTGGCTGAGGAATTGGTGGGGCGGTTGCCATCGTCACCGGGCGTCACGCGGGGGTGGGCCTCTGATGTCATGCTCTGGGTGGGCGCTCTGGGAGTGGGGATTTTGGGGTTGCTGGCGTGGCGCGGATGGAGTCGGCGGAGTCGATGATGCGACTGGCTCGTCCAAGTGCATGATGTTCCGGACCCCCATCGACTACGGGGCCGAACAAGGGGCCGCTCCCGCATCGACGGGATGCCGAGTCGTCCGTAGTTGGGTTGATCGGCCTTCGCGCGGGTTCGGTCTTGCTTCATAAGCCCTTGGAGCTGCCTCTGTCATGCGTAATCCGAAGACGCCTCTATGGCTGATCATGCTCGTAGCCCTGACGGGCATCGACACCAAACTCTGGTCGGCGGCAATCGCCTCGGACGATGAAGCGACATTACCGGGGTGCGGGGAATGTGCGGCGTTCTCTTTTTTGCGACTGCATGGGGTCACGGTCCGACTTAGCGACGTCAGTACATTTTGCCGGAATCGAGAAGCCTTCGATCCACGCAGGATGTCCATTCGAGACGTTCGCGATGTGATTGGCGAATTCGGAGTTTCGACCCGAGCGCTCATTCACCGGCGGCCTCCCTCGTTGGCCGAACTCCCCACCCCCTGCATTCTCTATTTTCAACCAGGTCGCTGGCCCTTGGCCCGAAATCAGCCGAGCGGACATTACTTAACCTTGGCGGAGGTGACGGGAGACTCGGCGCGGGTCTTCGACTGGGCGCCGGGCGCCCTTGGCCCGGAACTAAAACTCCAGGTCTCCGGACTGGAAGCCGCATGGGATGGAGATGTCATCGTGCGAGACTCGGCCGTGTGGCCGCTCCGGAAGGGCTGGCTCGGGGCGCTGTGTGTGTTGGCTGGACTCTATGGGCTGTTATGGTTCGGTGGGATACGGCGGCTCTCCGGCCGTGAGAGAGGCATTTCTATTCCCGAGCACGGTGGAATCGAGGCTACGGAATTCAAGGGACGTGGTTCCGTGCATAGGATCGTTGTCGGGCTCGTGGGGGTATTGAGCGGGTGCGGTCACGCCCCCCCCGAGAAATCGGCGCCCACGCTGTTGCTGAGCGCTCCCGTTCATCGGGCTGGGGATGTACCTTCCGGCAGGCCGCTGGTGGTCCAGTTTCCCTTTCGGGTCACCTCCAAGGAACCGGTGGTAATCCGCGAGATCAAACGTACCTGCGCCTGCATGGCGGTCTCGACCGGCCTGCTTGGTCGGAAACTCGAACCCGGATCGGATCATACTCTGGAGCTTGAAGCTCAGGTCGCGGGGGCGGGGTTGAGAGTGGAAGTCCTGTCGACGGAAATCATCACCGAGCCCCCATCCCCCGTCCCCTTGGTGGTCAGCATCATCTATCGGGTTCAAAATCCTCCCCGGCTGTCGGTGGATCAACTCTCGATGACGGCCTCGGCGGGGGAGCGTGTTCGGGGAGAGTTTGCGATCACTTATCGCCGGCGCGAAGCCGATCCGCCCGCCCCACTTCGTGAAGCCGCCTGTGACTGGGGGGGGTTCATGGTGGAGGCGCTGGAGGCGACGTCCCGCAAATTGCCCTCGGACCAAGGCGACGGGACGCTCGTCGTGGATACCACCGTGCTGACGCTGCGCTCGAAGGGGGGATATGACGACGGCGAGCATCGTCGGTCGCTCCGAGTGGCCTTCGAGCGTTATCCACCGCAAACCATTTCCACAATCGTGACGGTCAGGCATCCGTTTCGACCGGAGTTGGATCGGTATTTTCTAGGGACGATGGCTCCCGGGGTTCCTTGGGAATTCACGATTCGCTGGAAGCGGGACCCGGGACCGCTAGAACTGGCCGCAGTGGAAGCGGCTCCTAACGTTCGCATCCAGATCGCCCCCGATCGCATCGTAGCCGCGGGCGTTTCCCCGGTTGCCGCAGGGCGGTTCTCAGGTGAACTGCTGGTCCGTTTCCAGCCCGGACATCTCCCCCCCATCAAGATCCCCTATAGCGGACTGGTGACGGAGTCGGCTCGAACCCCCTGACGATGGTCTAGACACGTGCCCGGAGTGGTCTTCCCCGATGCGGAGTTTCCCGCGTGATCCAGGTGTCACTTGAGACGCGGCGCGATCCTTGGCTTCGATCGATCTTTGCGGGGGGGCTCCTCGCGATGGCGGGGCCGGAGCATGGTTGGAGCGGATGCGTCTGGGGGAGTCTGGCGGTATGGACGCATGCGGTCTCGAGCACCGCCACTTGGAGTTCGGCCGTCGTCGCCAGTGGGCTGTTCTCGGCCGCCTATTTCGGGCCAAAGTTCGGGTGGGTCATCGGACTTTCCCGCGCGATCAACGACGCATACGCCTTAGGGGCAATGTCGCTCGGGATCTGGTGTCTGCTTTGGGGAAGCTTGGCCGGTTTGATGTTGCGAACGTTGCTGCGCGACCGGCGATGGCCCGCATCGGTCGCGCTCCCCATGGTTTGGGTCGTCATGGAAGCAACCATTGATGGCGGTTTCCGACATGGTCTCCTCTTGAGCTACGACCCTTGTCGTCTAGCGCTCACGCAAGCCGGCACGTTCATGGCGCAGGTCGCGGACGTGGGAGGCATGGCGCTGGTGGGATGGTGGGTCGCGGGCGTCAATGGTTGGCTGCTCGATCTCTGGAGTTTCCGACAACGGCGGCCTCCGACTCCCGTACCAGGGATCCTGTGGTGGATTCCTGCGACTTGCCTAATCACGGTGGTCTATGCCGCATTTCGTCCCTCCACGATCACTCCCGGAAGTTCATTACATGCCATCTTGATTCCCGTAGCGATATCGACCTCCCCTGGTGGTTTCCATCAACTGCCGCCGACACAGTGCGTTCGCCCTCCGGCCGACATCGTCATCTATCCGGAGGGGGCTTGGCCGGCGATCTTCGGCGCCGACAAGGCGGACGATGAACGACTGCGGCACGCGGCGATCGTCCAGGATGGTCCGATTCTTGTCGGCGCGGAGCGGTTTTCCCAAGAGCTCGCGGGGTTGCTTTCTTCAGCGATTTTGATGACACCCGCAGGTGCCTGGCAGGCCGCGGACAAACGGTTCCTCGCCGTCCCGCAAGAATGTCGTCCGCCGCTCGCAGACTGGCTCGGGATCACTGCCGTGGATCGGGGGTTTCTCGCGGCGCGGACCCCTCAGATGATCCGGATGCCGTCAGGCATCCGGTGGGGTGTTGGCGTCTGTCATGACTTATGTTTCGCCGAATGGGCCGGCGATTTTCAGACCTCCGAGGTGGATGGCCTGATCCAAATCGCCAGCGAAGAATTCTCGCGGGATCCTGCACTTCGGCGACAATTGCAGGCGGTCAGTCGCTATCGAGCTATTGAAGCGCGACGAACGCTGGTGCGCTGTGTGAAGGGAGGCCCATCGGGTGTCATCGATGCGGATGGATCGATGATTGTGCAGGTCGCCGAGGGGATGGAGCATCGATCGCTCGACATTCATTTCACGCTGAACAAATCCTGGAGCCTTTCGGCCACGGCCCGTAACATCGTGGTATGGGTGTGGATCGCCATGACGATCTTCGCCGCCGAGTGGTTCCGGCCAACCGTCGCCGCATAAGAGGCCGAAGATGTTTCATTGTCGGGGCTTCACGCTGATCGAGTTGCTGGTCGTTCTGGGGATCATTGGTCTGTTGCTGGCCTTGCTGTTGCCGGCGGCACAGTCGGCGCGGGAGTCGGCTCGTCGCGCGCAATGTCAGAATCATCTCCGGCAGATGGGACTCGCGCTCCACAACTATCACGACGCCCACGCGGTTTTCCCGCCGGGGACCATTTCCCGGTTTCCTTCGGCCAAGATTGCGTTTGATGTGTTGGTGACGCAGGCGGGGTATTTTGACCCCGCCCTCTCGACCCCGGAAACACTGTGGATCCTGCAGCTTTTTCCGTTTCTGGACCAGTCAAACGCATGGCGGGAATTCGATGCCGCGGTGGGAACCTTCGGGCATGTCGATCTGCAGCCCCCTCATTTCACCAGCGGCCTTAACGCGAATGCCCCCTTGTTGCAACGTACTTACCCTGTCCTGCAATGTCCCAGTGATCGTCGGGCACCGTTTTCCTACGACATCAACGCCCTGTTGGGGCAACCGCTACAAATCCCGGTGGTCGCCTGCGGCCGCACCAACTATGCCGGCAACTGGGGGAACACCACCTGGGATCAGACGGCCGACTTGAATGGCGATGGCGTCGACGACCCCGGCGTGGTGTTCGAGTCGGGGGCCTTCGTGCGCTGCCGTTCGATCCCCTTACGGGAATTCACCGATGGAGCCGACAGTTCGATCATGGTGGCGGAAGTGCGACAAGGCCAAGGCCTCGACGGGCGCGGGGCGTATGTCACGCCGCTGCCGGGCGGCAGCTTATATATGTCTCGGTATCCCCCGAACGGAACCGCCGATCGATACCAACAGGTTCCCGCCACAGGACCGGGCAGCGGAGACCAGATGCCATTCCCCGCCACATGCCGGTCTGAATCGATGCTCCCTTGCGCGTACGATGCTGGTCATTTCACGGCCTTCGCCGGCTCGCGGAGCGCGCATCTTGGCGGTGTCTTCGTCCTCTGGGCCAGCGGCCGGGTGAGCTTTATCTCCGAGAATGTTGATCCACAAGCTTGGCAGGAAGGGCACTCCATCGCCGGGGGAACTGCCGGGGCACCGTAATTTGTTCAAGAACGCCAAGATGACTGCCATGCACGGCGGGCGATAGCCGCCTTTATTCCCCCCGCCGCGCGTGCGGGTGGGCTTTTTCGTAGGTGTCGCGGAGGCGTTGGGTGCTGACGTGGGTGTAGATTTGGGTCGTCGTCAGGCTTTTGTGGCCAAGCATCTCCTGCACGCTGCGGAGGTCCGCGCCGCCATCCAGCAGATGGGTTGCGAACGAATGGCGTAGCGTGTGGGGCGAGGTGAGTTGATTCAGCCCCGACTCCTTGATGTATTTTTCGAGCATCCGCCCGACGCTGCGAGTGGTGAGTCGCGTGCCGAAGCGATTCAGGAAGATCGCCGCGCGGTCACTCGGGCCGGCGTCCTCGGCGGGTTCCCGGACCTCCATCCAGCGATCGAGGGCCTTGGCCGCGTAACGGCCCACCGGGGCGATCCGCTCCTTCTTCCCCTTGCCGAAGACCCGCAAGACGTTCGCATCGCGGTCCCAGGCGTCGAGGTTGAGACTCACCAGTTCGGCGACGCGCAGGCCGCCGGAGTAGATCGTCTCGAGGATCGCCCGATCGCGAAGCCCTTCCGGCGTGTTCGCGGGGGGGGCTTCCAGCAGCTTGGCGACTTGGTCGGTCGTCAGAAAGTGCGGCAGTTTGCGGCCGGCGCGCGGCGTCCGCAGCGCTTTCGCCGGGTTCGTGGTGATCAGCCCTTCCCGCTGGCAGTAACGCAGGAAACTCCGCAGACAAGCGAGCCGACGGGCGATGGTCGTTTTCGCGTAGTCGCATTCATGGAGATACGCCACGTAGCCCCGCAGCGTTCCCATATCGAGTTCGGCGGGGCCGGCGACCGGGCCGACACGATCGCGCAGGTAGTCGAACAGACTGTTGAAGTCTTCGCTGTACGACTTCAGCGTCAAGGTCGACGCGTTCCGCTCGATCTTCAGATACCGCAGGAACCCATCGATCGCGTCGTGCATCGCAGCGCCTCGACCGGGCGGAAAGGACGGCGGCTTGAGGTTTGGAGACGATGATCAACCGGAACGTGTATCACGGGCTTCGCCGGTGGTTTCCATCAACGGGCACTGAACGCGAATCGCACTGGCGAAGCCCGTGGCACACGAACGTTTCGAGCCAACGCGGTCGTCCGCGCCCGTTGTCCGGCAAATTCCGCCGGTGTCCATCCCATGGGTGACACGGCAAGCCGCCCCGTGCTCAGGCCATCGGCTCCTTGAACCGCGGCCGCGGCGTCGGCGGCAGGACTTCGGCGGTCCCCTGGCTCCGCAATTTGGCGATCCGCTGGCTCATCACCGCGGCGTCGTACCACGAGAAGCTCAGCTCCGGGTCGGCGGCGTACTCGCCCAGGGTTCGCAGCAACTGGTCGGCGCTCTCGTCGTCGTACAGGAAGACGTAACGTTCTTCACCCCGCACGAGCGCCAACACGTTGATGCCGCGTTGCATGTTCCGCTTCCGTCACCCGGAGTCGGTCCGGCGCCGGGACGAGGGCACTCGTCCACGGGAGTTATCGGTCACGGGAGATCGGGGAATCGGTCTTTTCGACCTCGCCGTTCGCAAACGGACTGAGCGCGGCGGGAGCGAACCGATCATGTCCGTCCGCGCGGGTTGATGACGGCGTCGATTGCGCGTAGATCGGCAGGAATCACCGGACGCCATGACGATGGGACGACGTTCGATGTGGGCGGGGACGGCGCGTCGGGCACCGGTCGGTTAGAATCGGCGCGCGCAGCATCCCGACCACGAGGAAGCCGGACCGCCCGATGACCCGCCTGTTTGCCGGTACGCCGTTCGATCGTCCCCCCGTGTGCGAGCGCTGCCAACGGTTGGAGGTGGAATGCACCTGCCCGCCGGAGCCCGTCGCAAAGCCGCTGGTCCCCCCCGACCGCCAGAGCGCCGTGGTGCGGACCGAGAAACGGGCCAAGGGGAAGGTGGTCACGGTGGTCCGCGGATTGGCCGCCGCCGATAACGATCTGCCGGCGCTGCTCACCCGGATGAAGACGACCTGCGGCGCCGGCGGCACCGTCGCGGGGGATCAACTGGAACTTCAGGGGGAACACGTCGCGCGGCTGCAGACGCTGCTGCGCGAACTGGGGTATCGGGTGCGCGGGTAGCGTGGCTGTCCCTCCATCGGTCTGTGAGCCGCACCGCACATCGGCATCCGCAACTTCGTGTTCGATGTGACTTGATCCGTCTCTTCCGTCGACTTTCATCCAGGCACCGACCCATGCCCGCCGGGGATTCCATGTCCAGCATGCCGTCATCATTCTTGGCCGGTCGCGTCTGTGTCATCACCGGGGGGGGCCGCGGGATCGGACTGGCGATCGCGCTGCGGCTCGCACAAGCCGGCGGGCGGATCGCCATCACGGGGCGTGATTCACACGTCCTGGCCGCCGCGGCGGAGCAGCTACAAACCACGGGGGCCGAAGTGCTGGCCGCTCCCGCCGATGTCGCCGACGAAGCCGCGGTCGAAGGCTTTTTTCAACTGATCGATGAGCGTTGGGGCCGGGTCGACGTCCTCGTCAACAACGCCGGCGCATTCGACGGCGGCCCCTTCGACGAGTTGACGCTCGAAGCCTGGAACCGTGTGATCGGGGCGTGTCTGACGGGGACGTTCCTCTGCAGTCGCGCGGCGTTCCGGCGCATGAAACCGCAGGGTCGCGGCCGCATCTTGAACATCGGCTCGATCTCGGCGCAGCGCCCGCGCGAAGGGGCCGCCCCTTACGCCGCCGCGAAGTTCGGCGTCTGGGGGCTGACGCAGGCGATCGCGCTCGACGGTCGTCCGTACGGGATTACTTGTGGCTGCCTCCATCCTGGGAACGTACTGGTCGAACGTCGGCGGGATACGGCCTTGGACAGCGACGCCGAACCGATGATGTCGACCGAGTCGATCGCCGCCGCCGCCTACGCCATGCTGAACCTGCCGGACGACGTCAACTTCCTCGAAGCGATCGTCCTGCCGCGCGATCAGGAGTACCTCGCCCGGGGGTGAGGCAAACTTCGAGCGTGCGACGCCATCTCGCGTTCCTCACCCTCAGTGAACAATCAGACGGAAGTGTTGACCGAGCACGAGTGGCCGTGATGGTCGCTTAGACGAAAGTCAGGTAGTTGGGCGGGGCATACAAATTGCGGCGGCGCAGGATGATTGGGCCTTCTTCTTCGCAGAGCCGTCGAAGATGAGGCATCCGCTCGGCGGCCTTCACCAGAAAAAACGGTTCAGCCCCTGCGGGAACCTGGGCGATCCACGCGGGAGGGAGCTGACCGGTCCGTTCGGCCCACAGTTCCATGAGTCCCGCCGCCACGTTCAATTCCTGCGGGGAAAGTTCCGCGGGGCAAGGCCAGACCTCGAGCGGTTGGGTGATCAACGACAGCATCGCCCCCCGCACGGCGAGCGCATCACCCCGCACCGCCGCTTGCGCCAGCATCGGGATGAGCTGATGATCGATCATGCCATAGATCCTCGAGGGCATGGCGAGTTTTCAATTCCCCGCCGGGAATCACGAAGGGCGAGACCTGTTGCCACGCCGATTCGATGGTTGGAACACCCAACCGATCGAGCAACTACGACGCGTCGCAGATATCGACATCATCGCGCCAAGCCGCGAGTTTCATCGCCAACAACTGCGGGATGGACGGGATATACACTTGCATCCCCGGGGGATTGTACACTCGTGTAAGCGTTGAGTGGCCATGCAGAAACCCTTTGGCACCATCATTCAACCAACTCGGATCCCAACCACGTTCCGCGGCGACCTGAGCCGCCCACATCCGCAATTTCGCCGGATGGCCGACATCCAGCGGCGCGTAATCCACATCCTTGGTCGAGGTTCGCGCTTGAAATCCCAGCACCATCGCGGTCCCGCCGAGCACGACGATTTCCAAACTCTCTCCGCCGGCAACGGCCAATTCCCCCAACCGGTCGAACGCCGATTCGATTTCGTCGCGACTCAGCAGGAATGGCTTCACGGCGTCGCCTCCACCTCCACCCGCACGCCGCCCCAATACGCGAACTCCCAGGCCCAATCGTTCGCCTGATTGAGCAGTTCGATCGTCACGGTTTGCCCCGCGTACTTTTCCAACCCGGCGGAGAAAGTCCCCCAACCGTTCGGACACGACGCCCGGTTCACCAGTTCGTCGATCAGTCGCCCGCTGCCGCCGATCCGCGCGATCAACCGCCAGTCGCCACGCGGGTCGTGCGAAGCGTCGATCACCAATCGCGATTTCCTTCCCGACGGAATCGTCACCTCGAATTGCAACGTGCCCGGCTTCTCGCGGCTGAGGGGATGCGTTCGCAACACCCCCGGTCGACCCGCATGTTCGGCCAGCAACGCGACCCCTCCTTCGCCGCTGGTGATCGCCTTCAGCCCCGGAATCACCTCACGGCCGATCGCCACGTAATCGTCCGGATTCTCGCTGGCGCGCGGCTGGACGTCGTAGACCCCCGGCAACCGTCGGGCGGTCGGATCACCCGGAGGTTTATCGAGCGTCAGATAGGCGAACAGGTCGGCAATTTCCTGCGCGGAGTGCTGCTTCTCGATCCCTTCGGGCATCAGCGAAATCTCGCTCACCTTGAAGACGTCGATGTTCTCGCGGGGAATGATTTCCTGCTTCCCCCCCTGCACCTTGAGGACGATCCGCTGCGGGCTGTCTTCGGCGAGCAGTCCATTGATCACCCGCCCATCCTCGGTCGCGACGGTAAAGCTCCGGTACCCCGCGCCGATCACCAGGCTCGGATCGAACACGTTCGACAGCAATTGCGTATAATCGTTGCGGCCGTTGAGGGTGATGTCGGGACCGACCTCTGCCCCTTCGCCATAGAGCTTGTGGCATTGCGCGCACAGCTTCTTGAAGACCGCCTGGCCTTGCAGCGCGTCGCCGGGGGTTTTGCGGATCAACGCCCGCATGTCGGCGATGACTTGATCGCGATCGGCGCTGCGGCCTTCGCGCACCTGGCCCCAGTGGGTCGCCAACAAGGCTTTCAGTTCCTCGTCTTTGGTCTCGTTGAGGCGGCGCGCCTGATTGATGTTGATCGCGGTGGCTGGAATCCGTTTGTCGCCGATCGCCGCCAGCAGCCGCTTGGCCCACGCGGGACGTTGCGTCAACAGTTCGATCGCCCGCGGCTGCAGCTCCGGCTCCAACTTCGGATAGAACGCCAGCGTGAAGGCGGCAACCTCTGGATCATCGAGTCGCCCCAAAGCCGCGAGCAACTTGCCGCGAAACTCAGGTGACGTCGGCGGCTCGGCGGCGAAGATCGTCGCCAGACTCCGCAGGACCTCATCCTGCCCGGCGGCGATCAGCGCGCTCGCCGCCGCCAACCGCTGCTCGTCGTCGAACTTGGTCGACTCGATCACTTGCCCCGCCGCGGCGAACCCGGTCGGATCGCGCCAAGAGGTCGCCAGCAGCACCGCGTCGAGGTAATACGGACCATCGCTCGCCTGAAGCAGCGGCGTCAGCGCCGGAGTGAGCGCGGTCCGCACCTGCCCCAGCCGCTCGCCTTGCAGTTCGCCCGATTGCACCCGTTCGGCCAGTCGTTTAAGCAGTTGTGTC
Source organism: uncultured Planctomycetaceae bacterium (assembly GCA_964427725.1). Lineage (GTDB taxonomy): Bacteria > Planctomycetota > Planctomycetia > Planctomycetales > Planctomycetaceae > DSVQ01. The sequence goes on along the minus strand of CAYRVS010000013.1, from coordinate 42,289 downwards.
GGCAGCTTGAGATCAACTTGTGTCGAGAGGGCCGCGGCAAGCGCGCCGACATCGAGCTCCGGTTCCGCCAACAACCAATCGACCAGCCGCGACGTCAACTCGCGTCCCAGCGGCGTCCCTTGCAGCTCCCCATCGGCCAACAGCCGCGGCACGATGCGGCGATACCGTCCACCATACGCCTTGATCGCCTGCCACGCCGTCCGCTGCAAGAGCGGATCGCTCCCGCACAGCCGTAAGGACTCGAGCAGCGCGTCGTCGAACGAGGTGTACGAGGCGCGCTCGCGGCTCAACTGTGTCACATAAATGAGCCCTTGCAGCCGGACCTGCGGCTCGGGATCGACCAACGCCGCTTGAACCAGCCCCCCCATATCAGTGTCCATGCTTTCGACGCTGCCGGGCCGTCGCAATTCCCGCAGCCCTTGCGTCGTCAGTAAGCGAATCCCCCACGCGCGGATCGTCGGGTCGGCCGCCTCGGCCAATTGGGCGGCGTAGGACAGACTGTCCCACGCTTCCATGTCGAGCAGATCGCGCCCCACCAGCGCGAAGAGGGCGTTCCGTCGTAGTTCCATGGGCATGTCGCCATCGAGCACCAAATCCAACAGCCTGCGTGTCGTCTCGAGACCGGTCCGCTCTTGCAGCAAGCGCACCGCCATCTCGCGGAGATACCCGTTGCCGTGGGACAACAGCTTGACCAGATCGAGGTCATGACTCGTCGCGAGATCGCTGGGGCTGCGCGTCGGATACGGGGCTTCTTCCTTCCCGACTCCCGTGTACCGTACCCGATAGAGGCGGCCCTTCAGGCGATCAATCCCCTGCGGGTCGCGATTGGCGTCCTGATAGCAGTGATAGCGGTCGTACCAATCGAGCACATACAGGCAACCATCCGGCCCCGTCTTCTGGACGACCGGCATGAACCAGGCGTCGTTCGCGGTCAGAAAATCGGGCTCGCCGAACCCCGCGTACGTGCCGCCGTTCCGTTCGATCCGGTCGACGTTCACGCAGCCCCCATGAATGTTCCCCATGTAAAGTTTCTTGCGGTATTGGTCGGGATAAACGTCACTATCAAACCACGTGATGCCGCAGTACGCCGCCTTTTGATGCTTATGCTTGACGATCGATTCGAGCTTCCACGTGTGGGGCGGATAGGGCCCCCCCTGACGATGGTAGTACCCCGTCTCGACCAGATGCCACAGGTGATCGATCACGCACGCCGAGACGAACGCGTCCCCTTCGTCGTTGAACGCGATCCCCCACGGATTGCTCGTCCCTTCACAAAAGACCTGGAACTCGCGGGTTCGCGGATGGATGCGGAACATGGCGCAGGTGATCGGCCAACCAGGATGTTTCTCTCCGCCAACCTTCTGGTAGTTCGGGTTCTCGGGAACGTACTTCACATGGCTGTGATTGAAGACCCCGTTCAGTCCATACAGCCAACCGTCCGGACCCCAGGTGAGTGAGTTCGGCAGCTCATGCGTATCGGTCCGGCCGAACCCGGTGACGACCACCTGCGCGGGACCATCGGGCACGCCGTCCCGATCGGCGTCGGGCACGAACAACAGATCGGGGGCGTTGGCGATCCAGACTCCGCCATGTCCCACCTGCACGCCGCTCGGAATATTGAGTCCGTCGAGAAAGACCCGCACGGTTTCGGTCACGCCGTCGCCGTCGGTGTCCTCGAAAATTTTCACCCGATCGCGCCCCGGCCCCGGTTCGCGGCGGGGATACTCGAGCGACTCCGTGATCCAGAACCGGCCCTGTTCGTCGATCGCCATCGCCACGGGATTCACGAGATCGGGCTCACTCGCCACAACATCGACCACGAACCCCGGCGGAACGGTCATCATCTTCGCCGCGGTCTTCGCATCCCGCGGGTCATTGGGCGGCTTGTCCTGCGCATGGGGAATCACCCCCTCGGCGGCGACCAGCGACCCCGCCCACAGACCGAGCCACACGACGAACGCGCCGCCGAACCGACCACGGAGAGATCTGCGAGCAACCATGGGCGCACCCGATAGGGAAACGTGACGGGCCCACGCGACGCGGCACGGTAACGACGAACCATCACCATCAAATTCCGCGCAACGAGGGAACCGCGATTCTACAACACCCGCCGCGCGACCGAGATGTCCGCGGACAGTGTTTTTCAGCGCCGGCCGGCGCTCGCTTCCACGCGACCTCCGTCAGAGCCGCCGCGTATCGCGGCGGTGTCCGGGCGATTCAAGCCGTCCCCAAGCAAACTCCGAGAGTCACTTGATGCGCGACTCCATCGAGCGTACGGACTCTTGCCCGTTTTCTGCTTGGGAGTTCGAATTTCCTCCGGTTTTCGGATTTCGAGCTTCGGCATTCCCGTGTGGTTCTCCCACCTCCGCCCAACTTGTCTGCGCCGCACTCACAACCACAACTTCATCCGCTCCTTAAGCTGCGGCGGCAGCCGCTTCATCACCGCCCGTTCGATCTGATTCGTCGCGTAGCGCGTGCTGAAATGCATCGCGATCAACAACTCATTTCGGAACCGGTCGGCCCGCTCGAGGACATCATCCAGGTGCATGTGGCCGAACTTGTGGATCTTCTCCCGCCGATGCTCCGGGCGGAAGAACGTCACCTCGGTGATCAGGATTTGCGCCTCGTACGCCGCCGGGTAGTTGTCCAGCCCCGCCGGCGTCGTGTCCCCCGTGTAACAGACGATCGGCGTGCGGACCTCGGCGGTCACGTCGACCCCGGACAACCGCAGATCACGAATCTGATCGCCGGGGAGGCCCTGATACTCCGTCTTCAGTTTCCGCTTGCGGCCCCAGACGCAGTACCCCACCGACGGCACCGTATGGACCGTCTCGAAGACCTGCAGCACATGCTCGCGGGAAAGCTCGATCTCTTGCCCCGGTTCGACGCCGACCAATTCGCAGACCATCCGGCCGCGGTCGAGTCGCTGCCACGCCTTCAGCATCCGATCCACTCCCTCGACGATCGGCGCGGGGAGGTAAATCGTCGGCGGCTCCATCTTCATCATGCGGCGGCGGGCGACATAGACCGGCAGCGCCGCAAGGTGATCGAGATGTCCATGCGTCACCGCGATGCTGGGGATCCCCAGAAAGTCCCAGGGACTTCCCCCCAGGTCGAACCCCAGCTTCAGTTCGGGAATCCGCCAGTAACTTTGCACGGCGGCGCGGGAGTACCCCTCCAGGGTATAGCCCCGATGTTGCAACGTACGAAACGGAAGATTGTCGAGCATCGCGAAAGGGGGCTCTTCGTCGGACTAATGGCTACGTATGAAGGGGTAGCGCGAACTTGGCGGAAGCGTGGTGTTTGTGTGCCACTGGCTTCGCCAGTGCGATTTCTCGACGGTGATCCAGCTTATCTTGCACTGGCGAAGCCCGTGGCACACCAGTGCGGATCGAACGTGGACGAGCGACGCGAATTGGCCCTAATCCACGAAAGCGCGGAGCTCACGGCTTCACCGCTTTCCCCGACGCGATGCTCTTGGCTTCCGCGTGACACAAATGAACCGCGTCGCGCGCCAGCTCGGCCGAGAGGAGCGGTGCCACGCTCCCCGACTTCACCGAATCGACCGCCGCCTGCAGCTCGCTGGTGAACGCCGAGCACCATTCGGCCCCCCCCTTCAATTTCGGGGAGGTCACCTTTCCCTTGCTGATCACCGACACCGGGCGATCGACACACCACGCCCCGCCGATCGTCCCCGCGGCGTACATGACCGTCGCCTGCTCGAAGAACAGTTCGTAGCCATGGGCGAACGCGAGCCCTTCCGCGCAGATCCCCCCGCTGACGGCGGTCACCGTCGGGCCCCCTTCCGGGTAGACATACTGCGTATGGACATGGTTCACGAAGCCCTCTTGGAGCAGGCCCCGCGAGACGACCTGCGTCGGTTGTCCGCACGTCAACCGGATGAAGTGGTTGTCGTGAATATGGAGATCGATCCCCCAGCCTCCTAGCCGCCGGAAGTCCGACATCTCCCCGGACCACTTCGGCGGACTGATGATCCGCCGGAAATGGGCCGCCAGCAGCTTCCCGTATTTTCCCGTCTTGATCAGGTCGGCGGCGTACTGGAACTCCGGGAAGAAGGGCAGCACCTGGCCCACCATCAACAGCCGACCCGCTTTCTTCGCGGCGGCGACCATCCGATCGGCCCCCTTAGGATCGACCGAAATCGGCTTCTCGACCAGCACATGCTTCCCCGCCTCCAACGCGGCGACGGCGACCGCCTCGTGCTGATCGTTCGGCAGACAGATGTCGATCAGGTCGATGTCGGGATCGCGCAGCAGGTCGCGATAGTCGTCGTAGGCCCCGATCTTCGAGAGATCGAGCTGAGGTCCGCGCGGACCGAAATTCCCCTGAATTGATGTCCAGTTCCCGGACAGTTTCTCGGCGCTGCGGGTGCAGATGGCGGCGACCGCCCCCCCCTTGAGTTTGGAGCCGGTCGGTTTTCCGGACTCGGAGAGCTTGGTCGCGGCGGCGAAATGGGTCCAGCCCATGAAGCCGATGCCGACAATCCCGATTTTGACCATCGAAGAGCCCCTGCCAGTGACGGTGCGGACGCGCGGTCCACTCAGAATCGTGCCCAATCGCAGGAAATTCAAGTCCGACAGGGGCTTTCGTCATTCCCGCTAGCGGCTGTTTCCTTGGGATCAGACCCGCCGAGAAGCCCATGCCCAATTTTTGAGCACAGAAAGTGTGCTGAATAAGCGGGCACACAACGCCCGCAATGTCGGCGTGCCTGTCCTTGAGGGGTTGGTGGTGAGGTTGCAGCATTTGTCGCAAGTCTTATTCTGGGAATGGGATGCGTGTTTTTTGTGGCGTTTTGGGAATTTGTGGTGGGTTGGCCGGTGGCGGATCGGAAGAATTGTGGAAAGTTGCTCGGAATGACGGATCGCGCTGGATTTTCCAACATGCGGGTTGTTATCGTTGTGACGCGGTTTCGCTTTGACGACACTTCGGTTGGCGCAATGAATCGCGTCGCTGGGATCCGAAGACGTCGGAGACTGAGTTGGGATTCGCTCAGGATTCGAGCCCCATTTCAGGGAGAAACCGACCGACAGGACGACGGTGCGACGGTGGGTGTCGACGGTGCGTCGTGTCGCGTTGCCTCAAGGATGCATCAGGCACGCAGAAAGGGTCGGCCGTATGTTGGTTTTGTCACGCAAGCCGGGCGAAAAGATTCTCATCGGCGAACATGTCACCGTCACGATTGTCCGCATCGGTCCCAACACCGTGCGGCTGGGCATCGACGCTCCCCGCGACATGAACATCGTCCGCGAAGAGCTCTGCCAATCCAGCGGTGCCGCCGAAGTCGAGATCCAGGGAACCGACCACATCGAAGTCGTGATGTAGGTCCTCCGGTTCGACGGCCGTTCCCCTCCGCCGGTGCCCGCACCAGGTGAGCGCTCGGGTTGTTGCCCGAGCGTTTTTGTTGCGCTTCGCGATCAGGATCGACCGCCGTGGGTCGCCTCGTTGTGATCGCAACACAGTCAGCGGCTCAGCTTCCCACCTGACCAGCAACCGCTTCTGAGTTGGCGGCTCCTCAACGAGCGGCGCGGCGTCAGCCCGCCGTGTCTGCCAAGGTTACTGCCCAGACGCCGTCTGTGTGTCCCCTAAAACTCTGCGCCTGGCATCGCGACAACGCCACAGGCTACATCGACTCTGCCTCAACTCTCGGACTCACACCGACTCATCACACGGCGGGCTCACGCCGCGCCGCTCTTTAGTCGAGCGGTCGGATACGCGACCATCGGCCGCGTCGGCGATCACCTCCGCCGGACCAGTCGCATCGAACACCCAACGGAGAGATCATCTCCAACGGGATTCCCCGGCGTTACGTCTCATGGTATCATCGCATCGGAATCGGCTGATTGGTTGAGGTCCATCTCGGAGTCGCTCCCGATGTTGTCGCTGCACGCCTCTTCCGCGGGCCACCCAGATGCCCTGCGGCGCGAGTTTCTCCGTGTCGGCGCGCTTGGGGCGTTGGGGCTTTCTTTGCCGGCGGCGCTCCGCGCGGAAACGCACATCTCGACCAGAGCAGCGCGCCCCAAATCCTGCATCCTATTGTGGATGAGCGGCGGTCCGTCGCAGCTCGAGACCTGGGATCCCAAACCGCTCGCTCCCGAAGACATCCGCGGCTCCTTCGGCGCAATCGCCACCACGGTCCCCGGCTACCATTGCAGCGAGTTGATGCCCCGGACCGCGCGGCTCATGGACCACATCGGCCTCATGCGGGCCGTCTCGACGGACTGCGGGATTCACGACATCAGCGGCTTCTGGCTGATGACCGGCCGCCGCCATCAGAAGATGGGCCTCAACGTCGAAGCGGCGGGGGAGCTCACCCCGCAGGATTGGCCCGCGATCGCCGCCGTCACCCGGCGCCTCACCCAGCAACCCAACGCGCTGCCGTCCTCGGTCCTGCTCCCCGAACTGATGCGCAGCAATCCCTTCCGGATCTGGCCGGGACAGAACGGCGGCTTTCTTGGGCGGCGCTGGGATCCCTGGTTCGTCCCGGGCGACCCCAACGCCGACGACTTCGCCGTCCCCGATTTGGGGCTCCCGCAGGAGATCCCGCCCCTGCGGCTCGATCGGCGGTTATCACTCCTCGATCAGGTCAATCGACACTTTGCGGATTGGGACCGCAACGGCACGCGGCTGTTCGATGAGGCGTCGCAATCCGCTCTCGACCTGCTCCGCAGCTCCGAAGCGCGGACGGCGTTCGACCTCACGCGCGAAGCGGCTGCGACTCGTGACCGGTTCGGCCGGCACAAATTCGGCCAAAGCTGCCTCCTTGCGCGCAGGCTGGTCGAAGCCGGTGTCCGGTTCGTGCAGGTGACTTGGCCCCGCGTGCCGGGTGATGAAGCGTCCAATGCGCCGGTGTGGGACACCCATGCCGATAACGCGAAACGGATGCGCGACGACCTGATGCCCCCGATGGACCAGGCCTATTCCGCGCTGTTGGAGGATCTGCATGCGCGCGGGTTGCTCGATGATACGCTCGTCGTCTGGATGGGCGAGTTCGGCCGCACCCCCAGGCACAACGGCATCGGCGGCCGCGACCATTGGGGCCACGTCTTCCCGGTCGCGCTCGCGGGGGGCGGCATCCGCGGCGGCGTGATCCACGGCTCGTCCGACGAGATCGCCGCGTATCCCCGCGATGGGCGGGTCGAACCGCAGGAAGTCGCCGCGACGATCTTCCAGGCGCTTGGCTTTGCCCCGGAGACGATCATTCACGACACCTTGGGCCGACCGCTGCCGATCTCCGACGGTGAACCGGTCCGAGCGCTGCTGTCGACCTGACGCGTCTGAGATTCCTGGCCAGTCGATGAATCGGGCTGGGCCACCTCATAGGCCGGGAGACCTCTCCCCGCCGCACTCGCGAAAGAGTGTGGGGATTGATGACGCACGAGGGGCCGGTGCAGCTCGCTGAGGGAGCGCCCGGGAGCGAGGGCCATCCAGCCATAACATAGGCCGGGGCACCCGCCCCGGCTGCGCATCCCGGCCAAGTTGAGCGGGGATGGGTCATTGTCGGGTGGGTGGCTGGGGGCGGACGTCTTCGTCCGCCCCCAGACGATCCTCAATCCCGGGTGATATATCGCCCCTGGGGACTGGCGTGGTCGTCCGACCGCAGCCACTCTTCGCGGAAGAGTGTGCGGATTGATGACGCACAAGGGGCCGGTGCCCCTCGCTATGGGAGCACTCGATCGCGAGAAACCCCTAAGTGACCGTCTCGGCGGTGCTCGTCGACTCACTTATTCAGAATCAGCTTCCCATTCCGGGTGAGTCGCAGCCGGTAGGTCTCGCCGGCATGCAGGATCAGGACCTCGCGGTGCCCTTGCAGCAGCTCCTCGGAGCCGATGGTCCGCGGGGGAGCCGCGGATTCCGTTCGCGACTCGACCGGGCACGACGTTCCGTCCGCAATCGGTGCGATCACATGATCTATCGCTCCGAGATCGCCCGGTACGGAGTGGTCGTGGGAGTCGCTGGTCTGAGCGAGATGGTCGCAACCCATGGCATTCACCCGGTGGAAGAACGGCTGGACGCCGCCGTGAAAAAGGGGCGTGATGGCTTGCGAGGGTCGCTGGCTGAGGCTAGAGTACTGACATTGAGACTCAGTGTCAACTTCGTGGTGAGCCACCACACACTCCGTCTCACTCGACCGATCAGCCAGCGACCCTCGCCAGCCAGCCTTCTCGGTCGAATCCCTGGGTCAACCGATGGCCCAGGCTCGTCGTTTCAATCTCCTGGAAGGTCACTGGCATGGCTGTTGGTCGTCGGCCTGGTTCGGGCGCGGGTTTGCGGCTGGTTGGTCGTCACGGCTTCACCCTCATCGAACTTCCCGTCGTCATCGCGATCATCGCGATTCTGATCGCCTTGCTCCTCCCCGCCGTCCAACAGGCGCGCGAAGCCGCCCGCCGCACCCAGTGCCGCAACAACCTTAAGCAGTTGGGCTTGGCACTCCACAACTATCTCGATACTCACTCCACCTTCCCGCCGTCGGGCTGCGTCTCGATGACCACCACCTCACAACAACCGTGGTCGGGACAGGCCTTCATCCTGCCGTTCCTCGACGGGTCGACGATCTACAACAAGATCAACTTCTCGCTGGGCTATCACGATCCGGTCAACACCAGCGCGTATCCCCCCTTCGGCCCGGCGGCGACGCGCGTCCCGGTCCTCATCTGCCCCAGCGACCCCAACGATCGCGTCCGCCTGTCCGGCGCAGGCACTCCCGAGCATTACCCCCTCAGCTACGCCCTCAACGTCGGACAGTACCTGATCTTCAATCCCACCAACGGCCAGAACGGCGGCGGCGCGTTCGCCCCCAACTCCCGCATCCGCGCCGGCGACTTCACCGACGGCATGAGCAACACGCTGGGACTCGCGGAAGTGAAACTCTTCACCCCCCGCGTGCAGGATGCGACCGCCGTGGCGACCGCGCCGACCGATCCGCTCAGTGTCTCCGCCGGCTACACCGCCGGGGGGGCCTTCTCCGCCTTGAACGGCCATACCGAATGGGTCTGCGGCCGGGCGATCCACGTCGGCGTCACGACCACCTTCACCCCCAACACCATCGTCCCGCACGTCGTCGGCGGCGTGACCTACGACATCGACGTCACCAGCAACCGCGAAGGGACCTCGACCACGATCAACACCTACGGCGTCATCACCTCCCGCAGCCATCATGAAGGCCTCGTTCACACGATGCTGATGGACGGCTCGGTCCGCGGCGTCTCGGAAAACATCGATCGCCAAGTCTGGCGGTCCCTCGGCACCCGCGCCGGCGGCGAAGTGGTGAGCGAGTTTTAAGGCTCGCATCCGCTCCATCGACGAGGCTTCGACTGGCCCGGGGGGTTACACTCCTCGGGTCGTCTCGTTGGTGAGTGTGGCGACAATGAGGCCCCGCTCGTGGTCCGGACGCCCTGTCTCCAAACATGGTCGTCACTGTCGAAGCGGATCGACCCGGATGATGGGAACGTCGATGTGGTGCTCCGTGTCGCCACGAACCACGAACGGGATCACGCAGCCGTCGGGCGACTCCGGCAGTTGAGACACGTCGATCGTCACTTGATAGATCGCGACCGTCTGGTCCGGATGGTGTTTCGTGCTCACGATGTCGGCGGTACATCCAGGTGGCAGGTTGTCCGCCGTCCGCACGTCCCAAGATTCCGAACCGCTCGCGATGACCGCCAATTGACGAGTGATCGGCGTCGATGCTTGGTCTCGACGCGGGATCATGATCCTGGGCGGAATCGCCTTGATGGCGGTGGAACGATCGTGCCCCACCGGGAACACCAGGTGATGCGTGATGCAAAGTCGAAGTGCGGGAGGAGCTTCGGCATCTTGATGCCTCCTTACCAGCCCGCCGCGGGATCGCCGGTGTCGATCGTCGCCAGTTCCCGCCAGAGGGCGAGGTCCACGCTGGGGCCGAGCATGCGGACGGCACCGTCGCCCAGTAACAGATGGACTCCGCCGGGGTGCAGACTGCGCGCGCTGTGCGCCCCTCCGCCGATGTTCGAGGAGAAAATCCATACCGCGCAATCGGGAGCGGCGGCGTTGGGCGGCAAAACGTGGTTGTACCAAGTCTGTTCATGGCCGCTGAACAGCCACGTCGCGCCCGAATACGAATAGTGCGCGGCGGGGTTCGTCGTCACCAGCGCGCAGCGGGCCGCCGTATTGTCCGGGAGATCGGTGGAGAGATCGGGCACGATGGCGGTGTCACTCCAGGCGCGGAAGTGACCGGTCTGCTGATCGCCCAACACCTTTTCGGACGCGAAGGCCGTTTGCGAGAGGCCATCCGTGATCGCACTCAGCGGCCGTCCCATCTGGTGAAACGTTCCGACGTACGCCCCGAGGTGCGTCGGAGTGCGCGGGGACTCCGCAGCGCCCGGCATGGTGCCATAACAGACGCGATAATTCGTGCCATACGGCTTAGCGGCCGAATCGGACGGACAGCGAAAGACGTCGATCGCCGTTCTGAGTGCGAAGGCGTTCCGCGTGCTGGTGGGGGGCTCGCCGGCGGAATGCTCCCCCTCTTCCGCCTGATCCAACCGCTGATAGAGCGCGGATTGGTCGAGGTAGGGCAGCAAACGGGCATGGACGGAGAGGTTCCGCCGAATGTGGGTCCGCCCATGCATGACATCGACGAATTGTCCGTGGGCCGGGGGCAGACGGGCATAAGTGGCCTCGTAATTCGCGAGCGCCAAGCCAAGCTGTCGAAGATTCGAGCGGCACTGGGTCAAGCGGGCCGACTCGCGCGCGGCTTGGACGGCGGGGAGCAGCAGCGAGACCAGCAGGCCGATGATGGCCAGGACCACAACCAACTCGATGATGGTGAAGCCCCGTCTCCGATGTGGCGACAACCTGCGCGGACGGAAGCGAAACAGTCCGAAGAACAGCATGGCGGACAATGCCAGCCAACATCCCCGGAGCAGGTTTGCTGTGGTTGACGGTGACTCGGCGGGAAGGTCGCGTTCGGTCCGCGCGAGATGCAGCGCCACCCCGTTCCACCCCGATCGATCCCGCAGATCGGCCTGCGAATACCAAAAGGGATCACGCGGAAAGTCGGCGATCAGAATTCGGTCATCGGTGGCGGCCATGACCGCGACGTAATGCAGCTGTTTCGTACTGGTGACGACTTGGATGATCGCGGCGGATTGCCCGGACTGAATCATGGGCAGTTGACGATTCGAATGACGCATTGCACGGGTTGACAGACCATGTTTCTCTGCACAGTGCCGCAAAGTGTGAAGACTTGTCATCCCTTCATCGACTGAAGTGTCCGTGATTAATCCGTCACAGGCCGATACATTCAGTTGCATTAACGCCAGTTCCAGCGCATAAAGTCCACAACGGTTCGTATTTCCGTGGGGATCGGTGGATTGTACATAGCCATTCATGCCAAGTAGATTCGCGGATAATCCCGCAGAGATGACAATCGACCACACGGATCGGCCCCTAAGATACTCATGAAATCCCGGCCGCAACACGGAGCATTACGATTGTTACGGCCGGGATGATGTTGGCAAGGAAGATTCGGGTCATTTCAGGAACATCCGCCGCCGCCAAGACCGGTTCTCACGGCTGTCGAGTAGTTCCTCGGGCAAGGACGAGTTTCAACAGGGTAGACTACATTAACGCAGCCCGGTCCATACCGCCGGGTTTGGACGCCTCCACATGCCGCTTCCGCCATCGTGCATACTGGTCGATAGCCTTGTGTGACGCCTGATGGAACGCACTTGTCAGGTTCAGGTGACGCACATCCCCGCCATATGTTGTCGCCGTCCGTGTTGCACTCCACGCAGTTGGTGATACCGTCGGGGTCATCGATGGACGTCTTGCATTCTCCCTCTTCGACACCACCGACGATCCGCATGAGTTCCACATCGCTCACCTTGCCGTGCGCGCTCCATGCGAAACAGACATACGTGAGGCCGCACCAAGCCGCGACGAGCACCATCGACATCCGAATGTTGTCATCCTTCAGCACGTTCCTTCCGATCGAATCAGCCGTCTACGTAACGGCTGACAACACACACTCACGATCGCGAGGCGCGCCACCAGAGGGTCCCTACCAGCAGCAGCGCGAATAGCCCGGTACCCAGCAGCCACATCTTATTGGTCGTCGGGGGGGTCGCATCCGCGACACTCTTGTTCTCGGCGGCTTGTTGACCGGCGGCCGCGCGTTCCTTGTGAATTTCCTCGATCTGTTGGTCGATCTCCGCCTGACGTTTGGCCACACCCGCCCGACCGCCGAAGACGGTCATGACCGTCGGCTTGCCGGCTCGACGGACATGCATTTCGGTACCGACCTGGGCCTGTGGAATGAACCGTGACCGAGCGGGTTGATGATTGATGCGAACCGTCGGGAAGTCGAAACGGTGCACACCCCCGTAGCCGGACATCCGGCCAGTCTTGAGAAACGGCCGCTGATCTTTGGTCAACTCGTCAATTACGGACATGAACTGGTCGCATTCCCACACGTAATACTTGCGTTCCACGGCGACTTTGGGAATCTCTCGAAGTTCGGGTTCGCGCTGAAAGACGCGTCTTGGGAGATAGTTGACTTGGGGATCCAACCACACGGTGACCGCTTGATCGCCGCTGGCCGTCCTGATGGCTGGGAGTTCGATCCTCAGGCATTCCGCATCTCCAACATTTTCAGTGCCGATGACCGTCCCCTCACGCAGGGCCTCCGTCAGTCGGGTCTCTGATCGAAGAAACGGCTGCCCCAGGAAATTGAGCGGATGGGGTAGCTCGGCGACCATGGGGTCGATGGTTTCGGACTGATAGATCTGCTGAATCTGTTCGGGCTGCTCCATATTCACCATCACGAAGTAGGCCGCCTCACCGTCGAAGCTCCACCAACTATGTGGAATTCTGAGTCCCGCCCCGCCCGGTTGGGAGTTGAGGGAGAGCAATTGGCGGGGCCCCGAGATCATCCACCGCCAGTCCGTGGCTTCTTGGCCGGGGCGACCCTCCAGCGGCGTTTGGCGATACTCGACCTCGATCGAATCGAGACTCTCGAAATACGTTTTCAGACCGTCCGCGATCACCGTGAGGTTGATGGACTGCGTACCAGAGGCAGGTTCATCCGCACCGAACAACGGCGTGAGGCCCAACATCACGGTCGCCATCCCACCGATTCGAATCCAAGAGGCGCTCATGCCATGCTCCAAACGGTGTAATACTCTGGTTGCCGAGAACCTGACGCGAGTCATCATGAGCAGTAGCCTACGAACCGGCTTTTCTCCATCGAACCGAAGTCGCGGAAGGGTTCGACATACCGTTCCGTCTCCGGCGGAGACGGCTCGTGGAAATCCGTCGAAAGTTCAAGACGTAGTCTTGATCGACGTGAGCGGCCTGCCGAACGTCGAAGGATGGGCTGTGAGTCTGATCTGATAGGCTGGATGCAGGATGGGGGTGGGGGCAAAAAAACGCAATACTGAACAGGTGGTTTTATCCGCGACTTATTTCAAGACCAAACGAACTCCCGGCTTCCATCATGTCCAGCGAGCACCGCCTGCCTCACTCAGGCTTCGCATCAATCCGCCGTTTCCCCAAGACTTCCGCGACTGGCCTGAGTTGTTGCACGCGGCAGATGGTGCGGTAGTCGCAGTGGCTGACGCAGGCTTCATCCGGGTTGTCGACCACGAATTGACCTTCGCGAATTTGTTGGACCAACCGCGGGATCGTTTCATCCAGGAGTTGCTCGAGCGCCGACCAGACCGCGGCGTCGAGGACCGGGGCGGGAGAGGTTTTGCGGCCGAGTTCGCCGCGGAACCCGGTCTCCTTCAGGCACCAATACCCAAGTTGGAACGGCAAAGCGTCGGCGGGGACAAGGCCCAGCCGGCGGGCCGCCATCGCGTAGAGGACCAGTTGCAATGAACGGCCGGCGTGGACGTCGGCTTCCTTCAATGACGGACGTTTGCCGGTTTTATAATCGATCACCGTGAAGACGGGTCGGCCGTCGACTACGCCGGTATCAATCCGATCGATGCGTCCGCGGATCAGGACCCGCTCGTTGGGAGTCCCGACGGCCAGGGGGGGGGTGGTCGCCTCGTCGGCGGTGCGGGGGACGTCGCCGAACGGGGTTTCGGGGGGGAGCGACCTCCAGGCCCCGGCCCACGCGGTTTGCGTCTCCTCGGCGTATTGGCCGAACTGTTCAACGTAAGCGTTCGCCCATTCGGACAAGACGAGTCCCTCAACCCGTAATAACGCCGCTTGGAGGTCAGACTCGGTGTAGACGCGGCCCAAGGCGGTGCCGACCAACTCGCGGAAGCGGGAGGAAAGCTGCTCCCGTTCCACGTCGGGCCGTTGGTCGTCCAAGAGCCGCGCGAGGACATCATGGACGACGGTCCCACGGCGCTTGAGGTCGGTGCCGGTGTCGACCTCGGGCAGGGGGGCGACATTGAGGACGGTGTCGAGCCAAAAGCGGAAGGGGCACGCCGCCAGCGATTCGAGTTCGGTCGCGCTGAACTGTCGATCCGAATGAAACCGCTGGGCGAGTTGCTCGTGATTCCGCGCGAGTTCGAGCCGGCCCTCGTAGGGCGTGAAGCCCGATGTATGAAACCGGTGGACCTGCATCTCGACGGCGGCGACGAGGTTCCGCACCATCGCGCGCGTCTCGGGGGCTTCACCCAAGGAACGCAGCCAGCCGGCGGATCCGTGCAGGGCCTGCTCCATCGCGACCAGTCGCAGATCGGTCGGTGTGACGGCGGCCTCGGCCGGCGGCACGGGATCGAGCGAGCCGACCGGCTCGATCGGGAGCGCGGCGTCGGTCCACAGGCTGCGTAACGCCGCGAGATAGGGACTGGCATACGCCGGTTGCCCGCGACGGCTGACCGCGGGATACGTCAGGACCAAGTGTCGCTGCGCCGACAGAACCAGTTGCGTGAAGCACAACATCTCGTCTTGCTGATGCCGTTGGGCGTGCCGCAGGGGCAAGCCGGCGGCGGCGAAGGTGCGGCGTTCATGATCGGTGAAGAGACAGTCGTCGCGGTGGTGTCGTGGGAACGATTCCTCGTTCAAATCGGCGAGGATCAGGTACGGCGTTTCCAAATGCCGCACCTGATCGGCCCCGAGGATCCGGATCGCGCCGGAGGGTTCGGGGGGCGGTTCGGCGGTTTCGTCGGCGAGAAGATCGCGAAATTCGGCGAGGAACTCCGCAAGGTTCAGGCTGCGCGGCGTGGGACGCCAACGGGCTTCCGCCGTCGAGGCGGCCCGCAACAAGCGTTGCGCCTGATCCCAGGCGACGAGGTCGGGGGCGTTGGCGGAATCATCGTCCAAGCGCGTGACGCCGAGCTCGCGCAACAATTCGGCGAGGAGATCGAGCCAGCCTTCCAGGGGCCGCGAGCGATGGAGTCGCTCGGTCAACGGCCCGTACCACGCGAGCCAGCGATGGACGTTCGCATAATCGATCGTGGGTTCGTCGAGTTCGCGGGCGCGGTCGGCGCGCGGCAACCGCTGCGCGGCCCGTTCGATCCCCCGCAGAATTTCGTGTCGACCTTCCGGCAGACGAAGCTCCCGCAACGCGCGGCGGAGCATGCGCGTCGCGTGCCGCGTATCGACCGGGGCGTGAGCTGGTCGCAGGTACGATGAGCCAAGGAGCCCCGACAGCCGGGCGAACGGCCAGTTCTCGACTTCGGTCTGCAACAGCGCCGCGACGAATTTCACGACCCCGGTCGTGGCGAGTCGAGGTCCGATGTCGCACCAGACGGGCAGCCCCGCGGCGGCGAGCCCATCGCGCCACCACAACCCCTGCTCCGTCACCGACCGTAGTCCGATGACGATGTCGCGCGCGGGGACCCCGGCCCGCAACCAGGCTTTCAATCGCAACGCGACGGCGGTCAATTCGCTGTCGGGACCGGTCGCGGCGAGGATCGTGATCGCGGGGGGCTGTTCGCTGGGGGTCGTCTCGCGGGGATTGCCGAAGAGGGTTTCGCGTAAGGTCCGGCGCGTCGGAGTTTCCTCGGACCACGGCGGGACGATGCCGCGCCGCAACTGCGGCGCCCAGGTGTGCAGGCCCCGCGCGGCGATCGTCGGTTTCTCGAACAGCTCGGGCCGGCTCCCGCCGACGTCGGTCGGCAACGTGATGACCAGTTCGTCACAACGCGCGGCGAGGAGCTCGAGAATCTCTTGCTGCGTATACGTGAAATCATGGAAACCCGCGACGCCGATCCAACTCCAATGGGGCAACCCGCGACAAAGTCCGTCGGCGAGATTGGTCCGCGCGAGCCAAAACCGCCCTTCGTGGTCGTACCAGTTCTGTTCGAGGAGGACCGCTTGATAACGGGCGTAGATCCGGCCGAGTTCCTGCTCGCGCGGGGTGGTTCGTCCCAGTCGTTGTAAGACTTCCGCGAATTCTTCGGGCCAGATTTCATCCCGTTTCAATTCGGCGATGAAGGCCGAAACGACATCGAGAAACCCGGCGGTCTCGGCGACGCCCCGGAAATGGGGCAGTTCATCCCCCGCCGTCAATTCGGCCGTGAGTCGTCTGAGAAGCAACCGACGAACGGTGGGCGAGATGGCGGTGGCGGTCCGGCCCGACGATTCCAGCAGCCGTTCCGCGAAGCCCTCGAAGGTGACCAGCGGTTGACCCAGGCATGGTCCATCGAGCGCGGCACACAACCGCCGCGTCCACAGCCGCTGCGCGCGCAGAGTGGGGGTGATCCACAGGACCGTACCCGCCTGGCCCCGCGTTTGTTCACGCCGCAACGCCGCAACGGCCCGCTCCAGCACTTGCCGCGACAGTGCGGCGGGATCGTCCCCCTGCAACAGCAGACACGGCGATGAAGTCATGCCCGGAACTCCTTCCCGGAGCCGAGTGTAGCAAACGCCGCGACGCGGATCAGGCTGCCAAAGAAAATGACCCATGGGTCGTACGCCTGTTTATCACAAAGGGCATCGTCATGGGTGCCGCAGCCACAAGCGGCCCGTAAACATCCACGTCAACGCAGCGCGCCTCTTGTGGCTCCGCCACCCAGATTTCTCATGGCTCTGCCAACCAAACGTCCGTCGGGCGTCAGGGACACCCTTGATTCGCGCCATAGCGAGGGGCACCCGCCCCACGCGCGGGTTCAATCTAGACGTTATGCTCCGATCACGCGGCCGGGGTGGGTGCCCCACGGGGTGGACCCGGTTGCCCGTCTTCGGGGCTCCAAGGTCGCGATCGCGACAAGACCACGTGCTCGAGGCCGCCGGTGTCTCTGCGGTCCGACCCATGGGGATAGCGGCTGCGCCGCCCAGGGAGACCTGCGGTCAACCTGGGCCAGCCTCCAGGAGATCCAATGTGTCGGCCCAGCTTCATACCGAGGCATAAAATATCTGGCTCCCGCTATTGACATCGCGTACTAGCGCGTTAGCATTCGCTTAATAGCGTGTCGCGATCCAAGTAACGAAGCGCCGATCACCAGGAGGAAGAACAAGATGAGCGGTTCACCCAAGTCTGCCCTCGAAGAACTCGAGGCGATGAAGTCGGTCATCGAAGCGCTCGACGGATTTGATGCAGAGGCCGCATCAAGAATCCTTAGATGGGCCTCGACGCAGTCCGGAGGTCACTTAGATCCTGTCGAATCTGTGACGCGGAAACTGCACCCGACACCTGCCGCGCAAGGACCACGGAGCGGTGGAACCGAGCCAGCATTTACTACAATTGCTGACCTCTTCGCAACCGCCTCTCCAGACAACGGCCCAGAGTGTGCTCTGGTGGTCGGCTACTGGATTCAGGTGGTTGGGGAGCTTCCTGAGTTCGATGCAAAAGCACTCAATGACGAGCTAAAGCATCTCGGACGCCCTCTCTCAAACGTCACTGCTACGCTGACGAGTCTGATCACTCAGAGACCCGCTCTTGTGATGCAGACTCAGAAGATTGGGAAAGGTGCTCAAGGTCGCAAGCGTTACAAGCTCACTCAACCCGGCATCGACCGAGTGCGTCGAATGCTCGCAGGCAGCAACACTGCTGAAAACGTCGACTGACCAGGTCGCAAGGAGTTATCTCGAATGGATGTCGGACTAGTTGTATTTGGGTGCTTCGGACTCGCATCTGTTGTCGCGATCGTCGCGATCTACTTCGGGCGTTCGGTGACGCTCAAGTATAATGCAAGGTCGGGTTTCGAGGTCTCAACTGTCGAGCGGACATCGACCGATGCCATCGAATCGCGATCTGATTCAAGTCAGAGGTTATCCGGAAAGTGATATTGCTGCGGGTGGCCCCGGTTGCTCGTCTTCGGGCTATCGGGGTCGTGAGAGCGACAAGCCCTACTTGGTTCATGCCAAACCGTCTCTGCAACTCTCAAGACCGTGAATCATTCGGCTGCACGGCCCAAGTCGTCCGTAGGTCTGGCTGGGACGCCCGCAGTCGATTTGAATAAGCATAGACATTTCTGACCTCGGTACTGATGGGCAGAGCCGATCTCTTCAAGCGTCCTCCGAACGACTTGGTCCATAACAAATCATGCCTTGCGGGCTACCGAGATCGCGTAGCGACATCTCTCTTGTACACGAGTCCGTCGGACTCCATGTGGGCCCAGCCCATGGACTTTTGACTTTGCCGCATGGGGACACCTGCCGTCAATCCAGGACATCTGCCTTCAGCCGTTTTCGCTCAACACACTTTCGATCAACAGGTGAAAAAAACGAGGGGACGTGAGTCCCCTCGCAAGCGCCATTCACGGCGGATCGAAGCGTCACCGGGGGGACTGACGTCCCCCCGCTCTTCGATGCATGATGACGTCGCGCGTTACGACATCACGTGGGCCTCGAACGAGATCCCGTAGCGCTTCATCTTCTTGTAGAGCGTGGTGCGGTTGATCCCCAGCGCCGCCGAGGTCTCCTGCCGATTCCAGCCGTGGGCTTCTAAGGCTTCGAGAATCAACTGCTTTTCGGGGGTCGCGAGCGCGGCCTTCAGATGGTTGCCGGGGCCGTCGGCGAGGTGGAGCCCCTCGCGACCATGGTCGTCGTGCCGCAGGTTCTCGGGCAGGTCCATCGCCTGGATGACCGGGTTCTTGGTCAGGACGACGGCCCGCTCGACGACGTTGACGAGCTCGCGGACGTTCCCCGGCCAGCGGTAGCGTTGCAACAGTTGCATCGCCGCCTCGCTGAATCCGGTGACCGGCTTACCGGTCTGGGTCACGAAGTCCTTGAGGTAATGCTCGGCGAGGAGCGGGATGTCGGCGATGCGGTCCCGCAGCGAGGGCTGCGTCAACGTCACCACGTTGATGCGATAGTAAAGATCCTGACGGAACGTCCCCTTGCGGACCTCGGCTTCCAAGTCGGCGTTGGTCGCGAGGATCATGCGGATATCGACCTTGTGGGTCTTGGTGCCGCCGACCGGTTCGAACTCGCGATCCTGCAGGACCCGCAACAACTTCACCTGCAAGGAGGGGGAGGCGGTGCCGATTTCGTCGAGGAAAATCGTGCCGCCGTTGGCCTGCAGGAATTTCCCCTGCTTGTCGTGATTCGCCCCGGTGAAGGCCCCGGCCACATGGCCGAACAGTTCGCTTTCGAGCAACGAATCGGGGAGCGCCCCGCAGGCGACTTCGACAAACGGCTTGTCGCGGCGGTTGCTGAGTTGATGGATCGCGCGAGCGGTGAGTGTCTTGCCCGTGCCGCTTTCCCCGAGCACCAGGACGGTGGTGCGGGTGTCGGCGACGCTTTCAATCAGGTCGAACATCTTCAGCATGCGGTAATCATGCCCGACGATGTTCCCCAGCCCGAACCGCTGGTTGAGCTGTGCCTTGAGCTGCCGGTTCTCGGTGACGATCTGTCGCTGACCGAGCGCCCGGCTGATCGAGAACTGCAGCTCGTCCTCGATGATCGGCTTGGTGAGGTAATCGAAGGCCCCCAGGCGGATGGCGTCGACCGCCGATTCGATCGTGCCGAACCCGGTGAGGAGGATCACCTGCGTTTCGGGGACCTGCTGGCGGGCCCATTCGAGGACCGCGAAGCCGTCCTGATCGGGGAGGTTGACATCGCAGATGACGATGTCGAACGGGTAGTCCTTCATGCGGGTCATGGCGTCCCGCGCGCTAGCCGCGGTTTCGGTGCGATGCCCCAACCCGCGCAGGTAGTCGGCCATCGATTCGAGGAGCGGGCGATCGTCGTCGACCACCAGGAGGTTGCCGTGGGTCATGAGAGTCTGCTCGTGGAGAGGTGCCTCGAAACCAGCCGGAGACCCAGCCGACCCGTGAGCGCGCATCGCGGACGGGGCGCCCTCTCCGGACGCCATCACGACGATACACGTCAGCCATCGGACCGCGGACTGGGGCCACGTTCGCGAACCGAACACACCTGTTTGATCCCGGGGAAAGGATCGAGCGGGCGGCGACGGTTCCCGGCGTGGCGACTGGGAGACAACTTCGAGAGGTGCGAAACCTTACCTCACCGTCGCCGGACGTCAACAAAAGTTCGCGCAATCGTGGCGGAGTGGCATCGCGACCGGCCGCCGCACGGCTCCTGGATAGGTCACAGAGACCAGCCGACTCGGTTTCCAGGGTGCCGCAAGGATCCCCCCACGTACCGGGAATAGCGATTGCGCTCAGGAATTCAAACAAAGCGCTAGGATGTGTTCGGCGGTTGTTACGGATAACGCGGCCCGTCGGCCGGAACCTTGCTGGGTGACCAGGTGCATAACTCGTTTAATGATCGTTGGTTACGATGGACGCCCGGTGGTCGATCCCGTGGTCGGTCCCTAGGGGTTCTTCCCCCGGAACGTCATTTTCTCTCTTTCACGATGTCAACGAAAATCCCTATTGCTTCGATTTCTTAGAAAATCGAGGCGATCGGGATTGCGTGGATTGTTTGCCCAAGGCGAAGTCTTTCGCCTTTGATGAATCTTCCGCTTCGGGTTTTCGCGCATCACGTTCCTCTGTGAGACCGCGCTCGAAACGGATTCGGGACAGCCGTGGCCGCGGCTGTCCCCTTGCACTGATCCTCGACCCCTCGGGGTCGAGTTTGTGATGAGTCTCGATGTTCTCGGCATCGAGTTGCCCATCCCGGCGCGGAGCCGTCGGGGGAATGACTGGCCAGTGATGTCCTGCCGGCGGCGGAGTCGCCACCCCGTGGGGAAAGAGTCCACACCTCTTTCGCGACGGGTCGCCTCGTAATGGTCCGTGAGGGACTGCAGACCCTCGCGCGACGATTCTCGGGCAAATCGTTCACTTCACCTCAGTTCAGACAGTCTCTCCACAGAAGGTTAATCCATGCTCAAGCAGCTTATGCGTGACGAGAGCGGTGCCGTCATTTCGGCCGAGCTCGTCCTGGTACTCACGATTCTGGTGATCGGCGTGATCGTGGGCCTCAGCGAAGTCGCCGTCGCGGTCAACACCGAATTGAACGACATCTCGAACGCCATCGGGGCGCTCGATCAGAGCTACTTCGTCACCGGCTTCAAGAAGACGGTCGACGGCGTCAGCAACAAGGTGACCAGCGGGACCTCCGGCTCGCGGTTCACCGACGCTCATGACGATTGCGACAAGAACATCACCTGCGATCTCGTCTGCGGTCCGCCCCCGGTCGACACCTGCGGTTGATCGTGGCGACCCGGCATCGCTCTCCTAGGAGAACCGACGCCGGGTCAGCCGTCGCGACAGCATCGACACACCTCGGTCGGCGGGTCATCCCCGGCGGCCGAGGCTTGTGTCGTTTCAGTGTTTGAACGCCGGGCGATCAAAGCGCCAGGGAACCGAAACGCGAGACGACGCACGAAGGAACGACCGCGAGGCGTTTTCGCCACGCCGCCGATGTGGGAACTCGCGCCCTATCTCCAACAGGGGGCATGACTTCATCGCGATCAAGCGGTGGGGCGTCGGGGATCACTCCGATGAGGTGTTCGTACACCCTCTCGGCAGGCACGGAGTCTGCTACCCAATCCGTCATGACCATCTGAGTCCGCTCGTGGTGGTGCGTGATGTCCCTTCTTGAGCGGTCTTCGCCGCGGCCCAATTCCGGCGAAGCACCGGACTTCCCTCCCAGACCATAGACCATCCCTCGCCGACCCACGACGGAGCAGACCGTCGGTGGTGCGGCTGAACATTCACCCGCGCGGGGTGACAGAACGTATGCGCGGCGGCCACCGGGCATACGTTCGTCGGATCGAGGCGACTCGATCCAACCCAGGCGACTCGCCAGTTGCGGGTCGTGTGGGCGAAATCCGACCCGGCCAGGTTGGGTTTCACACCAGTTCGATCAGGGTCTCACAGAGGAATCTCCTTCATGTTGCGCAAGCTGTTCCACGATGAGTGCGGGGCGGTCATCTCGGCCGAACTCGTGCTCGTGCTGACCATTCTGGTCATCGGCGTCATCGTCGGTCTGAGCGAAGTGGCCGTCGCGGTCAACACCGAGCTCAACGACATCTCGAACGCCATCGGGGCGCTCGACCAGAGCTACTTCTTCACCGGCTTCCGGAAGTCGGGCGACGCCGTCAGCGCCAAGGTCACCAGCGGCGTCTCGGGCTCGCGGTTCACCGACGCCCACGACGACTGCGACAAGAACGTCACCTGCGATCTCGTCTGCGGTCCGCCCCCGGTTGACACCTGCGGTTGATCGCGTCACCGTGGCGTGATCTCCGGTCAAGCCATGGTTTGACGACGTGACCTAAAGCCCCCGATGTTCCGCTCCGGCGTGGACATCGGGGGTTTCTTATGGGCGTCACTCCCCGACGCCAGGTTCGGCCAACGACAACGGAGGTGGTTGAAGCCGCGGGCCCGGCCTTTCGATCCGGAAAGACCGTTTCATGTTCGCCTGTCTGCTGCGCGATCAGCGCGGGGCCGTCTTGTCGGCCGAACTCGTGCTGGTGCTGTCCATTCTCGTACTCGGCGTGATCGTCGGACTCAGCGAGGTGGCGGTCGCCGTCAACACCGAGTTGAACGACGTCTCGAACGCGATCGGCGCGCTCGATCAGTCGTACTTCCTCACGGGGTTCCGCAATTTCGAACCGAAGTGTCCGTCCCACGTGGCGGGTTCGCGGTTCACCGACCTGCACGACGACTGCGACAAGAACGTGTCGTGCGATTTGGTCTGTGGACCCGCCAACGCCAAGTTCGGCATCGGGGGCCTTCCTGATACCGACACGTGCGGTTGATGAATCCTCGCGCATCGTGTTCCGATTAAGGAACGATACGCACACCCGGCCCGGCGTGGATCTCCACGACCGGGCCGCACCGTTTTCGGTATGGGGCCTTCGCGTTCCAAGTCACCGCGAGTCGGCCCCGCGGGATTTCGTCTTCCCCCCGGCGAGACAATCTGTTAGCACACGCGCCCGTTTCAGGCCAAGCGTCCGGTCTGGGTTGTTCCTTCGTTGACGTGGCAGGTATGTCCGCGGCCGTGATCACATCGTTCCGCAGGCTCCACCGCCGCACGACATGGCGTGCGTGGGCCGGGCTGTTGGCCGCGCTCTGCGCCGTCGCCGCTTCGGGGTGCGCCATGGGACGGCATGGCGTGTCGATCGACAGCAACTCGCGGGCACCGTGGTTCAATCTCGAGTTGCTGCCTTCCAAGAAGGATCGCGGCGAGAACTACAATCGCTCGGTCGCGCGGTCGAAGACCCGAGATGATCAAGCGGTCGCGATCAGTCCCGCCGTCGCTCCGCCGAAGAAAGAGAACGGGCTTTCCGCATGGCTTAACCCGAAGCCGGAGAAGACCCCGTTGCCGCTGCCGCGGACCGATCAGGTTCCCGCCGACGCCCAACCGACGGAAACCGTCGAGGCCCATCCCGATTGGTGGGATTTCTGAGCGCGAGGGGCGAGCGAGCAGCACGCCCCTAACTCCGCGGCAACCCACACAAGGAGCGGTGCGGCGTCAGCCCGCCGTGGGATGTGTGTTGACGGGGCGTCAGTACTTGGTCGATCATGATACAGCCTGTCCCGTGGGTGAGCCAAACGGTTGAGTCACGGCCCGGTGATGGTTTTGCCTTTGGGCGTCGAACGTCAACTCCGAGAGACACGGCGGGCAGACGCCGCGCCGCTCGTTGAGGAACGGGTCCCCCTACTGATCCCGATACGCCGCATGACAGCGGCCGCAATGCTTGCCGAGCTCGCGCCACAGCGCCTCGCGCGATTCGTCGGGTTGCTTCACCGCGATCAGAAACCGTTCGCTGGTGGAAACCGCATCGGTCAGCCATTCCCGGAACCGGGCGTCGTGTTGCTCTCCCGACAGCCGCAACGATTCCCGTAACCCT
Source organism: uncultured Planctomycetaceae bacterium (assembly GCA_964427725.1). Taxonomy (GTDB): domain Bacteria; phylum Planctomycetota; class Planctomycetia; order Planctomycetales; family Planctomycetaceae; genus DSVQ01. The sequence continues at coordinate 18,123 of CAYRVS010000013.1, read as the reverse complement.
TCCACCAGGATCGTCGCGTCGGCCTCCACGGAATCCGGGGTGGCATTCCACTCGGCTTTCGCGACGGCGGCGATCCGATCCCACGCGCGATCCAGTTCCGCCATCGTCGCCGCCAACGGGGGGACGTCCGATTGGCTCACCAAGATGGGCAATTCGATGTCGGCGGGGGGACGCACGAATGCGGCGACATCCCGCCATAACCCGGAGTACTGCCTCCCCGTGCCGGCGGTGCGGAGGATCCACTCGGCTTGCGCGGCGTCGGCGATCCCCGCGGCCCGACACAGAATCGCCATGGCCGCCGGCCCCCGATGTTTTCCGTGATGGCAATGGACATAGATCGGCCCGGGTACCTCGTTCGCGACGCGGACCAGCGATCGCCTGACCGTCTCGGGCACACCGTCGTAACCCATCGGCAGATGGACGTAGGTCAACTCATACTCTTGGGCGAGGTCCACCCGGGGCGTCGCGCCGTCGACACTCACGATCGTGGTGATCCCCAGGGCCTTGAGCGCCGCAAACGCGGCGGCGGTTTTCGGTTCCCCCCCGGAATAGAACCGCGGCGTCACTCGGATCAGTTGCTCAAGCTCGGGACACAGCAACGGCTTGAGTTCCAACGGCGACGGTAAGGGATCGTCCGCCGCCGGCAGCCAAGTCCACGTCCCAGCCAGGCTCAAGAGGACGAGGCCAAGTCCGATGAGCGGACGTGTCATGGAGGAGCACCTCACGCCAAGGGGGCTGGGCCGCAGTCCCGCCTATGGTATACTGGCCCTGGGCTCGACACGAGCTTACGGAGAGGATCGAGGACGATGGCGGACTGGCAACGGATCACCGCGTGCCTGCTCGGAACCTTGGGCGTCTGCTTCGCGCTGACGGGTTGCGGGCAAGCCCCCGCGCCGGACAAGTACCAGACTTACGATCAACTCCTGACCAGCGAGCAGGGGGCCGACACGCCCGCGCCACCGAGTCCGTCCGAACCCGCGATGACCGACGACGCAACGAACGATCCCGCCGCGACATCCATGTCCGGGACGAACCTCGTCGCCGCCGCGCCGACCAATCCCGCAAACCCATCGACAGCGGCCCCTCTCAGTCCCGGCATCGATCCCACGACGGTGGCCAACAATGACGACGCCACCCCCATCCCGGCGTCGGCCCTCGCGCCCCTCAACGTGGTCGATGGTCGTTCCGCCGCCGACATCCTGATGGTCGCGGCGGGGACCGGCACACCACCCGCGAACGGCGGTCCGAGCGCGACCACGCCGGACGGAGTCCCGCGCAAGATCGAACTGCTGATCCCCGAGCGAACCTTCACCAAAGAAGGCCGCGAGAAGGCTTGGCGGGTCAGTTACGACGATCTCGACCTGCTGAAGATCCTCAACATGGAGCCGGTTCCGACGAACGCCACCGAGTATTTTCCGACGTGGTTGGAGAACCTGAACGGCCAGACGATCCGCCTGCGGGGCTTCATGTACCCGAACTTCCTGTCGTCGGGGATCGAGCAGTTCGTCCTCGCCCGCGACAACCAGATCTGCTGCTTCGGCCGCGACCCGAAAATCTACGACCTCGTCGCCGTCACCATGCTGCCCGGCAAAACGACCGACTACATCCCCAACCGCCCGTTCGACGTCATCGGCACGTTCCGCATCGAGCTTCTCGCGGAGGAGGGCAAACTCCTCGGCCTCTATTGGCTCGAGAACGCCCAGGTGATCGACCGCTGAGCGACGCGTCCGCCCTTCGGATTCCTTTGATGCGGATTGACAGTATTGCGTTTCGCAATACGATATCATGAGGCGGATTCGTCTCCGATGAACCGCCGCAAACCCGTCATGACCACGAACACGGCCAGCCCGCTGATGGTCCGCTTGGACGCGGAGAGCAAACAAGCCCTTGCCGCCGCCGCCGAACTGCGGCGCATCAGCGTGAGTGATTACGTGCGGACGGTGACCGTCGCCCAGGCTCGCCGCGAGGTCGCCGGCGCTCGAGAACAAACGATCCGACTCAGTCCCGCGGAGTAGTCGGCGTTCTGGGAGGCGCTGCGGGGGCCCGTGAAACTGACTCCGGCACAACGACGACTCGCCGCGTTGATGCGGGGCGATCTTTGAGCGGCGTCTCTTTTCCGGCCGGCTTCCGGCTCGAACGGTTGGAGCGCGCGTACCCCCGCCGGACGTTCGACTGCGGTCAGTCCGACGTGAACGACTGGTTGCGCGACAAAGCCTTGCAGCACCAGTCGAAGCGGCTCTCGGCCACCAAAGTGCTGCTCGACAACCAGAACGAGATCGCCGGGTTCTACACATTGGCGACGGGGCAGGTCGATTTCGGTGATTTGCCGTCCGACCTGGTCCGCAAGCTCCCCAAGCGGGCGCTGCCGGTGGCGATCGTCGCCTGGCTGGGGTGAGCCGGCACAACCAAGGCCGTACACTTGGGGATCGTCTCTTCGCGCAAGCGCTCCGTGATTGCCACCTCGCGGGACAGACGTTCGCGTTCGTCGCGGTCATTTTGGATTGCGTCGACGAGCGGGCCAAGTCGTTCTTCCAGCGTTGGGACTTCCGGGAATTGCCCGGTCATCCGTACCGGCTCTTTCTGAGTTCCGAAACGCTGTCGGCGATGATGACGCCTTGATGACAAGGGTGCTGCGAAAGCCTCGTGGGGGGGGCCCGGGGTAGGGCGTCCTCGCCCGCCCCCGCGGTTCCTGCTGGAGTCTCGGGGGCGGACGACGTCCGATCCGAGCCACGCTCCGACGTGTCAGCGCCGAGACCGTCGCACTTTCATCAGACCATCTCACTTTCGGGTTGAACTTCCGCCCGCGCGCGCGGCATACTCGCGCGGGCTGAATCATCACCCCCATGCGATCCGCAGGAGCCTTGCCATGCGCGACTGTCCCGAGTGCCGCGATGTTGTCGAGCCGTCGGTGTCACGCCGTCAGTTCGTGAAGGTGTTGGGGACCGCCGCCGCGACCGCCGTCGTCGCCCCCCGCTGGTCTCTCGCCGAAACCGCCACCGCTCCCACGCCCGAAAATCTGGCGGTGAAACTCTATGAATCGCTGACCCCCGCCCAGCAGGAAGAGGTCTGCTTCGACTGGGACTACACCGACGACCGCGGCCTGTTGCGGATGCACGTCGCCAACAATTGGCACATCACCGACAAGCGGATCGGCAGCGACTTCTTCACCCAAGATCAGCAGGACATGGTCGAAGCCCTGTTCTGGCAACTCTACTCGCCCGACTGGCACGACCGGATCAAAAAGCAACTGCAGGACGACGCCGGCGGTTACGGCAAGGAACAGTCGATCGCCCTCTTCGGCCAACCCGGGAAGGGGCCGTTTGAGTTCGTGATGACCGGCCGGCACCTGACGATCCGCTGCGACGGGAATCACGTCGCCCACACCGCGTTCGGGGGACCGATCTTCTACGGTCATGCCGCCGAAGACTTCAACGAAGCCCCGACCCATCCGGGGAACGTCTTCTGGCAACAGGCGGTGATCGCCAACGACCTTTACAAGATGCTCGACGGCAAGCAGCGCGCGCAGGCGCTCATCGCGCAAGCGCCGAAGGAAAGCGCGGTCCATTTCCGCGGCAAGTCGCCCGAGCTCCCCGGCCTGCCGCTCAGTGAGCTCTCGGCCGACCAGAAAGAGCACGCCAAGAAGGTGCTGCAGGCGCTGGTCGAACCTTATCGGCAGGTCGACAAGGACGAAGTGACGAAGTGTCTCGACGCGCAAGGGGGCCTCGACGCCTGCCGCATCTCGTTCTATCAAAGCGGCGACCTGGGGAATGACCAGGTCTGGGACATCTGGCGGCTGGAAGGGCCGTCGTTCGTGTGGCATTACCGCGGCGCGCCCCACGTCCACGTCTTTGTGAACGTCGCGGATGATCCCTCGGTGCAGATCACCGCGCGCGGCTGAGCGCCGAGCGCCGCGCGGCGGTATCGCTGTTGGCGCATGGCGCGGCACGGCCGGGGCGGGTGCCCCGGCCTATGGAACGGGCAGGGGCTCATTGCAGCGTGTGCCACTGGCTCCGCCAGTGGTCTTCGCGATGGACCATCCCGCATGGCTCGCACCGGTGAAGCCGGTGTCATACACCCGGCCAAGACCGTCGGCACATCCGCGTTGGTGCTTCGATGCCGCATCTCGCGCGGGCCGATGAGTCGCGGCCCGCGCGTGGTGCCGTGGACCATCATGAATGCGTCGTGCCGACAAGTCCGACCGTAGGCACGGGCCGGTTTTCCTTGGAAGCGATCCCGTTTCGGCAAGGTGATGCCTGCGGCGCAAAGTTTGTCAGGCGATGATCGAACCCTTCCAGATTTTTCCCGTGATCCGCGCGGCGAGGTGACTTGGCAGCCGCGTGTGTTGTCGACACAATGCCGCCGCCGTTTCACGAGGTCGGTGCTCGACGGATCTGAAGCGACACATCTCCGAGCGAATTTCAAGACCCTCGCGGTAGGGAGCCGAAGCCCGAGACGTTGACCCATGCCAGGGGATCGACAGGTCTGCGGTGCCTTCCTCCCGGCCCGATCGATGAGGATCTTTCAGCGTGACGACGTCCCGTTTCGACGATGACGTGAATTTCGCGGCTCCCACCCCAGGCCACCTCTCGACGACCCCCGTCGCCGCCATGTCGACGGAGCCCGCCGCGCGTTGGCCTCAACCGGAGGCCCCCGCGGTTCCCGGCGGACCCGCGCGGGAAGCGTTGCGGTTGGCGGTCCACGAGATGTTGCTCCCCGGCGACGACTTGTTCGAACGGTTGACCCATGCTTCGGAACAAGGCTGGGAACGCGTCGGCTTGCTGCGCCGCTCGTTGTGGCAGCTGGGGGAGGACGCCGCCGCCGAGTGGTTGCAGACGTCGTCGCTGCGGGTCTCGACGATCGGTTGGACCGGGGGCTTCACGGGTTCCGCGGGGTTCACTTATCGCGAGGCGATCGAAGACGGCCGGCTCGCGATTCAGGAAGCGCGACGGATCGGCGCGCAAACCGTATTGGTGGCTCCCGGCGCGCGGGGGGGACATACCTTCCGACATGCCCAGCGCGTGGTGGGTGACGGCCTGCGGTTTCTCGCGGAGATCGCCGGACGACACGGCGTGACGTTGGCGATCCTGACGGCGCCGCAGCGCGCCTGGCAGTCGCGCTGGAGCAGCATCGACACGCTGGAACTCGCGCAGCAGTTGCTGGAGGTGGTCGATTCGCCCTGGGTGGGGCTCGCCATTCCGGCCTCGCGGTGGGCCGACCACGCCTCGGCCCGGGCGACGTTGCGGACGCTCGCCCCGCGGATTCGAGTGGTGACTTCGGAGCCGTTGACACACATCGAGTCTTGCGGCGGTTGGGGCATCGCTCCTAACGGATCGACCATGCCGCGTTCGCTCGACGCCGATGTGGTGACCACGCTGTCGGAGTTGGTGGCCGCCGGGTTCACGGGCGTTTGGGAATTGGAAGGGCCCGACGAACCGCATGGCGGACGGCCCGGCGCGATTGACGCGGTGCGGGCATACGAGGATCTGGCGGCGAGTTTGGTGCGTGGGGCTGGCGGACGGTCGGAAACTCCGGCAGAATGACGGCCCAACCCTCGTCCCGGTGCGATGATCGTCCGCGAACGCCACCATGCGCTGGTGTTCGTGTCGGCGTCGTCGATCGGGATCGCGCCTCGCCAACCTGAGCACGGCCCACCCATGTCGCACGATTGGTTCAGCCTCGACGAATTGGCGCAGCACTTGGGCCGCGACCGTCGCGAGATCGAAAAGCTGGCCAATCGCGGCCGGATTCCCGGCCGCAAGATGGCGGGGGATTGGCAGTTCCATCCGACCGAGATCACCCATTGGCTTGAGCAGGAGATGCGCGAGTACACCGATCGTGAGCTCGCCATGATCGAACAGACCAACCGGACCACCGAACTGAGCGAGCATGCGCCGGTTTCGGCGTTGCTGTCCGTCGAAACGATCGAAGTCTCGCTGCAGGCCCGCACGAAGCGGTCGGTCCTGGAAACCCTCGTCGAAGTCGCCGGCCGAACCTGGCAAATTTGGCAACCCGCCGTTCTCCTTACCGCGATTCAGGAACGCGAGGCGGTCCTGTCGACCGCGTTCGAGAACGGCGTCGCGATTCCCCATCCGCGTAATCCGTTACCGGAAGCCCTCGGTCAATCGCTGATCGCCTTCGGCCGTTCCGACGCAGGGATCCCCTTCGGCGCGCCGAACCGCGGCCTGACCGATCTCTTCTTCCTGGTCCTGTGTCGCGACTCCCGGACCCATTTGCATGTCCTCGCGCGGCTGGGCCGATTGATGCAGCAGCCGGGCTTCCTCGATCAACTCCGCGGCCTGGGTGACCCCGCGGAAGTCCATCACTACATCGCCGAGCAGGAACGGCAGTTGCCCGGTTGATGGTGGTACATTAGGGGGAGTGGCCATCAATGCGTGTGCCACTGGCTCCGCCAGTGGTCTTCATGCAAGTCCAATAAGCATCACACGGGCCAAGCCCGCATCACACGAGCAACAGGTAGGGATCATCCCCTCGGTGAGAATCCCCCACGCCGGCTCCGAGGAACGCTGCTCGTCGTGTCCACGTTTGACCTGCCATCCGCCGTCTCCGACACGATGCCCGGCTTGGGAGCGGCCGCCGGCGCGGGGTGTCCTCCGCCCCTGCGATGTCGACAGATCGCCGAACTCTTCGAGCAACAAGCCTCCGCGTGGGACTTGGACGGGTCGCCGGTCGGGACGCACGGCTGGTGCTGGGGCTCCGGCCCACCGATTTATCTGCTGAACGCGATCGGCGTCCCCGCGCGACTGAACGTGCTGCTGGCGTGGCTGTTGCGGGAGGACCATCGCTGTATCCTCGTCGACTGGCGAGCTCCGTCGTCACGACGACGCTTGACCCTTGACGATTACGCCGCCGATTTCGTGCGGCTCTTGGAGTCCGCCGAGGAATCGGCCGTGACGGTTCTGGGAGGTTCGTTCGGCGGCGCGGTCGCGCTGCGCGCCGCGGCTCGCCGACCCGAGTTGTTCGGCCGGATCGTCTTGCAGGGTGTGGCGGCGCGACGGAAGCTCACGCTGATCGAACGGTGGTTGATGAGCGGCCTGCGTCGGTCGGCGCGCACTCAACAGGAGCTTCCCGGTCGCGAACGGATCGAGACGCTGAACCATCGCCGCTGGTTTCCCCCCCTGGATCCCGATCGCTGGGCGTGGTACCTCGAAACGACCGGCGCGGTCCCCGCCGCGCTCCTGGCGGCGCAGTCGCAAGTCTTGCATCGAGACGAGCTGACCCCCGAGTTGCCGCGCATCGCCACGCCCGTTCTGGCGATCGACGCGGAAGGGGTCGGGCCGACGTTACGCGCGGCGCAGTTGCACCTCCAACAAGCGATCCCGGGAGCCCGCACCGTGCGGATGCACACGACCGGCTACCATCCCGCGTTGACCCATCCCCACCGGCTGGCGAAGGTGATTCGACAGTTCGAGACCGATCCCGCCTCTTTCGACGCGCCACCGACCGAACCCGAATTCTTCCCGCTGAACCCATCCACGATCCCGGCCCCCGCCGGGGCCGCCTGCTGTCATGATCATGATCACGACGCCACAACGTGCGGACCGTAGTCGCACGCTTGGACTCCATGCCACGGACGACTGACAACGGACCACGGACTTCCTAGCCCCCCGAGCCTCCCATGCCCGTCGACCTCCCCGAACCCCTCGATGTCATCGCCGTCGGCGCTCATCCCGACGATGTCGAGATCGCGATCGGCGGAACGCTCGCCCGGCTGGTCCAACAAGGGCAACGGGTCGGCATCATCGATCTGACCAACGGCGAGCCGACGCCGGGGAGTCCCGGGCCCCCCGTCCGGCTGGAGGAGGCACGCAAGGCGGCGGAGATTTTAGGGGTGCCAGTACGCGAAACGCTGACGCTCCCCAACCGCGCCCTCTTCGACAGCTTTCCGGCCCGGATCGCGTTGGCGCGGTTGTTCCGGTTGTACCGGCCGAAACTTGTGCTGGGCATCGCGGGAAAGACCCCGCTGGCCTCTCCCGACCACTGGCAGGCGATGCAGATCACCGACGCGGCGGTCTTTTATTCACGACTGACGAAATGGGATGACGAATTTGGGGGTATCCCCGTTCATACGATCCGGAAGCAGCTTTGGTATTCGCTGGGGTTTCATTCCAGTGATCAACCGGACGGGGCCGGCCGGTTCGTCGTGGATATTTCCGCGACACTCGCGTTAAAATTGCAGGCGGTTCGCGCCTACAAGACGCAGTTTCCCCCCACCAAAGACCGAGTCTTGCGGCTGGTCGAGGCTCAGAATCGGTTGTGGGGGACGTCGGCCGGGTTCGAAGCGGGTGAACTCCTCATCTGTGCCACCACCTTGGGGATCACCAACCTGATGGACACCCTTTGCCCGTAACACCTCGATCCCGCCGCGGGAGGTCCCGCGCGAGACCAGGGGTTGGTGACGACGTCATGAAGCTCCGAGCCGGCAGCGAATGCATCACCGGTCGCTTTCGCGACAACAACGAGGACAACTGCTACGCCGACCCGCAGCAGCGGTTCTTCCTGGTCGCCGACGGCATGGGGGGCCAATCGGCCGGCGAACGCGCCAGCGCCCTCGCCATGGAGATCGTCCCGCAGAAGCTCCTCTCCATCGACTATGCGAAGGGGGCCCCCGAAGCGGTCATGCGCGTCATCGACGACGCCGTCGGCCAGGCCAATTTTGAAATCATGGCCTTGGGCGAAATCGACACCAAACTCAAGAACATGGGAACCACCATCACCTTCCTGGTGAGCGCGGGGGGCTCGTTGTTCATCGGCGGCGTCGGCGACAGCCGGGTCTATCAACTTCGCGACGGCAAACTGACGCAGCTCACCACCGACCACTCGCTTGTCCAAGCCCTCCTCGACGCCGGCACCTTGACCCCTGAAGAGGCGGTCAACCATCGCTACCGCAACGTCCTGTACCGCTACCTCGGCTCGAAAGAAGGGGGCACGGGCACCCAACCGAAGGTCGTCAAGCCGCAAGTCGGCGACCGTTACCTCCTCTGCACCGACGGCGTGACCGGCGGCGCGACCGACGCCGTGCTCGCCAAACTCCTCGGCGAGGGGACCGACCCCACCGAGATCGCCAAGGCGATCGTCAAGGCGGCCGAAGACGGCGGCTCGAAGGACAACATCACCGCAACGGTGGTCTTCGTCGAGCCATGACCGCAGTGATGTGACGAGGCGGGCTTGCTGCTGCGACCGACGGCACGGCATCGGATCGATGTCGCACGTCAGCAGGATTCGTGCTTGGCGAATCCGCCCTGGATGACCGATCATCAACCCTCGCAAAACTGCGGGTCCTCGGCTCGAGCCCTCGATGGCTCGGTCATCAGGACTTCCTACGGCACGGCACGAACCACCTACGGCCGTCTTAACACATGAGGTGCTTCAGGAAACCCCCACAATCCGTCCCGCTGTGATTTTTTTCTCCTGAAAAAAATGTCAGGCGACATGCACAATCCTCGCTGCGATCTAGGCCACTCGGGCCATGCCAGACAAGTTTCGCGTCCTCCACGCTTCGAGGCACCCTCAATTGTATTGCTGCGTAACGTCCAACCCGGTATGGAGATACGTCTTGCATGGGTCGGTGGTTCCGTTGCCGCGTGTTCGGGAAAATCCGCGACGGAGTGAAATCCGCCACCCGGCACGCTGGCTTGGTGTAGAGTTGCAAGCAACGCCGATACGTGACTACAATCCAAACGTTGACACATCCACATTCGTGGAATCTTCATTTCCCCCTCTCTTTCTGGAGACCGTCCATGCCGAAATTGCGCTCGCGAGGGTTCACCCTCATCGAACTCCTGGTGGTGATCGCGATCATCGCGATCCTCATCGCGCTGTTGCTGCCCGCCGTGCAGCAGGCGCGGGAAGCGGCCCGCCGCACCCAGTGCCGCAACAACCTCAAGCAGTTGGGACTGGCGCTGCACAACTATCACGACAACTTCCTGATGTTCCCCCGGGGGACGATCGGTCCGGTGATCGAAGGGACCGACGGGGCCGGCTGGCGGACCTACAGCGCCCATGCGATGATTCTGCCGTACATCGATCAGGCCCCGCTCTACAACACCGTGCAAGACGCAGTTCAACAAAACCGCCGCGCCTGTTGCGATGGGGCTGCCGGTGCTGGCGAGAATGCTCCGTGGTCGCTTGACACTCGGCAACTGCCGGCCTTCATGTGCCCCTCGGATCCGTTCCGGAACACCGGGCCTCGGGCGGTGAACAACTACGCGTTGAACCAAGGCTCGAACAAGGGCTGGGCGGTGCCGAACACCGACCAGAACGGGGTCTTCAACCGGACGACGCCGGTGAACATCGCAGCGGTGGTGGACGGGACGTCGAACGTGATCGCGGCGGCGGAAATCATCGCCGCGCCGACGGGGGAAGTCCTGACCAGCCCCGGGGGCCGGGCCGCTGTGCGTGACGGGAACGGTATCGCCGGCGGCAACGCCGCGCCGTGGTCGGTCCCGACTGGGATCACGAAGGCGAACGTTGACACATGGGGAGCTGCAGCTGCTGCGATCACCGACATCAACCCAAACGCGGTCGGGGAGCGGTGGTTCCGAGGTCAACCGGGGCGGACGCTGTTCAATACTCTGCTGACACCCAACAGCCAATGGCCGAACGTGACCTTCCATTGCAACGATTGCAATTTCGACGGCCCGGGGATGCATGCCGCGCGGAGCCGACATACCGGCGGGGTGCACATTCTGCTGGTCGACGGTTCGGTCAAGTTCGCCACCGAGAACATCGACTGGGCGATCTGGCAGGCGGTCGGCGCTCGCAACGACGGCGTCACCGTCGGTGACTGGTAGTAAGCCACTGTCGACGACGATAGTCTGTCGAATGTAAACAGGGGATGCGAGCCACAGGCTTTCATCCCCTGTTCGCTTCCGCTTGCGAATGTCTGCCTCAGACGTCTAACAGAGGCCGTATCCCCCTCTTCGAGCCTTCCGGCTCCCAACTAGAAATCGCCACTATGAAGTGCCACCGGGTCTTGTCCGTGGGTTTGCTCGTTGCTGTGCTTGGTTGCGGCGGAACCGGTACTCCACCCGACATCCCGTCGACCGAAGAAGCCTTGAAGGTGTCGGGCAAGGATCAACTCAAGCAGCGGCTGGAAGGGATCGCGGCCTCGGGAGCCGGCGGGAGTGGCTTGGCCGGTTTGAGCGACGCGATCAAGGGGCTGCAAGGGTCGGACGCGGCGTTGGCCGATCAGTTGTTGAAGGACTTGTCCGTCTTGGAGAACATGCAGAACCCCGAGCAGATCAAGGCGCAAGCGTCGAAGATGGTCGCCAAGATCAAGTGATCTCGCTCGCCGACCCGACCGCCTGATCGATGTGCGCCGTTCCGGGCTGTTCCGCACATCCATGGGTTCGGGCGGCGGACCGACGCAGGATGAGGGTGATGAGCGCTTCCCGATCCCGTCCCGCGGTCCCTACGGCGCGCGCGAATCGGCGGGGTCGGAAGCTGCTCATCGGCGGCTTCATCGGGCTGCTGCTGTGGGGCGGGCTGCGCTGGGGACTGCATGCCGGCTGTGTCCGGCAGTTGGCCGCCCGGGATTACGATCGAGCCGAGACGTGCCTGGCTTGGCTGAATCGGTTCCCCCCGCGCTCCGCCGACAGCCTGTTTCTCGAGGCGCGGCTCCACCGCAAACGGCATGAGACCGTCGAGGCGACCAAGCTGCTGGAGCTCGCCGGAGAACGCGGAGTTGATCGGCGGCGGATTCTCGGTGAACTGCTGCTGATTCAGGCCCAAGCTGGGGACCTCACCTCGATTGCCGGGGAACTCAACCGGTGGCTGCTGAACCCCGGGGATGACGGGGCGGAAATCTGCGAGGCGTATGTCAATGGCGCGTTGATCGCCGGGGACCCGGCGGTCGCGCTGACGATTCTCTCGGCGTGGAAGACCGAATACCCGCGTGACCCCCAGCCCTATTACGCGGAGGGGCGTCGTTACGACCATTTGGGTCAGACCGCGGAAGCGGAACAAGCGCTGCGTGCGGCGCTCGAACGACAGCCGCGACACTGGCCCGCCCGCTACGCGTTGGGGCGAATGCTGCTGGACCTCAATCGGGCGGACGAAGCGCGCGAGGCCTTCGAAGGGGCGCTGCCGATGCGGGAGAACGCGGCGCCGCGATATGGCCGCGCGCGGTGCCTGCGGATTCAAGGGCGACTCGACGAGGCGGTCGCCGAATTGGAGGGCCTGACGCAAGTCCCCCAGGAACGGATCCTGATCAGCTTTCAGCGCGTGGGGGAACCCGAACGGGGACGACCGATCGAATTGGAGCTCGGGATGCTGCTCAGCGAACGGCAACGGTACGCCGAAGCGCTCCCGTGGCTCGAATTGGTCTTGCGACATGATCGACGGCAACTTGAAGCCCGTTATGCTCGGGCGGTGGCGCTGCGCGCGGCGGGTCAAACGGAGGCGGCCGACGCGGAGCTCCGCGAGGTCCAGCGGATTCGGGGGCTGGTCGCCGAAGCGGATCGGTTGGTGGACGAGGTGCGCCGGAACCCGGAGGACCCGCAATTGGAGGCGCGGCTGCGGATCGGCGAGATCTTCATCACCGAATCGCACGGGGTCCGCGGGGAATTCTGGCTACGCGAAGTCCTGCGGCGCGAGCCGCGGCATCGGCGAGCACATCAACTGTTGGCCGACTACTATGCGGAGTTGTCCGAAGCGGAGCCGGAATATCGTGAAGCCGCCGCGCGTCATCGCGCGATCGCCGAGGAAGGAGCAACGCCATGATCCGGTGGGCCCGTGGCGCGACGTGTTGGCTGCTGGGGCTGTTGGCGGGCTGTGGCCCGAGGCCCGCGACCGATCTCCCGTCGACCACGTCAGCCGACCAGTCCGCGGGGCCCGCGACGACCGTTTCGGCGTTTCAGTTTCTCGATGACGGGGAACGGCTCCAGCCGCCGGGAACGTATCGCAACGGTCGTGAAGCCCACCGCTATGCGATCCTCGAATCGCTTGGCGGAGGGGGAGCGCTGCTGGATTACGATCTGAACGGTCGGCTCGACATCTTTATGCCGGGCGGCGGCGAATTCACCGCCGAGCCCGGCTTACGCGGCCTGCCGCATCACTTGTGGCGATCCGGTGACGGTTTGAATTGGCGCGGAACGGCCGACCTGGCGCGATGCGCCGCCTCGGCGCATTACTCCCATGGGTGTGCGGTGGGGGATTGGAATGATGACGGCTGCGCCGATCTGTTGGTGACCGGCTACGGCGGGGTGCAGTTATGGACCAATCTGGGCGATGGAACGTTCCAAGAGGACACCCGGACGACGAACCTGATCGACCCGGCCTGGAGTTCGAGCGCGGGTTGGGCCGACGTCAATGGAGACGGCGCGCTCGACCTGTATGTGGCGCATTACGTCGATTGGTCGTTCGACCATGATCCGCCATGCCGAGGGCGCGGGCCGGAGGGGCGCGACGTCTGCCCGCCCCGCGAGTTCCGCGGGTTGAACGACGTCCTCTTCCTCAACACGGGGGACGGGGGCTTCCGCCCGGTTGATCGGGAAGCCGGATTGGTGCCGGAAGGCAAGGGTTTGGGGGTCCTGCTCGCCGATTACGATCTGGACGGCGCCGTCGACGTGTATGTCGCCAACGACACCACCGACAATTTCCTGTACTGGAACGACGGCGCGGGCCGGTTCACGGAAGGGGGCTTGGTCGCCGGCGCGGCGGTGGATGATCGTGGCCAACCCAACGGCAGCATGGGTCTGGCGCTCGGGGACTTCGAGGGGGACCGGCTCCCCGACCTGTGGGTCACGAACTTCGAGCAGGAGACCTTTGCGCTCTATCGCAACCTGGGGCAGAGAGCGTTTCAGCACATCAGCCGCGCTTCGGGCGTGACGGCGCTGGGCAACATTTACGTCGGGTTCGGCACGATCTCCGAGGACTTCGATCTCGACGGCGATGAAGACTTGGCCGTACTTAACGGACATATCGTGTACCACCCCCCCAACAGCACGGAGGCCCAGCCGCCCGTCTTGCTGGAAAATCTGGGTGGGGCCCGGTTCGCGCGGGTGATGCCCGGTCCCGCGGGAGGCTACTTCGCGCGGAGCCATCTTGGCCGGGGACTGGCGGCGGGGGATCTCGATCGGGATGGCCGCTGTGACCTGCTCGCCGTGCACAGCAATCAACCGGTGACCATCTTGCGGAACGCGACGGCGACGCGAGGTCGACCCTGTCGCGTTCGGCTGATCGGTCGCGCGGGAAATCGCGATGCGGTCGGGGCCCGGGCGATTCTCAAGACGTCATCGGGCCGGACGCAGCATCGTCAACGCTATGGCGGAGGCAGTTATCTGTCCCAGAGCGACGCCGAACTGCGGTGGGGGCTTCCGGCGGGGGAGTCGTTCGCCGAACTGGAAATCACCTGGCCGGGCGGGCTGGTGCAGGTCGTGCGCGATCCACCGGTTGGCGAGGCCTGGATCATTCGCGAAGGAGCGTCGGCCCTCCGACGTTCGGAAGATTGACGCCGCTCGCGACCGCGAGCGAGGATACGATGGCGTTGGTCGTGGCACGCGAAGCCCCGCCAACCCTCTCACCCACGGACCACCGACAACCCTCCGTCATCCTCGCGAGGAACTCCGCGTCCCATGACTCACAAAGTCCTGATGCCGATTGGTGATGCGACCGAAGTGCTGGATACGTTGTATCCTTTCTTTCGGCTGCCGGAGGATGGGTTTGAGGTGGTCGTCTCGGGGCCCGAGGTTCGCAAGTATCACGGCGTGATGCATGAAATCCCGCCCAACGACTCGATTCCGTGGGACATCACCCGCGAGCAGCCGGCGTATCACATTCAGGCGACCGTCGCGTTTCGGGACGTCAACCCCGCCGATTACGTCGGGTTGTTCCTCTCCGGGGGCCGCGCGCCGGAATACATCCGGTACGACCCAGATTTGCAGGCGACGACGCGGCATTTCTTCGAGGCGGGCAAACCGATCTGCGTCGTGTGTCATGGGGTCGAAATCGCCGCCGCCGCGGGCTGTCTGGCGGGACGGACGTTGACGACGGTGGCGAAGTGCGCCCTCGACATCACCACGTTCGGCGGGAGCTACGTGAACGTGCCGTGCCACGTCGACGGCAACCTGATCAGCGGCCGCACCTGGCACGACAACACCCCGATGCTGCGGGCCTTCGTCGCGGCGCTCAAGGCGTATGTCGCGCCGCGCTGAACCGGCTAGGGCTATGCCATAGCTTGATCCGGGGATGTGTGCCACTGGCTTCGCCAGTGCGATCTATCGACGGCGATCCAACTTCAATCGCACTGGCAAAGCCAGTGGCACCCTAAATCATGCTGTGATAAAGCACTTGCCCTCGTTCACTCGACGAGTTAACGCTCGGAGGGGGCATGCCTTGGTGTGCCACGGGCTTCGCCAGTCCGATCCGAACTTGATTCGACGGCGAAAGACCACTGGCGAAGCCAGTGGCACACGCTTCAAGTCAACCGGCTGGTCCGGCGTTTACGGCTGAGAGTCCGGGGCCGGCGCGTCACACCCCCGGGGCCGGCGCTTCCGACGGACCGTCGGCGACCGACTTGTTGAGCGCCTTCAAGTAGGCCTGCGCGCTCGCCTCGATGATGTCGGTGCTGACCGCCTTGCCGTGATAGCGGCGGCCGTTCGCGATCAGTTCGACCAGCACCTCCCCTTGCGCCTCTTTGCCCCCGGAGACGCTGCGGACCTGATAGTCCTTGAGGGTCGCCGTGACGCCGAGAATCCGTTCCATCGCGCGGCAGACGGCGTCGATCGGACCGTCACCGATCGCGGCGTCGCAGACGACGACCCCCTTCTCGGAATCCTGCAGCTCGACGGTCGCGGTGGGAATCGTGCCGGTCCCCGCCGCGATGTGGAACCGTTGCAACTGCCAGCGATCGGGGGAGACGTTCACGCGGTTGTCGATGAGGGCGACGATGTCGGCGTCGTACACGTCCTTCTTCTTGTCGGCGAGGACGATGAAGTCCTCAAAGACCTTCTGGAACGTGGCGTCGTCGAGGTTGAAGCCGAGCTCGGTCACGCGGGTCCGGAAGGCATGTCGACCGCTGTGCTTCCCCAAGACCAGACTGGTGCCGACGTAGCCGACGTCCTCCGGCCGCATGATTTCATACGTGCTGCGGTTCTGGAGCATGCCGTGCTGATGGATGCCGGCTTCATGGGCGAAGGCGTTCTGACCGACGATCGCCTTGTTGCGTTGGACGAGCATGCCGGTGATCGACGAGACGAGCCGGCTGACGCCGCACAACTTGGGCGTGTGGATCTTCGTGCCGATCTGGTAGTAGTCGTGGCGGGTCCGCAACGCCATCACGACCTCTTCCAGTGCGGCGTTGCCGGCCCGTTCGCCGAGCCCGTTGATCGTGCATTCGATCTGCCGGGCCCCCGCCTCCACCGCCGCGAGGCTGTTGGCGACGGCGAGCCCCAAATCGTTGTGGCAATGCGTGCTGATGACCGCCCGGTCGATGTTGGGGACATGGTCGCGGAGATGCTTGATGACCTGAAAGTAGTGATTCGGCGTGGCGTAGCCGACCGTATCGGGAATGTTGACGGTCGTCGCGCCGGCGGCGATCGCCTGCTCGACGACTTCGCTGAGGAAATCGAGTTCGGTCCGCGCGGCGTCCTCGGGCGAGAACTCGATGTTGTCGGTGTACTGCCTCGCCATCCGCACGTGCTCGATCGTCGCGCGGACGATCTCCTCCTTCGCCATCTTCAATTTGTGCTGGCGATGGATGGCGCTCGTGGCGAGAAAGAGGTGAATCCGCCGGTTCGCCGCGCCGGCGAGTGCCGCGCCGGCGCGCTCGATGTCGTCCTTGCGGCACCGCGCGAGCCCGCAGATGGTGGTCCGCGAGCCGAACTTGTCGGCGACCGCCTTCACCGCCTCGAAATCGCCCGGCGAGGCGATCGGAAAGCCCGCTTCGATGACGTCGACCCCCAGCTCGACGAGCGCCTCGGCGACGGTGAGTTTCTCGGCCACCGTCATGCTGCAACCGGGGGACTGTTCCCCGTCGCGCAAGGTGGTGTCGAAGATGATCACATGATCGGCGGACATGACGAGCACTCCGGGGCGAACCGCTGGGGTCGCGAGCGAAAACCGAGACACTTTACCCGATCAGACCAACAAAAAACCCCGCAACCGGTGGGGTCGCGGGGTGGAACGATGCACGCAAACGACGGCGAAACGCTCCCCGAACCTCACCCGTGACGGGTCAGTCGCAGTAGGGACAGTCGCCGAAGGAGGTTCATGAAACTAGGATTTCCCAAGGTCACAACGGACGCAGAATAAGTCTCACGACACGGGTCGTCAAGGATTGGTTCGGGCGATGAGGGAATCGTTGAGGGTTGATGGCCAAGACCGAGTTCCTAATTCCTGGTCTTGACCCTCAACCTTCAACCCTCAACCATCTCTCACGTGCGGGGGGTGCCGGCTTCGCGGGCGGTGGCCAACCGTAGCGATGACGCCCCGCGCAGAATCGTCGACGACGGCGGCGCTTCGCAGTACGGGCAGACCTCGCTGTAGATGATCTTCCGGCACTTCGTGCATTCGTGGACCCCATGGATCGGGACGGCGGCCCGCCAGCGGTTCACGATGATGTAGCCGAAGACCAAGACCGTGAACCCGCACAGAATCAGTCCCGCGAGGGGATTCTTCGGGACCATCGCCACGACGGTGGTCGTCACCACGGCGATGCAGGCGACGGCGTACAGCGTCACTTCGGTCCAGCGTTGGCGGTTGGAGCGCGCCCGCAGCAGATCGTCATTCACCTGCCGGCCGAGCATCTGCCGCAGCAGGTCGAACTTGATCCGTTCGAGATCGTTGAGGGGTTCGTCGGGACTTTCCCCGGCGGCGAGGAGCCGCTGCACCGTATCGACCACGCGGTAGGCGTCGTCTTCGGTGAGGATCGCCTGATGGGCCCACAGGTTGCGATACTCGCGCAGCTCGCTGACGAGGGATCGCTCGAAGAGTCCCAGCCGTTGCCGGAAGACGGCGTTCCAATGCTCCCACATCACCGACAGGATGGCGTGCGAGTCCCAGAGCATTTCATCGGGGAACGACCCATTGCGATCGGGCCCGGCCTGGCCGCGGACGGCGACCCGCCATTCCGGGCCGTACGCCGACTCCAATTCCCGTCTGAAG